>JAYUUK010000309.1:0-35032 GCA_043754595.1 Roseiflexaceae bacterium | reverse complement strand
TCGATATCGTCGGCGTCGAGGCCGCCCCCGGGCGCATGGTCTTCGCCTTCACCCCCGCCGAGTATCACTACAACCCGATGGGCAACGTCCACGGCGGCATGATCTCCACCATCGCCGACACGGCCATGGGCTGCGCCATCCACACCACGCTCCCGCCCGCCACCGCCTACACCACGCTGGAGCTCAAGGTCAATTTCGTCCGCCCGATCACCATCGCCACCGGCCGCATCACCTGCGTCGGCACCGTCATCCACAGCGGCGCGCGCGTAGCCACCGCCGAGGCCCGCCTCACCGACGAAGCCAGCAAGCTGTACGCCCACGCCACCACTACTTGCATGATCCTCAAATGACGCCGGCCCTCGATCTGCACGGCGTCTCGCGCCGCTACGCCGCCGTCCCAGTCGCGGTCGACAACCTCTCGCTCGCCGTCGCCCCAGGCGAGCTGCTCGCCCTGCTCGGCCCGAGCGGCTGCGGCAAGACCACCACCCTGCGCCTGATCGCCGGCCTGGAGCGTCCGGACGCCGGCACTATCGCCATCGCCGGCCGCGCCGTGGCCGCCCCAGACGCATGGGTCCCGCCGGAGCGCCGCGGCGTCGGCCTGGTGTTCCAGGACTACGCGCTCTTCCCGCACCTCACCGTCGCCCAGAACGTCGCCTTCGGCCTGGCCCACCTCGATCGCCGCGTCAGCGCCCAGCGCGTCGCCGCCATGCTCGCGCTCGCCGCTATCACAGAGCTCGCCGACCGCTACCCGGCCGAGCTCTCCGGCGGCCAGCAGCAGCGCGTCGCCATCGCCCGCGCCGTGGCCCCAGACCCGCCGCTGCTGCTGCTCGACGAGCCGTTCTCCAATCTGGACGCCGCGCTGCGCCAGCAGCTGCGCGCCAGCGTACGCCAGCTGGTCAGGGCCGCCGGGATCACCACCATCATCGTCACCCACGATCAGCAGGAGGCGCTGAGCACCGCCGACCGGGTCGCCGTGATGTTCGCCGGCCGCATCGCCCAGCTCGGCCGCCCGCAGGATCTCTACCTCCGCCCGGCTAGCGCGGCCATCGCCGGCTTCCTTGGCGATGCCAACCTGCTCCCCGGGCATGCCGCTGGCGAACGGGCCACCTGCGCGCTCGGAACGCTGCAGCTCGCCCCGCCACGTGATGGCCAGGTCGTGGTGCTGGTTCGACCGGAGCAGATCGCGGCGATCCCCAGCCCTGGAGCGCCCGCCACCGTGGTCGACGCGCTGTTCCTCGGCGCAGATACGCTGCTCACCATCGCCCTCGCCGATGGCTCGTCGGTCGTCGCCCGCGCCCGCTCCGATGCCGCGCCGCCGCTCGGCGCGACCGTCGCCATCGCCGTCAGCGGCCCGTGCATTGCCTTCCCCGCCTGAGGCGGCCGCATCGCCGTCACCCGCCAGACGCCTTCGGGTCGAGCGTGTTGAGCATATCGCTCAGCGATTGCAGCGCGGCGCTGCTCGCGGCGGCGTCCGGCTGCGGCGCGCGCACCGTCTTCAGCACCGTGTCGATGGCCCCGTCCATCGCGGTCCACGTCGCCGGGTTCATCGGCTTCAGCCGCGCCTGGTCGGTATCCCACGCCGTCTCCAGATCGGTCACGCGCGTCTTGGCCTGCGCCAGATTGTTGGCGCGCACCAGGGCGAGCGTATCCATGGTGATCTGCCGGTAGTTCGCGAGGTCGCCGAGCGGCGCTGCCGTGGAGCTAGCGGCTAGCGCCTGCTGCGCCACCTGCGTCGAGCGCCAGGAGAACCCAAGCCCGGCCACGATCACCAGCGCCGCCACAAACGCGATATCCTTCCAGCTGATCGCGGATGGCGCGTCCTCGGTCTGGGCCTCCGGCGCGTCGATGGCATCCTTGCGCGTCATGGAGAGGTAGCTCACCAGACCGAGGATGATCAGCAGGAACAGTGCGCTGGTGCCGATCGTGCCGAGCCCGAGGCCGCCGAGCGCCGGCGGCTGCGAGAGGTAGTCGCCGAGCGATGCGCCGAGCGGCCTGGTCAGAATGTAGGCCGCCCAGAACGCCAGCACGCTGTTCAGCCCGAAGCGGTTGGCCACGGCGATAGTGCCGATCACAGCGGCGAACAGCATCGCAGAGAGCAGGTATCCTAGGCTCAGCGTCTCGGCCACCAGGTCGCCGGCCGCAGTGCCAAGCGCGAAGGTGAATAAAATAGTCAGCCAGTAGAACGCCTCGCGCTTGCTCGTGAAGATCGAGTGGATCGACAGCGTCCGCTCGCTGGCGAACCACAGCGCGAACGTCGCGGTCAGCGCCGCCCCAAACACCAGCGTCGTCGTCTGCAGCGGAACCTTGAAGTTGTCCACCAGGTTGTCGGTGATCAGCGTGCCGACGATGCTGATCAGCACGACCGCCAGCCAGTAGATCGAAGGGACATAGCGCTTGGCGCGGAACTGGAAGAACAGTACCACCAGCAGCAGCGCGGCCATCACATAGGTGGTGTTCGTCAGCCCGAAGCTCAGCTGGGTGTTGAGGAAATCTGCGGCGGTCTCGCCCACCGTCGTCGCCAGAACTTTGATGATCCAAAAAATGGCGGTGACGGCTGGGACCTTGTTCAGCATCTGCCGCCCGAGCGATGAGGCGGTCGGCGCGCCCTCTGCGATGCTACTCACCGGCTGTCGCATGCGTTGTTCCTTTTCAGCGTAGGAGAAGCCGGACGCTTCGTCCTGACGCATGATCGGGCACAGACGTGAAGCGCCGATGAAGCGGGCGTGGATGCCGCAGGCGAGAAACATTGACGATTGACGATTGACCGTTACGCTTGATAGCTGATACGCGAAGAAGCGCCGAGGATGAAACGCAGCGCCCGGCATAAGTCCTTGACATGTGACTATTAAGTCACGTATAATGCTGACATGACGGACGATGGAAGCGATTCTTTTGCTGCAAGCCAAAAAAGCCCTGCCGCAGGCGTAACTACCGGCTCCGTGGAAGAAGCGTGATACGTACGGGGTTCTGGGGCGCAGCCCCGAGAGCATCCTGTCTCTACCCTCGTAGGATTGTTACAGTGAGGAGATTACGATGAGCCAGACTGAAACGAAGGACGCGCAGGAGTCCACCGAGCGCACCGCCGCGACGAGCAAAAGCGCCAAGGGATTCACAGCCGAGGAGCAGGCCGCGATGAAGGAGCGCGCCAAAGAGCTGAAGGCTGAGGCGCGCGCGAACAAGGATAGGGCCGAGGGGGAGCGCGATGTGCTCGCGAAGATCGCCGAGCTGCCCGAACCGGAGCGCGCCATGGCCGAGCGGCTCCACGCGATCATCACAGCCAGCGCGCCGTTCCTCTCGCCGAAAACCTGGTACGGGATGCCGGCGTATGCCAAAGATGGCAAGATCGTCTGCTTCTTCCAAAGCGCACAGAAGTTCAGCACCAGGTACGCGACGCTCGGCTTCAGCGACGCGGCGAACCTCGACGACGGTGCCATGTGGCCGGCATCCTTCGCGCTGATGGAGCTGACCGCAGCCGAAGAGGCGAAGATCAGCGTGCTGGTGAAGCGAGCGGTGAGCTGAAATGATCCCGCTTTATGACTTCGCGTGAGTTTTTACAAGATCCCGGCGAATAGGTCGCCCTCAGCCCCGTCGTGCGGCGGCAGCGCCACGTGACTGGTGCGCAACGTATAGTGCTCGCGGCCAAACGAGCGCGCCGCCAGATCCTCTGGCATCGAGTAGAACCAGCTGTCCTCGCGGATCTGGGTGCGGTGAACCCGCAGCGCTACCATTTTGGCCTCGCTGTAGCGCATCACATCGATCGCCGTGGTCACGTCGGCCAGCGGCACGGTGAACTTCTCGATCGGGAAGTCCGGCCGGTCGAGCAGCGTGAGCATGCCCATCTCCTTCATCGCGGCGAAGGCCTCCAGCCACAGCTCGCGCGGCGACGCGATCTCGTACAGCTTGAGCGCCCGGTGGGCAGGGCCGTACTCGGGGTACTGCGCCGCGTCCGCTGCGGCGGCGAAGGCGGCGACGGTGGCGCGGTGGCAGGCGATGTGATCCGGGTGACCGTAGCCGCCGTGGGCGTTGTAGGAGACCAGCACCTGCGGCCGGTACTGCCGCACCAGCCGCACCAGCCGCCCAGTGGCCTCGGTCGGATCCGCCATATTGAAGCAGGCGGGGTCGGCGTTGCTCTCCTGCCCCTCCATCCCAGAGTCGCGATAACCGAGCAGCTCGTGGTCCGCGATGCGCAGGATTTCGACGGCGCGGGCCAGCTCGACACGGCGGATCTCGGCGAGATGCGCCTTGTTCTCTGGCGTGTTCAGGTCCTCGGCCACGATCTCGCCCTCGTCACCGAGCGTGGCGGTCACCAGCACCGTCCGCACGCCCTCCTCGCGGTAGCGCAGCAGCGTCCCGCCTGTGCCGATCACCTCGTCGTCGGGGTGGGCGTGGACGATCATCAATGTCGGTTGCTCAGCCATATGCTCGCTCCTCGTGCGCTTAGAGAATACCCCACCATGGTATCACAGAAGCCCGGATTCAGAATGTTTCGCCCGGTCATCCCCTCATCTCGTCCCACCGCGCTGTGCCAGCACAGCTGCTTCGCGGCACCGGTCTGCATCCGTCAGAAATCCCGCGCACGCCGCTCAGCATGACACGCGCGCAGCGGCGCCTCTTCATCGCTTCACCCCTTCATCGCTTCATCTCTCCACGAGCACATATCGAATGCTAACGATTGCCGCCGGTCTGGCATGGTATACTATTTCTATGAATGCAGCTCTAACAACCATCACTGACCCTAACCTCGCCGAGGCCGAGCGCGCCCGCGCCGATGGCAATACGATCGCCGCACGTTCCGCCTACCGCCGCGTCCTGGAGCGCGACCCAGAGAACATCGCCGCGCTGCTCGGCCTCGCGCTGCTCGCCCCGCTGCTCGCCGATCGCCGCGCCCAGCTTGCCCGCGTCATCGCCCGCGACCCGGCCAACCAGACGGCGCGCGATGCGCTGTCACAGGTTGCGGCGTGGCAGGCCGATGGGCTGACGCTGGCGCCAAGGCCAAAGCCGGCCGTCGTCGAGCTGCCCGCCGCTGCCGCCCCCGCCGCCGAGACACTTGCGCGCTGCTACCGCCACCCCGACCGCGAGACCGGGCTGCGTTGCGTCCAGTGCGACCGACCGATCTGCGCGGCGTGCGCCAGGCCAGCCGCCGTCGGGCAGCTTTGCCCCGAGTGCGCCGAGGCCCGCCGCCCGCCGAACTACAAGGTTGGCGCCGGCCATGTCGCGGCGGCCTTCGCGCTGGCGCTGATCATCGCCCTCCCGATCAGCTTTGGCGTCGGGCTGTTCCTCGGCCGCATCCCATTCTTCGGCTTCATCATCGCCATCGCCGCCGGCCCGGCCAGCGGCGAGCTGATCGTGCGCGCCATCGAGAAGCTGGTGCGCGCCAAGCGCGGCCGCCCGATCCAGATCGCTGTCGGCTTCGGCATGGTGCTCGGCGCGCTGCCGCTGCTGCTGTTCACCGGGCTGTTCTCGCTCGGCACGCTGATCTGGGGGCTGTGGCTGTTCACCGCCATCTCCACCGCCGTGGCCCGGCTGCGATGAGCTCGCCAGCGTCGCTGTCGGCCTTCACCCCCGAGACGTTGGGCGCGCTGGACGTGCCGGGAATCGATGCGCGCTGGCGGGCGATCCAGGCCAGGCTTCACCCGCTGCTGGCCGCGATCGCCGAGCAGGTGGCCGAAAGTGCCGCCCGCCGGCTGCCGCGCGAGTGGCCGCTCTACGAGATCTCCTACCGCACGCTGCGCTTCACCAACCGCGGCGCAGCTGAGCGTGAGCCAGTGGACGAGTACCACGTCGCCTTCGACCGCCCGCCGCGCGGATCGGGGGTCACCATCGCAGTCTCTGGCGCCGAGCGCCGGGTCTTTGTGGCACTTCAGCTCTGGAAGCGGCGCAAGCCCGATCTGCGCCGCGCCTGGGAAGATGGCCGCGCCCTGTGGCAGCCGCTCATCGCCAGCCTACCCGAGGTCCGCTTCGCCGACGGCCGGGCGCGTGGCGACCTCTGGCTCGATCGCTACCTCGATTCGCCAGGCGGCTATCTGCTGGCTGGCTACTCCTATAGCTGGGAGGAGGCGGTCAACGGCGGGCCAGATTTCGTCAGGCGGCTGGTGGCCGACGCACTATCGCTGCTGCCGCTCAACGAGGCGGTGATGGAGCAGGCCGAGGCGTTGGACCCGTACGGCGCTGCGGTGCTGCGCGAGCGCCGCACCACGCCCTACACGGCGCTGTCCATTCCGCCGATCGAGACGATCGTGGCGCGCATCCACGCCCGCGGCTTCGCCCTGCCGGACGCCACCATCCGCGCCTACCACGTGGCGCTGCGCACCCGCCCGCTGGTCATCCTGCCTGGTATCTCCGGCACCGGCAAGACTCGCCTGACCCGGCTCTACGCCGACGCGATCTACGGCGATACGCTCGCGCCCGGTCAGGAGAACCCGGCCTACCTGCTGGTGGCCGTCCAGCCGGATTGGCACAACGCCCGCGATCTGCTCGGCTATTTCAACGGCATCACCGGGCGCTTCCACGCCACCCCGCTCCTGCGGCTGCTGCTGCGCGCAAGCGCCGACCCGACGATGCCGTACTTCGTCTGCCTGGACGAGATGAACCTGGCGCGGCCGGAGTACTACCTCGCGCCGATCCTCTCGGCGCTGGAAACCGACGACCGTCTTGTCGATCTCGGTCTGCCAAGCCCCCAGGCTGAGACCACCGGCGGCGAGCTTGTCGCCAGCCCGTTTCGGCTGCCGCCAAACGTCAGTTTCATTGGCACCGTCAACGTCGATGAGAGCGCCCACCCGCTGTCCGATAAGATCCTGGATCGGGCCAACCTGATCGAGCTGACCGATGTCGATCTAGTGGGGTTTCGGGCGCAGTACGGCGGCGCGGTGGATGAGGCGGCCTGGCGCACGATCCAGCGGATCTTCGCCATTGTGGAGCGTGCCGGCCAGCCGTTTGGCTACCGGACGATCGCGGCCATGCTTGAGTATATCGAGCGCGGGCGCGGCATCCTGGCGACCGAGCAGGCGCTCGACTTCCAGATCAAGCAGAAGATCCTGCCAAAATTGCGCGGCGAGGATACACCGCGGCTGCGCGCCGCGCTCACCGAGCTGCTCGAGCTCCTGCTCGGCACTTCACGCTCGGCCTGGGGGCGGGCCGGGCAGCTGGACGCCGCCGATCTCGCAGCTGCGCCGTATCCCGCCAGCGCTGAGAAGCTGCGCCGTATGCTGGAGCGCCTCGACGCCGATGGCACGACCGATTTTTACGGCTAGCGTCAGTCGATCGGCTTGAGCCCGGCGACGATCGCATCGCGCTGCGGCTCAAGGAACGGCGCGAGCACCACCTTCTCGCCCAGCGTCGCCATGTCTTCGTCCACCCCAAAGCCGGGGCCCTCGGTGGCGAGCTCGAACAGCACCCCATTTGGATCGCGGAAGTAGAGGCTGCGAAACCAGTAGCGATCCACCGGGCCGCTATTGCCGATACGCTGCGCGTCGAGCCGCTCAGCCCAGGCGTCGTAGGCTTTGTCCGCCACGCGGAACGCCACGTGATGCACCCCACCAGCCCCAGGCTGCGCCGGCGGCAGGCCAGGCTGCTCGGCCACATGCAGCTCGGCGGCCGGCCCGCCAGGCCCCATCTCATAGACATAGACCGTGTCCCTGGCCCGCTCCAGGTGCTGGTACGATCGCGTCTGGCGCATGCCGAGCGCCCCCTGCAGCAGCGCGTCGGTGGGGGCCAGACGCGGCACGCTGATCAGAATCGGCCCGAGGCCGCGCACCTGATGCGCTGCGGGCACTGGGCTACGGTCCCACGGGTGCGCGTCGCCCGCCCCGCCATCGTCTATGAGCGCCAGACGTTGGCCCTCCGGGTCGTCGAACTCCAGCATGAGGCGGCCATCGCGCTCGGCGAGCGGCCGCGCCGACACCCCGAGGGCGCGCAGACGCTCCTCCCACCACAGCAGCGCGGCGTGGCCGGCGACCCGCAGGCCGGTCTGGGCGATGGCGCGGGTCCCGCGGCGCTCGCGCGGCACGCTCCAGTCGAAGAACGTCAGATCGCTTCCCGGGCTGCCCACCGCGTCGGCGTAGAATAGATGGTAAGCGCTCACGTCATCTTGGTTCACGCTGCGCTTCACCAGCCGCATGCCGATGGTCTGGGTGTAGAAGCGGTGGTTCTCACGGATCTGTGCCGACACAGCCGTGAGATGGTGGATACCGAGCAGTTCCATAGCGTACCTCCTGCATATGCCGCCCGTCGGACACAAGAGACTACGGCCACTCGGCGCGATCGGTTGTACCGACGCCGCATTCATCCGCGATACTCTCCGTGGCACACACCTTGCCATGAAATACGTGGGACGATCGATGTCGATCGCCCCATCCGCTCTGTGAACGATGACAAGGAGATCTCACCATGCGAACAGTCACCGCACTCTACGATACTCGTACCGCCGCAGAGTCAGCGCTGAGCGACCTGCGCAGCAGCGGCTTCAGCCAGGACGATATCAGCATTCTCGCGCAGGACGCCGATGGCAGCCACGCCGGCAAGATCGACGAGACGCAGTACGTCGAGGAAGCGGCTGGTGCCGGCGCAGTTGGCGGGACGGTAGCCGGCGGCACGATCGGTCTGCTCGTCGGTCTTGGCGCGCTGTTCGTCCCCGGCATCGGCCCGGTGATCGCGGTCGGTGCGCTGGCGAGCGCGCTTGGCAGCACGGCGCTCGGCGCTGGGATCGGGGCGGCGGCCGGCGCTGCCACCGGCGGGCTCACGGCGGCGCTGAGCTCGGCCGGGCTGGATGACACTGACGCCAACCTATACGCCGAGGGCGTGCGCCGCGGCGGCACGCTGCTGATGCTCAGCGCCGATGACGCCGCCGCCGATAGGGCGGCCGAGATCATGGACCGCCATAGCCCGGTGGACATGAAGGATCGCGGCAACCACTGGCGCTCCGAGGGCTGGAGCCGCTACGACGACTCGACGCCCGACACAGTCGTCGCGCCAGCGCCGGGCGTGAACGTCTACCCGCCAATCAGCCCCGAGGGAAGGCCGGTGGTGGTGGATACCCGCCCGCCAACCGAGCGCTAGCGCATTGGCAATTGACGATTGACGCATCGCCTGGGCACCATCGCCCGTACCGGCGAAGCAAGCGCAGACATGGATCGCCACTATGCGATCGATCGGCGCGCTTCGCCTCTCCAATCGCCGCCCGCGCGCCATCGCCCGCCGCCGCCCCGTACCGGCGAAGCAAGCGCAGACGTGGATCGCCACCATGCGATCGATCGGCGCGCTTCGCCCCTACCTCATTGCCCGCCATCGCCCGCCCGCCATTGATCCGCCGCCGCCCCGCGCGCCATCGCCCCATGCTACCGCCGGCTCTGCTATACTGCCAGCTCGTCACCGCGATGGAGCCGAGCCAGCATGACCTACCTACAAAACCTCAACCCTGAGCAGCGCGCCGCCGTCTCTGCCCCCGTCGGCCCGATGCTGGTGCGCGCCGGCGCCGGCAGCGGCAAGACCCGCGTGCTGACGCTGCGCATCGCCCACCTGATCGAGCAGCACGGCGCGCCGCCCTCCTCCATCCTGGCGCTGACGTTCACCAACAAGGCGGCGCAGGAGATGCGCGAGCGGCTGCGCGGGCTGCTCGGCAGCAAGACTCGCGGCCTGACCACCGGGACATTTCACGCGGTCTGTGGCAAGCTACTGCGCCAGGAGATCGCCGGGCGGATCGGCAGCTACACCGCCGACTTCACCATCTACGGGGCGGACGAGCAGCTCCAGCTGGCCGCAGCGGCGCTCGATGCGAGCAAGGAGCGACCGCCCGCCGCGCTTGAGGCTGACGATCTGCTGCGCCTGATCAGCCGCAACAAGAGCCGGCTGCTGACGCCGCGCCTCGCCGCTCGCTTCGCCAAAGATCCGCTGGAGTCGTTCGTGGCCGGCTGCTACCGCCGCTACCAGCGCACGCTTGAACAGGCAAACGCGCTGGACTTCGACGATATGATCTTGCTGACCCACCGGCTGCTGAGCGAGCACCCCGATGTGCTCGAAGATCAGCACGCCCGCTGGAAGCACGTGCTGGTGGACGAGTACCAGGATACCGACGCCAGCCAGTACGCGCTGGTCGAGATGCTGACCCGACCATCTACGGCTAACGGGGGCCGCCGCTCGCTATTCGCCGTCGGCGATGGCATGCAGTCGATCTACGGCTTCCGTAACGCCGATCACACCATCATCGCGCGCTTCCAGCAGGATTTCCCCGAGGCGCTGCTGCTGGACCTGACCACCAACTATCGCTCGCGCCAGCCGATCCTGGACGCCGCCTACGCCGTCATCCGCCACTCGCGGGTGGTGCCGCCGATGGCACTGCGCGCCGCAAAGCCCGAGCCGCGCGCCGAGATGCGCGCCCCGCGCGATGTGCCGTTGCGGATCTTTGACGCCAAAGACGGCAAGGACGAGTCCGAGCAGGTGGTGCGCGGTGTGCAGGAACTGATGGCCCAGGGACGGCGGCCCAAGGATATCGCCGTGCTGTTCCGCACCAAGCATATGAGCCGACCGCTCGAGCAGGCGCTGCGCCACGCCGCCATCCCGTACGCCATCCGCGGCGCCACCGGCTTCTACGACCGGGCGGTGATCCGCGATGCCATCGCCTTTCTGCGGGCCATCAACAACCCGGCGGACAACCTCAGCCTGACCCGGATCATCAACACCCCGGCGCGCGGTCTCGGGGCGCAGTCGCTGGCGCTGCTAGCCACGTTTGCGGCGCAGGGCGGCATGAGCATCTCGGCTGCGCTGGCCGAGCCGGCGGCCATCGGCGCGCTCTCCGGCAAGGCGGCCGATGGCGCGCGGCAGGTCGGATCGCTGCTCAGCCGCTGGCGGCGCTACGCCAAGACCATGACGCCAGACAATCTGCTCGCCGATGTGCTGGAGGTCAGCGGCTACATGGCCGATCTGGGACGGCGGATGGAGGGGGACGAGCTCGCCGAGGCCCGCTCGCATCTTCAGGAGCTGTCGGTGGCCGCCGCCGAGCACACCGATCTTTCCAGCCTACTGCAGGAGATCGCGCTGATGACCAACCTGGGCGAAGACGACAGGGAGCGCGACCAGGTGCAGCTGCTGACAATCCACGCCGCAAAGGGGCTGGAGTGGCCGGCGGTGTTTGTGGTGGGTCTGGAGGAGGGGACGCTGCCGCACGAGCGCAGCCTGCTCGACCCTGCCGGGATCGAGGAGGAGCGGCGGCTGTGCTATGTGGCGCTGACGCGGGCCGCCGAGAAGTTGATGCTCTCCTGGGCGGCTGGCCGGAGCCGCGGCAAGCAGCTCAAGCCATCGCGCTTTCTTGGCGAGATCGAGCAGTACGGCCGCGAGCGCGCCGGGCGAGCGGTGACGTAGGTCAGCGCCCAAGCACGTAGCGCTCGATCGCCCGCGCCACCCCGGCCTCGCTCACCGGCGGCACCACCGCGTCGGCGATCTGCCTGACCGGCTCGACAGCGTTGCCCATCGCGAGGCCCAGCCCGGCCCATTCGATCATCGAGATGTCGTTCTCGTGGTCGCCGATCGCGATGACTTCGTCCCGGCTGACGCCAAGGATCTGCGCCAGCTGCGCCAGCGCCGCCCCCTTGCTCACGCCAGGCGCGGTGAACTCGCCCAGCCGCTCGGCCGAACGCACCGTGCCGAGCTCGCCGCCGAAGCGAGCGGTCAGGCGCGCCAGCTCGCGCGTGACGGTCTGGCCGTCGGCGGCGAACAGGATCTTGGTGGCCGGCCGATCGCCGACGGCGCGCGCCAGATCCGGCGCAATCACCACATCTACCTGCTCCGGCTGGAAGCGGATGTACCATTCGATATACTCCGTGCGCGCCGCGACCCACAGCTGCTCATCGACGTAGGCGATGGTCTCGAGGCCGGCGTCCAGCATATCGGCCACCAGCGCCATACTCGGCGCGGGCGGCATGAGCTGCTCGTAGAGCGTCTCGCCGCTCTGGGAGCGCCGGATCAGCGCGCCGTGGTAGCAGATCAGCGGCGCGTCCACGCCGAGGATCGCGCCAAAGTGACGCGCAGCCTTGAACATGCGCCCGGTGGCGATCGTCGTCGTCACGCCGAGCTCGCGCGCCGCCCGCACCGCCGCGATCGTCGCGGGGGCCACTGTCAGATCCTCGCCCACAAGCGTGCCGTCCAGGTCCACCGCCACAAGTTTATAGCTCATATTACTATCCTAATGAGGGTAGAGATATCTCGGGGGCACCCAGAAGGTACCCGACCCCCAAACCCCCGCCGTGCGCTGCGCGCTGTTTGGCCTGCGGCACCGCGTCGGCGGAGAGCGATCGCGGGAGCTGCGCCCCTTCGACTGCGCGCAGTGCACGCCCCAAACCCCCGCCGTGCGCTGTGCGCTGCTCAGACACTATCGATGATGACGGCGCGCTCCCAGCCGGCCAGGTCGCGCTCGATTGTAACACGCGCGTTAGGGAGCGCCGCGCGCGCCAGCTCGGCCACCGCAGCGCCCTGCTGCGCCCCGATCTCCAGCAGTATCGAGCCGCCCGACCGCAGATAGCCAGGCGCTTCGGCCAGCAGCCGACGATAGAGATCCAGCCCGTCGGGGCCGCCATCGAGCGCCAGACGCGGCTCGTGGCGGTTCACCCCAGCGTCGTTCTCGGCCATGACCGTGTACGGCGGGTTGGAGACGATCAGGTCGACGGGAACCGTCAGCGGTTCGAGCAGATCGCCATGGATCGGGGCGATCCTACCGTCCAGGCGATGGCGCTCAATATTGCGCCGCGCCACATCGAGCGCATCCACCGAGCGATCGACGGCGTAGACCAGCGCGCCGGGGAGGTTGGCGGCCAGCGCCACGGCGATGCAGCCGCTGCCGGTGCCAATATCGGCGATCTGGAGCGGCGCAAACGTCAGCGGGTGGGTGGCGGGCGCGGCCTGGTGCGCCGCGCGATCGCGCTGGATCTGCCGCCCGCGCGCGATCGCCAGCCCGACGATCAGCTCGGTCTCGGGGCGCGGCACCAGCACCCGCCGGTCGACGAAGAAGGCCAGACCGTAGAACTCGCGCTCGCCGGTGAGGTAGGCCACCGGCTCAAGCTCGGCCCGTCTGGCGACCAGCGCGTCGAAGCTAGCCCGCGCGGCGGCATTGGCGAGCGGTAGCGCGCCATCGGCCAGCAGCCGCGCGCGCGCGATGCCGAGGACGGCGGTCAGCAGCAGCTCGGCGTCCAGCCGCGGCGTCGGCGATGTGTCGCGCAGCTGCGCTGTGGCAGCGGCGAGCGCGGCGGCGATGGTGCCAGGCCCGCTATTGGTCGGCGCAGTCGTCATAGCGGCGGCCAGCGCGGCGACCAGGTGCTACGCGGCAAGCGTCGCCTCCAGCGCGTCGGCGATGCGGGCGATGCCGGCGAAGGTGGCGGGGTAGGGCAGCGGCTCGCGCTCGGCGGCGCCCGGCTGCCAGCGGTAGCGGCCGAGCCTGGCGGCGGGTGCCTCGGCACCGCCCAGCGATAGCTCCCAGTAGACCACGGCGGCATCGTCTTGCGCCGGCGGCGAGGAGCGGAGCTGCGCGATCTGCGCCTCGCCATCGCGCTCGATCAGCGCCAGCGGCTCCTCAAGAAACCCGAGGAGCTGCGGCGCTGAGGCGCTTGCCCGCTCCAGCCAGTCGGCGTCGGCAGCGCCGTGCAGCGCCACCTCAATGCCGAGCAGCGAGGCGCTGAGCCGATCCGAGTCGCTGAGGTCGAGCCGCGCGCTCGCCCGATCGATCTCCGCCCCAATCCGCGTCGGGTCGCCCGATGCCAGGGTATTCGCCCCGGCTGGCCCGTCGCTCGCCAGCCGCCGCAGCTGCTCGTGCAGCGCTTTGCCGATTGTCATGGGTTTGCTCCTTTGTTATTTTGCGTCTTCGTCACTACACGTGTATCGTTATGGCTACGCTCTTCGCGTGTCATGCTGAGCGGCTCCCGCGCCACGCTCCTCCCGCCAGCCGTCCGCGCCGCGAAGCATCTGTGCCGGCACGACGCCGCTCGCGTGTGTGTGCCCTTGCATCTCACCGACTGGTCTGGCACGCTTCCGCTCCGCTGCGGCTGCGCTGTACGATGCTGCCTACTTGCCTACTGGCTACTGGCTTCAATCCAGCTTCTTCTCCGCGAAGTCCCGGCCGTCGAAGCTGATCAGGCGGCGCTTATCCTCCACCCGCGTCTCAAGAAAGATCGGCCTGGTCCAGATCTTATGGATGTTACGCAGCGTCTCCCGGGCGTAGTCCATCTTGAGGTCCACGCCCTCATGGCGGTGGCGCAGATACAGCTCGCCGCGATTGTTATAGTTGCCGTCCTCGACGTAGATAAACGGCTGGCCGAAGTTGGTCATGCGGAACAGCAGCTTCTGCTTGATCTCCTTGAACTCGCGGCTCGCGATCTCATAGAAGTCGCTGTCGCGGTTGTACTTGAAGGTGAACAGCTTCTGATCCAGGCAGAACTCCGGCGTCAGAAACGCGTCGAGAAAAGTCACATCGTTATAGAGCCGGCGGATCTCGAACAGCTTCTGCCGCCCGAGGCCAAGCTGCTTATCCCAGCTCTGCTTGGCCGCCAGGTCGTCGCACTCGTCGTACTCTTTGCCGAACTTGCCCTTGTTCCAGCGGTCCTCGACATCGCGCAGCAGCTCGAGGCCGAGCTTGTAGGGGTTGAGCCGGCCGGGGCTGACGGCCACCACGCCAGAGTGGCGCTCGGCGAAATCGATCAGCTCGCTGTCGCGCAGCGCCTTTTTGGTCATGATCTCGGTGTGTAGAAACGAGGCCCAGCCCTCGTTGAGCACCTTCGTCATGCCCTGCGGCGCGAAGTAATAGGCCTCGTCGCGGATGATCTCGAGCACTGTGTGCTGCCAGCGCTCGAGCGGCGCGAAGTTCATCAGGAACAGCAGCACGTCCTTCTGCGCGCTCTCGGGGAAGCGCCGCGCCTTGGCCTGCTCGGCGGCGAGGTTGGTGCGCTGCCGCTCCATGAAATCGGGCGGGTTGATGTAGCGCTTCATGTAGCCGCGCTCCACCGGCAGCCCCTCGGCGAGCAGCACATCCTCATCTTCGATCACCGGCTGCGCGGTCTGCGACTCGGCACGCTTGATGTACGGCGCGTGGTAGTCGATCAGATTATCGAGCGACAGACAGACATCGATGAAGTCCTCGACCACATCGTAGCCCACCCGGTCGATGATCCGCCGGATGCGCGCGCCGTGGTTGGCCATCTCGTCCAGCATCTTACGGTTGGTATGGCTGAACCACATGTTATTCTTAAAGAAATCTACGTGCCCAGTGACGTGCGCCATCACCATCTTCTGGGTAACCATATCGTTCCCCTCCAGCAGGTAGGCGTAGGAGGGGTTCGTGTTGATCACCATCTCGTAGATCGTGGAGCCGAGCCAGACGTGGCCCTTGATCAGCTGGTCGTACTCCATGCCGAAGCGCCAGTGGGGGTAGCGCGTTGGGAAGCCGCCGAGCGCCGCAGTCTCATAGAGCGTGCGGTAGTCAAGCACCTCGTAGATAATCGGGTAGAAATCCAGCCCGAAGTCTTTGGCGTGCTGCTCGATCTCTTCCCAGGCGGCCTGGAGGTCTGGGGGCAGGCGAGTATTTTTCATATTGACTATTGACGATTGAGCAATTGACGATTGATGCGTGTCTCAATCGTCAATCGTCAATCGTCAATTCGCTATCGTCCTTTTCCCAAAAAATCCTTGATCGAGTCATAGATATCGTTGCGGTCGGCGATCTCTGAGATGACGAGGTTCTCCTGGCCGGCGCAGTGCTCCTCCAGATCGTGGGCGAAGCGGCCCGAGCCGTAGAGCGAGCGCACCTGGCCGTAGCAGAATTGATTGACGCTCGGCAGCATCTCCTTCTTGAGCAGCTCGACGCACTCGCGGGTGTCGCCGCCGCCCCAGTTATCGCCATCGGAGAAGTGGAAGGGGTAGATGTTCCAGTCCTCTGGCGGGTAGTGTTCCTCGATAAGCTTCATACACAGCTTATAGGCCGAGGAGATCTTGGTGCCGCCACCCTCGCGGATGTGATAGAACGTCTGCTGGTCCACCTCTTTGGCGGCCGCGTCGTGGACGATATAGCGCGACTCGATCGCTTTGTACTGCGAGCGCAGCCAGGTCTCGATCCAAAACGCGGTGATCCGCACCAGCTCTTTCTGCTCGGTGCCCATGCTGCCAGATACGTCCATCATATAGATGATGACGGCGCTGGCCTGAGGCTGCTGGGTCTCCTTCCACGAGCGGTAGCGCATGTCGGCGCGGATCGGCACCACCACCGGGTCTGCGGCGTTGTACTCGCCAGACGAGATCTGCCGCCGCAGCGCCTCGCGGTACGATCGCTTGAAGTGGCGCAGCGAGTCCGGGCCGACTTTGCGGATACCCGAGTACTTATCCTTCTTGGTCATGATGTTCTTGCTGCCGCGCGGCTCGATATTTGGCAGCTGGAGCTCCTCACCAAGGATCTGTGCCAGCTCCTCGATAGTGATATCCACCTCGATAATATGCTGCCCAGGGTCGCTCCCGGCCTCGCCGGTGCCCTGGCCTGGCTGCCCATCGCCGCGCCCGATCGGGTCGCCAACATCGCCGTTGCCCTGGCCGACGCCGCCGCCCTGCTTCGAGCCGTAGCGAAACTGCGGCATGTCGATCTGCGGCAGCGGGATGGAGATGTACTTGCGCCCCTGCCGCCCGATCATCTCGCCCTGGGACATATATTTGCGCAGATCTTTTTTGATCCGCCCGCGCACAATCTTGCGAAAGCGCCCGAGATCGCGCTCGACACGTTGTATTGACATAGCACCTCGTTGGTCTTTTCTGCCTGCGGGCGGCGCTGCCGCCCGCACCCCGCGCGATGCCACGATCCGTATGGGCGAAGCAATCGCATGATGCGATATCCACAGGCGATCGACCCAGCGCGCATCGCCCCTACCCCATCGCCCGCGCATCGCCCGCGCATCGCCGCTGCGGCCTCATCGCCCCAACGGCTGACGCGCCCGAATCAGTTCTTCAGATCGCCGCGCGCGAAGATGCTGGCCACATAGTTGAGCACATCGGTCGCGCTCTGCTCGTTGTAGCCAAAATCGCGGCACAGCCGAGATTTGACCACATCGATCTTCTCCTGGGTGTCTTTGTCGATGACGCGCGAGACCAGCGAGGTCAGCTTGATCGAGTCTTTCTGGTCCTCGAACAGCTTGAGCTCGAGCGCCTTGTGCAGCCGCTCGTTGGTCTTGTAGTCAAACGTCTTGCCCTCGACGGCCAGCGCGCCGATGTAGTTCATGATCTCGCGCCGGAAGTCGTCCTTGCGGCTCTCGGGGATGTCGATCTTCTCCTCGATGCTGCGCATCAGCCGCTCGTCGGGCTCCTCAGACTGCCCGGTGAACTTGTTGCGCACCCGTTCGCGCTGAGTGTAGGCCTTGATATTGTCGATGTAGTTGCCGCACAGCCGCTTGATCGCCTCCTCGTCGGCCGAGATGGCGCGCTGCACCTCGTTCTTGACGATCTCGGTGTACTCCTCGCGCACCATGGAGAGCAGGTCGCGGTAGTGCTTGCGGTCCTCGTCGGATTTCATCAGCGCGTGGTTCTTCAGGCCGCCCTCCAGCTCGTTCATCACCATGAACGGGTTGATATAGCCATCGGCCTGAAAGTTGACCAGCGCGTTGGAGATCTTATCCTGGATGTAGCGCGGGCTGATGCCCTCCATGCCCTCGTGGAGCGTGTCTTTGCGCAGCTCCTTGATATTATCCTCGGTGAAGCCTGGGAGCATGCGGCCGTTGTAGAGCTTCATCTTCTGCAGCAGCGTGAGGTTGGGCTTCTTCGGCTCTTCCAGCCGCGTCAGCACCGCCCACATGGCCGCCACCTCAAGCGTGTGCGGCGCGATATGAACCTTGACATTGCGCCGGTTGAAGTCGCGCTCGTAGATCTTGATCTCGTCTTTGAGCCGGGTGATATACGGCACATCGATCCGCACCGTGCGGTCCTTGAGCGCCTCCATGAACTCGTTGTTCTCCAGCCGGCGGTACTCCGGGGCGTTTGTGTGCCCGAGGATGACCTCGTCGATGTCGGTCTGGGCGAACTTCTTCGACTTAATCTTGTGCTCCTGGCTTGCGCCGAGCAGATCGTAGAGAAAGGCGACGTCGAGCTTGAGCATCTCGATGAACTCGATGATGCCGCGGTTGGCGATGTTGAACTCGCCGTCGAAGTTGAACGCCCGCGGGTCGCTATCGGAGCCATAGATGGCGATCTTGCGATAGTTAATATCGCCGGTCAGCTCGGTAGAATCCTGGTTCTTCTCGTCTTTGGGCTGAAACGTGCCAATGCCGACGCGGTCCTGCTCGGAGAAGATCAGCCGGTGCACCCGCGCGTGCTGGATGACCTTGCTCCAGTCGCCGCCGTGGCGCAGCATCAGATCGCGGTAGTTGTAGCGGCAGGAGGGGCAGAGGTCGCCAGAGAGCTTGATATGCTCGTTCTCGGGGCGGTCGCGGTTGAAGTTGGCCAGGAAGCGCTCGCGGGCCTCGATCGGCACCAGCCGCAGCGGCTCCTCGTGCATCGGGCAGGTCTCCCAGTCGCTCTCGCGCACCGTGCCGCCCTGGAGGTCATCGAAGTCGCCGAGGTACCACTCGAAGGTGTAGAGCGCGCCGGCATCGGTCTTGGAGTAGTGCTCCAGGCCGCGCTTGAGCCGGCGGACGATAGTGGATTTAGACGAGCCGACCGGGCCGTGAAGCAGCAGGACGCGTTTCTCGGTGCCGAAGCCCTGCGACGCGGCCTTGAAGAAGCTGACCAGGCGCATCAGCGGAACCTCGAGGCCGAAGATCGTATCGTCCTTGTCGAAGCTGCTGTCGCTGAAGAAGTTGTAGCGAATCAGACGCTTCTTGGCATCGATAAAATCTTCGGATCCGTAGGACATGATCATGTCGTAGATGCGCTGGAACGCATTGCGCGTGACCCTCGGGTTGTGAGCCACGAGCTCAAGGTACTCCGCAAAGTTCCCAGTCCAGTTCAGCTCCTGGAAGGTCTTGCGGTCCTGCAGCTCGCTGACAAATTGGAGCAGTGAAGTGCCGACGGTCGCAGTCATAGAGTCTGCCTCCTACTGGTATGCGGCGCGCGCCGTCTGGCGCGTACCATAACACAGACGACCGCCCATCGGGCGTTATGCCCGGCGTTCGTTAGCGGTCTTGCAAAGGTGCAGCGGCTGGTGTCGTTGCCGTCCAAGGCGCGCATACGTGGGACTGCGGCCTCGTGCTTCTGGGACGGCTACGTTTGTAGCGGCGAAAGAGGATGGAATCGAACAACAAAAGTATAACAAACCCGGCAGCGCTCCGCAAGGGCAGACTAGCTCATAGGAGCGAACCGTCATCTCCCCATCATCTTCATCGATCTGTAACCTATGGTATAGTACGTGCTATCTATCTCCGTACAGTGTCGTACAGCGCGCGGTGCCCAGCAGCGCGTACGGCCTCCTCGAAGTATCGCTGGTCAGCGAGCGGCACAGCGCTCTGCTCGCGCGATTGCGTCGGATGGCTCGCCGCGCGATCGCGTCGGATGGCCAGCATAATGTACGGAGCTGTGTTTGAAACATCGCTTGTTCGCCGATAGAAAACGTGTGGCCGTCGCACTTGTGCTCTGCCTAACGCTCATTGCCCTAATCCCCATCGCTCGCCTGGGTTTTGGCTGGAAGCGCGCCATCGATGATGTCGACGCCATGATTGTCACGCCGGTCACGCTGCCGGCCACCGCGCAGCCAACGGTGCGGCCGAGCGATGCCTATGACTCATCGCAGGCAGTGCCGCTCGACGGGACGCCGCAGCCGACCGACGCCGACCCGGCCCCCACCGCCGCCCCCGGCGAGCTGGATCCAGTCAACATCCTGCTGCTCGGCACCGACGCGCGGGTCGGCGAGGATATCACCCGCACCGACGCGATGATCTTGGTCCATATCAATCCGGCTACCAACGATGTGAGCGTGCTCTCGTTCCCGCGCGACCTGTGGGTCTCGATCCCCGGCATGGGTAAGGCGCGGATCAACGCCGCCTACCCGATGGGCGAGAAACAGCTCGGGGCCGGCTACGGCGCGGCGCTGGCGAAGGAGACCGTCAGCGAGCTCGTCGGCGTGCCGATTCACCACTTCGTGCTGATCAACTTCGAGGGGTTCCGCACGATCATCGACCAGATCGGCGGGATCGATATCGATGTGCCGCGCGCCATCGATGACCGCGCCTACCCGCGCGATGCCTTCAAGGGCGATACGGCCACGATCAAGATCCACTTCGACGCCGGGATGCAGCACATGGACGGCGAACAGGCGCTGATCTACGCCCGCACCCGCCACGCCGATAACGATTTTGGGCGCAACCAGCGGCAGCAGCAGATGCTAACGGCGGTATTCGAGAAAGTGCGCAAACTCGGCCTGCTCTCGCAGGTGGCTCAGATCGATAGCTACACCGGCGCGCTGCGCGATTACATCCGCACCGATATCTCGGCCGGCGAGATGGTCAGGCTCGGCAAGGTTGGCTCGGGGCTCAAGCCAGACGATGTGCAGCGCTTCGCGATCGACTCGAAAATGATCGTCAATCTCCAGGGGCCGGCGACGTTCGCGGCAGACCCCGAGGCGATGCGGCAGATCGTCGAGCAGATGATGGCCGGCGAGGCGAGCCCGCCGCGCTAGCGATGTGGAATGATCACCAAAAACCTGTCAGGTGCGGCCGGGGTACGGTGCGAAGAAGATGATCTGCGCCGCACCTGACAGGTTCCTCGCATGACTACCTCCACGCTGGTGCGCCGCGTCGCCACCGCAGCCGCCCTGATCGCCGTCGGCAACATCGCCAGCCGCCTGCTCGGCATGGTACGCGGCATTGTGATCGCCGGGCTGTTCGGCCGCGGCGCCGAGGTGGCCGCGTTCCAAGCGGCCTCGACCATCCCCACGACGCTCTACGACCTGCTGATCAACGGCGCGATCTCGGCGGCGCTGGTGCCGGTATTCAGCACCTACAGCGAACGCGACGAGGCCGAGTTCTGGCGGGTCGCGAGCAGCATCATCAACCTGGCGCTGCTGGTGCTGAGCGGCATGGCGGCGCTGCTGGCATGGCAGGCCGAGCCGGCGGTGACGCTGCTGGCCGGCGGGTTCTCCGGCGCGACCCGCGAGCTGACGGTGCAGATGGTGCGGCTGATGCTGCCGGCCGTGGTGCTGATGGGGCTCTCCGGGCTGATCACCGCGCTGCTGTACGCCAGACAGAAGTTTCTGCTGCCGGCCTTCACCACCAGCGCCTTCAACCTTGGGATCATCCTGGCCGCCGTGCTGCTCGAGCCACTGATCGGGCCGCTGGCGCTGGTGGTCGGGGTGCTGTGCGGCGCATTGCTCCAGGTGCTGCTCCAGCTCCCCGGTCTGCGCGGGGCGAGCTACACGCCGACGATCGCGCTGCGCCATCCGGCGGTGCGCCAGATCCTCAGGCTCTACGCCCCGGTGGCGCTGGGGATCGGCTTCTCGACGCTCGGCACGGTGCTGGATCGCAACCTGGCCTCGCGGCTCGGCGAGAGCGCCATCCCGACGATGGCCTACGCCACGACGCTCATCCAGTTTCCGCTCGGGCTGGTGGCGGCCGCCGTCTCGTTTGCGGTGCTGCCGACGCTCTCGCGGCAGTCTGACGCCGGCGACGAGACAGCATTTCGGCGGACGCTGGCGATGGGCATCAACGTGGTGCTGCTGCTGGTGCTGCCGGCGGCCTTCGCGCTGGCCGCGCTGGCGCAGCCGATCGTCACGCTGGTGTTTCAGCGCGGCGCCTTCACCGCCGAGGACAGCCACTTCACCGCCGCCGCCCTGCTGTTGTATCTGCCTGGGCTGCCGGCCGCCGCGGTGGATCAGATGCTGCTGTTCGCGTTCTACGCCAGGCAGAAGACGCTGACGCCCAACCTGGTGCAGGGCGGCGCCATCCTGATTTACGCCGCTGTGGCGCTGACGCTGCTGCGGCTGAGCGCGCTCGGCGTCGGGGCGCTGGTGATCGCCAACTCGGCGCAGTGGATCGGGCACATGCTGCTGCTGTTGCTGCTGTCGCGACAGATCGTGGATCTGCGCGGGCTGGGGATCGGGCGGACGGCGGCGAGCTGCGGCGCGGCCGGGCTGGCGCTGCTGGCCACGAGCTACGCGGTGCAGCGCGCGCTGCCGCTTCCCCCGCTGGCATCGCTGCTGCTGGCGGGCGGGGCCGGCGCGCTCGTCTACCTCGGCATCTGTCTGGCGCTGCGTGTCGAGGCGCTGGCGTTCTTCACGCGGGTTATGAGGGCGCGGCTGACGCACCGTTAGCACCCACCACCATCTCCTCAGCCCTCCCCATCCACGCGCTCACACTATAGCAATCCTCTGTGCGTTGTACACGCGCGATGCGCATGCAGGTTTAGAGGCGCACCCCCCGAGATCCTCCCCTCCTCCCTACGCTGATAGGATTGCGCTCTATCGGCGCGCCACATATCTGGGCAAAGCATGGACAAATACCGAATAGATCTTTGACAAAGTGCTCAGAGCGATGTACACTTTGTGACGTAAAGAACAATCTGATCGACGAAACCAACCGAATCGCCTCCCAATCGATGGACGAGCGGAGGGAGCGGCTGGCGAGATGGCCAGGAGCGGGCGTCAGTCCGCGCGAGCGGCGGCGGTGCACAGCGACAGTGTCCTGCACGCCAGATAGGATCGAGCCAAAAGCGGCAGTATGCACCTCGAACCAGGTTCACAGCGTGTTACGTTGTCGGTGGTAGCTCAGTGTCTCCATTCTTCACAGGAGCGATAGGGTCATGCCTACTCTTACACTCGGTCAATACGACCTCGTCTACAATGCGCTTTCGTTTACGATTGCGGCGATGGGCGCAGCATTCGTGTTCTTCCTGCTCGCGCGCAACACGGTGGCCTACAAGTATCAGCGCGTCATGGTGATCGCCGCGATCATCGTCGGCATCGCCGCGTATCACTATGTACGCATGTTTGCCAGCTGGAGCGCGGCCTTCACCCACACCGGCACCACGTACACGCCATCTGGCGAGCTCTTCAATGAAGCCTACCGCTACGCGGACTGGCTGCTGACCGTCCCGCTGCTGCTGGTGGAGCTGATCGCGATCCTCCAGATCACTGGTCAGCAGCGCAAGGGTCTGATCGCGCGGCTCGTCGTGGCGGCGGCGCTGATGATCGGTCTCGGCTATCCGGGCGAGGTCTCCTCGGACATCACGACGCGCCTGGTATGGGGCACGCTGAGCACGATCCCGTTCATCTATATTCTCTACACGCTCTGGAACGATCTGGGCGTCGCCATGGCGCGCGAGACACAAGAGGTGCGGATCCTGCTGCGCAATGTGCGGCTGCTGCTGGTGGCGAGCTGGGGGGTCTACCCGATCGCGTACCTGCTGCCGCTGCTGAACATCGACCCGGCGCTCGCGCTGGTGTCGCGACAGGTAGGGTATTCGATCGCCGATGTGGTGGCAAAGCCGGCCTACGGGCTGCTGATCTACGCCATCGCGCGCATCAAGACCCAGCAAGAGCAGGCGGACGATCCGGAGGGGGCGCTGGCGGCGGCTGGCTAGCTGGAAGACGAACGCCCCCTATCCCGCGCGGGATAGGGGGCGTTTGTGCGTCTGACGACCGGCGCACGGGGGCCGCTATGCCGTCGGCTTGACGTAGCCGTGCATCTTGGTGCCCTTGGTCTCATCCGGGATCTCGTTGGCGGCGGTGAGCTGCTCCGGCTTGGGAATATCGGCGGCCGGCGCGCCACGCTTGCGCTTGAGCAGCGGCGTTGCCCCGGCCCCAAGCGTCTCGCCGGGGATCTCCTTGCCGATCTTGAAGCCGCAGCGCCCCTGAACCGCGGCCGGGTCGGCGTCACGCCCGGCCGCGGCTAATCTTCGCCCCACCCAACCATCGAGCTGCGCCTTGAGCTGCGCCACCACAGCGGGCTGCGCTACGGCGATATTGTGCTGCTCCAGCGGGTCATTTTCCAGATCGAAGAGCTCCTGCATGGGACGGCCGTGGGGGTCCTGCTCGATACTGTCGATCAGCTTGTACTTGGCGGTGCGGATGGCGCGCTTGACCTCCCAGGTCGCCTCGGAGAGATAGACCTGCTCGTAGTTCGCGTCGCGCACGCCGAAGATCGTCGGCAGCAGGCTGAGGCCCTCCATGCCATCGGCGTCGGCGATGCCGGCTAGGTCGAGCAGCGTCGGCGCGAGATCGAGGTTCTGGATGAAGCCGGGGACGCGGCGGCCGGCGGGGAGCGTGCCTGGCCAGTACATGATCAGCGGCACGTGGACATTGCCCTCGTAGAGCCCGTGGTGGTCGAAGTAGCCGAGCTGCTCGTCCAAGATCTCGCCGTGGTCAGCGGTCAGGATCACCAGCGTCTCCTCCTTCACCGGGGCGAGGGCGGCGAAGATCGCGCGCAGGTGACGGTCCATGTAGGCCGTCTCGCCATCGTAGAGGTTGATGACGTAGTCGGAGTCGGTGACGCCGGGCATCCATTCGTGGAAGTACCACTTGAAGGTATCCCAGCTCCAGACCTCGTCCATGCTGCGGTTGGACGGGTCGTAGGGGTCTTTGTCTTTGGGGTAAAATTTTCGGCGGTAGGCTGGCGGCGGCAGGTAGGGGGTGTGCGGGTCCCAGTAGTGGAGGAAGAGGAAAAATGGCTTGGGCTGGGCTGCGAGGCGCGTGATCAGCGGCAGCGCCAGGCCGTTGACGGTCTCGGCCTTGCGCAGCACCGCCGGGTTGGAGCGGTCCCACTCGTAGGTGTGGTACTCGTCGAAGCCGCGCGAGAAGTGGCGGCCCATGCTATCCACCGCAGCGGTGGCGTAGCCGCGCTCGCGCAGGATCTCGGGCAGCAGGCGATGCTTTTCTTCGAGCGGGACGCCGCCGCCGATATTGATGATGTTGTGGGTGATAGCCTCTTTGCCGGTGAGCATGGTTGTGAAGCTGGGGTGGGTCGGGATGTTTGGCGCATAGCAGCGCTCAAACAGCACCCCGCGGCGGGCGATGCTATCGATGAACGGGCTGGTATTGTGCTTGTAGCCGTAGCAGCCGAGGTGGTCGGCGCGCTGGGTGTCGAGCGCGATCAGGACGATGTTCATAGATTCTCCACTCATCTCGTAAATCCGGGCGGGTTGTCCACAGATAGACACAGATACGCACAGATGCCGGGCAGCCGGGCATTCGTGCTCCGTGCTTCTGGCTCCCGATCACCCCGCCACGGTCTCGACCGAGCTATGCTCCCAGGAGCGGATGGCGGCCTCGATGATCTCCTGGACGGCGAGGCCATCGTCGCCGGATGCGTCGAGCGGGCCACCGGCCTGGACCTGCGCCACGAACAGGTCGATCCGGCGCTTGAAGGTCTCGTCGAAGCTGCCCATGCCGCCGAAGATCGGGTTGTCGATCACCAGCTTCTCAAGCGAGCCGCGCGGGTAGAAGGTCAGGTTTTCAAACACGTTGTCCACCACCACCCGGCCCTTGCTGCCGAGCACCTCAAGGCGCTCGATCGGGTGCAGCATCGAGCCATCGTACGAGCCGGTGAGGTGGCCGACCGCGCCAGAGGCGAACTGGAGGTTGACGCCGGTGTTGGACCAGATCTGGCGGCCAGGGCCCTTGTGCATAAAAGCCGAGACCCGCTGGACCGGGCCGCCGAAGCAGCGCATGATATCGAGCGAGTGGGGGTGGAGCGCGCGCAGGTGGAACCAGGGCGAGCTCTCGTTTGGGTTGTTGATCCAGAGGTTCATGTTGACCGCCAGCACCTCGCCGAGCTCGCCGTCTGCCAGCAGCTTGCGCGCCCGGTCGCAGGCGGGGGTGCAGCGATGGTTGAGGTTGACGCCGAGCAGCAGGCCGCGCTCCTTGGCCTTGGCCACCATGGCGCGGGCGTGCTCGATGTTGTTGGAGATCGGCTTCTCGACCAGGACGTGCTTGCCGGCCTCGAGCGCCTGGATCGTCGGCTCGTAGTGGTGGCCGCCGTTCTCAGGGCCGGCGGTGGCCACCGAGATGGCGTCGATCTGCTCAGCGGCCAGCATCGCCGCGAGGTCGTGGTAGGCGGGGACGCCATACTGCGCGGCCACCGGGTCGACCCGCTCGGCGAGCATGTCGCACAGCGCCACCAGCTTCACATCGTTGTTCTGGGCGTAGTAGCGGGCGTGGGTTTTGCCGATATTGCCGAGGCCGACGATCGCGACGCGGAGCATAGGGGTGCCTTTCATAGCGAGCTCGCCCAGCGAGCCTACAATAGTTAATTCTGTTGTGGATAAACAGCCCGGCTGTTTGGCAGCTGCCGCCAGCTGTGGATAAACGGCCCGGCTGTTTGGCATTCGCGCCAATTCGGGCAGATTAGCGGATAAATCTGCCGACGAGTTCCTCCAGACAACGCCCGAGATAGCCCCGGCTCTCGGCGGCGATGCTGGCGGCGCGGTGCAGCGGGTAGGCGGCGGCGCCGATGATCTCCAGGTTGACCGGGCCATCGTGGCTCTCGGCGAGCGCGGCGAGGGTGGCGGGCAGGTCGATCGCGCCGCGGCCTGGGATCTGCGTCGGCGGCGGCCCGACCTGCCGCTCGCGGCTGGCGCAGTCGCGGAAGTGGGAGGTGATGATCTTGCCGGCCCAGCGCCGCGCCACCTCGGGCGGGTCCTCGTCTGCGCGGTACAGATGCGACGGGTCGAAGTTGAGCCCGAGCGCTGGGTGGCGCACCTCGTCCATCAGCCGCAGCGCCGTCGCGCCGTTGTAGATCGCCTGGCCGACGTGAGGTTTGACCGCCAGTCGGACGCCGTGGCGCCCGGCGATCTCGGCCAGCGCGCCGATGTTCTCGATGGCGGCCTTGGTAGTCTCCTCATCGCCGGACGCGCCGCCAGAGCCGATGTTGAGCAGCGGGACGCCGAGGCGCTCGGCGAGCGCGCAGAGCTCCTCGACCCGCGCCGGGTCCACTGACGCGCCCTCCATGGCGGTCGCCGTCAGCCCGGCGTCGGCGAGCATGCGGCGGATGGCATCGGCGTCGGCGTCGGCGGGCACGTGCTCGCACATCCCGCGCACAGCGGCGAGCTCGACGAACTCGTACCCAGCCCAGGCGATGCCGTCCAGCGCCGCGGCCAGATCCGCCCCGCCGAAGATGATGGTGTTACAGCCAAGCTTCATCGCTACTCCTCTATATTAGTTAAGCAGCTCGGTCGCGCATCCACAGAGTCGCGCATCCACAGATAGGACAGATGCTGCATCCGCCACCGCTTGACCAATTGCCCGGTATCTGTGTCCATCTGTGGTTATCTGTGGACGATCTGCCCAGCTCGCTCACACCAGCGTCACCTCCACGCCGCGCTCGCGCAGCTCGGCCAGGATCGGCGCTGGGGCGGCATCGGTGGTGAACAGCCGGTCGATCTCGCCGGGCAGCGCGAAGCTGGTGAGCGACACCCTGCCGAACTTGCTCGAGTCCGCCACGCCCACCACCAGTAGCGAGGCGCGCACCATCCGCATCTTGAGCTGCGCCTCCTCGGTGTCGGTCTCGGTCAGCCCGGCGCGCGCCGAGATCCCACGCGCGCCGAAGAAGCCGATATCGAGCTGGAGCCGCTCGATCAGATCCAGGCTCAGGCTGCCGACGAGCGAGCTGGACTGGGCGCGGACCATCCCACCGACCACCAGCGTCCGGATCTGCTCGGAGAAGCTGAGCTCGAGCGCGGTGTAGAGCCCATTGGTCACCACCGTCAGCCCGCTGCGGCCCTTGATCAGCCGCGCGATCTGGAGGCAGGTGGTGCTCGCGTCCAAAAAGACCGTCTGCCCGGCGCGGATCAGCTGCGTGGCGGCGGCGGCGATGCGGCGCTTCTCATCGATCTGCTCCTGCTCGCGCGACCCGAACGTCTGCTCCAGCCGGCCTCGCCCCGAGGCCACCGCCCCGCCGTGGACCCGCAGCACCAGCCCCTGGGCTTCGAGCGCGTCCAGGTCTTTGCGCACCGTCACCTCGGACGTGGCGACGTGCTGGCTGAGATCGGCCACGCTGCTCCGGTTATGGGCGAGGATGTAGCCAAGAATCTGACCGCGGCGCTCCTCCGGCGTCTCCCAGCGTTGTAGTTCCATGGCGTATAGCGGGGGGTAGGGTTGCTGTATTCGAAACAAGAACGAAAGTCCAAGGGCGATCATAAAAGATGCCGCGTCGTCTGTCAAGAGGCAGAATTGGGCGCGAAAATACGTGATATTCCTCACAATGACCGGTTAGTATCGCTATTCGAGCGCGCCGCTTGACAACAGCGAAAATTATGCTAGCATTTCAGGTAACTTCAGTTATCTTACGTTATACTTTCGTTTCGCGCATGGACATGCCGTCATCGAGGCAGCGACGCCTCGCAGCGGCCGTGTGGCAGGCCGCCGCACGGTTGAGCGGATAGATACGACGACCGATGGAGGTACGTTTTGAACGACGAGCACCGGGTCCGATTCGACCGACGCACATTCCTAAGGCTGGCCGCCGCGAGCAGCGGCGTGGCGTTCACCTCGCTGCTGGCCGCGTGTGGCACCGCCAGCCCGGCCGGGCCCGCCGGCGGAGCAGCGCCCACCGCCGCAGCTAGCACCGCCGCAGCCGGAGCCACCGCCGAGCCGACCAAACTGACCGTGGCGCAGAAAGAGGAGCCGACGCCGGTGCCGCGCAGCGCAGCGCAGGGCCGCAAGACCACGATCGAGGTCTGGTATCCGTACGGCGGAGCCAACTCGCCGCTCTACGAAGAGTTCTGGAAAGCGTTTGAGGAATCGCACCCTGACATTGGCGTCAATGCGGTCTACGCCGCCAACGATCTCTCCACCAACGCCAAGCTATTCACCGCCATCGCCGGCGGCAAGCCGCCAGATGTGACCTGGGTCGATGGGCCGCAGGTGGCCGAGTGGGCGGCGCGCGGCGCGCTGGAGCCGCTCGACGACCTGATCGCTTCGTCGGGGGTCAAGCGCGACGACTTCTGGGGGCCATCGTGGGACCAGTGCGTCTACGAGGGTAAGACCTGGTGCCTGACCTACAGCTCGGACGCCAACTTCGGCTTCTTCTGGAACAAAAATGTCTTCAAGGAAGTGGGGCTGGACCCCGAGAAGCCGCCGACGACGCTGGCCGAGATGGACGAGATGTCGGCCAAGATCGCCAAGGTCAACGGCGGCCGGATCGACAGGCTCGGCTACATCCCGTGGATCACCTACGGCGCAGCCAACTCGCTGTTCACCTACGGCTGGGCCTTCGGCGGCGAGTTCTACGACCCGGCGGCCAAGAAGGTCACCGCCAACGACCCGAAGATCGTCAAGTGTCTGGAGTGGATGGGCGAGTTCGCCAAAAAGTACGACCCGGCGATGATCTCGGGCTTCCAGGCCGGCTTCGGCTCGGGCGAGCAGAACCCGTTCTTCCAGGGCAAGATCGCCTTCGCCCCGTTTGGCGCGTGGGAGCTCGCCAACCTCAAGCGCTACGCACCAAGCGTTGAGTACGGCATCACCTACCTGCCGACCGGCCCAGACGGCGCGACTCCCAAGTCCTCGTGGGTCGGCGGGTGGACGGTCGGTCTGCCGAAAGGCTCGAAGAACAAAGAGGCGGCGTTCGAGTTCGTCAAGTGGATCACCACCAGCGAGCAGGCCACCACCATCCAGGGCAAGACGTTCGGCGGCTTCCCCGGCGTCAAGGCCGCGCCGTACTACGAGACGGTCAAGGCCGACCCGAAGCTCAAGGCGTTCTACGATATCCTGACCGAGACCAAGCACCAGCGCCCGGTGATGCCGGCCCAGGCATTCTTCACTGGCGAGCTCTCAAGCGCGGTGGACGCGGTGGTGTTTGGGCAGAAGACGGCGCAGCAGGCGCTCGACGACGCCACGACCAAGACGCAAAAAGAGCTGGACCGCATCCTGCGCGAGGGGATCAAGTAGGCAGCCTCCATGGTTTTGGCCTGCGGCAGCGCGAGGGGCTGCGCGTAGTCCCTGCGCATCACGCCCGTTTTTTCGAGGCGCTCTGCGCTGGCGCTGCGCGCTGTAGAATGGCTTTTCTGCTGATGGTGCGCAGCGGAGCTGCGCACCATCAGTAAAACCGGAGCTACCACACTGCCGCAGGCAAAAAAGGAGGCTAGGGGCGCAGCCACCATCGGCGCGCGCTCCAGCGGAGCGGGGGCTGAAGCGCAGCCACCAGTAGCTCCCCTCCCCCACTCCATCGAGTCTAGCAAAAAGGGGCAATCTATGGCGACAGCTGCGATCCTGCGGCGCAGACGGTACTCGCGACAGCAGCGCCACGATCTGATCGCCGGCGTGCTGTTCGCGCTGCCGGCGATCCTCGGCGTGCTGATCTGGGTCGCCTACCCGATCCTGGCCTCGGTCTACTTCAGCTTTACATCGTACAGTATTCTGCAGCCGCCGCGCTGGAGCGGCCTGGAGAACTATGTGACGCTGCTGACCGACGACCCGCTGTTCTACAAGACGCTCTACAACACCGCCTTCATCGCGGTGTTCACCATCCCGCTCAGCATCGTGATCGCCATGGCGCTGGCCATGCTGCTCAACCTGAAGGTGCGCGGGCAGGCATTCTACCGCACGATCTTCTACCTGCCGACGATCGTGCCGTTCGTGGCCTCCAGCGTGCTCTGGCTGTGGATCTTCAACCCACAGTACGGCATCCTCAACACTATCCTGTGGTACATGTCCATCCAGGGGCCAGGCTGGATCAGCGACCCGGCGTGGTCCAAGCCGAGCCTGATCATCATGAACCTCTGGAGCGTCGGCACCTGGATGGTGATCTACCTCGCCGGCCTGCAGGATACGCCGCAGGAGCTGTACGAGGCGGCCGAGCTCGACGGCGCGACCCCCTGGCAGAAAACCATCCACCTCACGCTGCCATTTATGAGCCCGTACATCCTGTTCAGCATGATCCTGATGCTGATCGGGGTGTTCCAGTACTTCACGCAGGTGTTTGTGATGACGAACGGCGGCCCGGCGGACTCGACGCGGGTCTACGCGATGTACCTGTACCAGAACGCCTTCGTCTTCTTCAAGATGGGCTACGCCAGCGCCATGGCCTGGATCATGTTTGTGATCGTCGTGCTGCTGACGGTGGCGATCTTTCGCACATCGGCGCGGCGCGTCTACTACGGCGGGCAATAGGAGATTCTATGGCGAACCTCTCCACTGTCTCGAAACCGAGCGCGCAGCAGCAGACCGCGATCCGCAGCCTGCGCCGCCGCAGGCGCATCGGCGCGATCGCGACTCACGCCGCGCTGATCGCGCTCAGCTTCGTCTTCATCCTGCCGTTCCTCTGGCTGCTGAGCACCTCGCTCAAGCCGGATGACCAGATCTTTGCGTTTCCGCCGGTCTGGATCCCGCGCCCGGTGATCTTTGACCACTATGTGCGCGGGATGAACTTCATCCCGTTCTGGACCTACCTGACCAACACGCTGATCTACTGCGGCGCGACGATCTTCGGCACAGTGCTCTCCTCCAGCATGGCAGCCTACAGCCTGGCGCGGATCAACTGGCCTGGCAAGAATATCCTGTTCGCCATCCTGATCGGCATCATGGTGGTGCCTGGCCAGGTGACGCTCATCCCGCAGTTTCTGATCTTCCGGTCGCTCGGCTGGATCGACACACTGCTGCCGCTGATCGTCCCGAGCTTCTTCGGCGTGCCGTTCTTCATCTTCCTGCTGCGGCAGTTCTTCCTGACCATCCCACGCGAGCTGAGCGAGGCGGCGCGGATCGACGGCGCCGGCGAGTGGACGATCTACAGCCAGATCATGCTGCCACTGGCCCGCCCAGCGCTCGCCACCGTCGGCCTGTTCACGTTCCTCAACGCCTGGAACGACTTCCTCGGGCCGCTGGTGTACCTCAACTCGCAGACCAACTACACGCTCTCGATCGGGCTGCAGCAGTTCCGCGGTCAGTACGACTCGCTCTGGGGGCCGCTGATGGCGGTCACAACGGTGATGACCATCCCGGTGATCGTCGCCTACTTCTTCGCGCAGCGCACGTTCATCCAGGGCATCACGCTCACCGGGATCAAGGGGTAGCTCCATATGTCTACACCGATCCGGCTCGGCGTCGTCTCGTTCGCCCACGACCACGTCAACACCTACCTGGAAACCATCGCCGACCTGGACGACGCGCGCTGCATCGCCGCCTGGGACGATGATGCGGCGCGTGGGGAGGCGGCATGCGCCCGCCACGGCCTGGCCTGGGAGCCGGATCTGGCAGCGCTTCTGGCCCGCGATGATATCGACGCGGTGTTCGTCACCAGCCCGACGAGCCAGCACGCCGCGCACTGCATCGCCGCCGCCAGCGCCGGCAAGCATATTCTGCTGCAAAAGCCCATGGCGCTGACCATCGCGGACTGCGACGCGATCATCGCCGCCGTAGACGCCGCCAGAGTGAAGTTGAGCATGTGCTACCAGATGCGCGCCGACCCGGTCAACATCGCGATTAAGGCGCTACTCGATGAGGGCGCGATCGGCAACGTCGCCGTGGCCCGCCGCCGCCACGCCATCGACGCGCTGCTCAACCCTGGCTTCGCGCGGCCGGGCAACTGGCACATCGACCCGGCGCAGAACATGGGCATGTTCATGGACGATGCATCGCACGCCGCCGACTGGTTCCTCTGGATGTTCGGCCGCCCGGTCAGCGTGATGGCCGAGATCGACAATGTGGTGACCGATATCGCCCCAGACGACAACGGCGTGGCGATTTTCCGCTTCGCGCGCGGCGAGATCGGCGTGCTGCTCAACTCGTCCACCCAGCTCGCCGCGCTCTCCACCACCGAGATCTACGGCGACGCCGGGACGATCCAGCATAACTTCGGCGACCAGGCGGCCTCCAAGTTGCCGCGCCCGCCGGGGGTCGCCGCGCTGAGCATCTATCGCGCCGGCGCAGCGGGCTGGGAAGACCTCGGGCTGGACGCGAACCGGCCCCACGGCGACCGGATCAGGGCCGTGCCACGCCCGCTGATCGATTTTCTGCGCGGCGATGGGCCGCCGCTTGCGACCGCCGAGGATGGTAAAATCTGCGTCGAGATGATCCTGGCGGCCTACGAGTCCGCGCGCACCGGACGGCGGGTCTTGATAGTGTAGCAATTGACGATTGACGATTGACGATTGAGCTGCGGAATAGCGGAAATGCTCGGCATTCGCGACAATGTGCGAAGATGAGCGCATAATCTGACCGATATCTGTGGCTATCTGTGCCTATCTGTGGACAAAATGCCGGGAAAGGTTTTTGTATGCAACGCGTCTGTTTCCTGCTCAGCGTCCGGCCGGAGCGCCTGGAGGAGTACAAGGCCCGCCACGCCGCCGTCTGGCCCGAGATGCTCGCCGCGCTCAGCGCCACCGGCTGGCACAACTACTCGCTGTTCCTGCGCGAGGACGGCCTACTCGTCGGCTACTTCGAGACGCCTGACTACGAAGCAGCGCTGGCGGGCATGGCCGCCACCGAGGTCAACGCCCGCTGGCAGACCGAGATGGCACCGTTCTTCGCGCAGCTGGACGGCCGCCGGCCGGACGAGGGTTTCCTGCGGCTGGAGCAGGTGTTCTATCTGGCGTGAGGCAATTGACGATTGGCGATTTTCTGCTGTGTTGCCCGGCATTCGCGTCAATTCGTGAGGATGAGTAAACATGTCTGTGGGCGCAGCAAGCTGCGCCCTACAGCCTATCTGTGGACGAAATGCCCGACTGCGCAGTATTCGCGTTTCAATCGTCAATAGTCAATCGTCAATTAAGAGGCTTCCAATGACCGACGCATACACTATCCTGGCCGAGCAACTCGCCGCAGACGGCATCGACATCGAGTCGGTGGCGGGGTCGCTCAGGCGGCAGAAGATCGAGACGCCGAGCTGGGGCTACGCCAACTCCGGCACGCGCTTCAAGGCCTTCCCGTGGGCCGGCGCGGCGCGCACCACCAGCGAGAAGCTCGACGACGCGGCGCAGGTGCAGCGCATGACCGGCATCGCCCCATCGGTCGCCATTCACATCCCGTGGGACACCCCCGAGGACGGCGACTACGCGGCGATGTGCCAGTACGCCGAGTCGCGCGGGGTGTCGATCGGCGCGGTCAACCCCAACGTCTTCCAGGACGAGGTCTACAAGCTCGGCTCGCTCGGCAGCCCAGACGCGGCGGCGCGCGAGCAGGCGCTCGACCACATCCTGGAGTGCTGCGCAATTATGTCCAAGGTCAAATCCAGCGCGCTCTCGCTGTGGTTCGCCGACGGCACCAACTACGCTGGGCAGGATACGCTACGCGGCCGCAAGCGCCGGTTCGAAGAGGGCCTGTCGCTGGTCTATCGCCACCTCCCCTCCGGCGGGCGCATGCTGCTGGAGTACAAGTTTTTCGAGCCGGCGTTTTACTCCACCGATATCCCCGACTGGGGCACGGCCTACGCCTGGTGCCTCAAGCTCGGCCCGCAGGCGCAGGTGCTGGTGGACCTTGGGCACCACGCGCAGGGGGTCAACATCGAGCAGATCGTGGCGTTTCTGCTTGACGAGGGACGGCTGGGAGGGTTCCATTTCAATAACCGCAAGTACGCCGACGACGACCTGATCGTGGGGTCGGCCAACCCCTACGAGCTGTTCCTGATCTACGCCGAGCTGGCAGGGGCCGAGCTGGCGAGCGACGAGCCGGCCCACGGCACGGCGATGGACGTGGCCTACATGCTCGACCAGTGCCATAATATCGAGGGCAAGATCGCGCCGGTGATCTACTCGGTGCTCAACTGCCAGGAGGCCTATGCCAAAGCGCTGTGCGTCCCGCGCGCGCGCCTCGCCGAGCTGCAGGCGGTGGGCGAGGTGCTGCTGGCCCACCGCATGCTGAGCGACGCCTTCCGCACCGATGTAAGACCGCTGCTGCGCCGGGTGCGCGAGGAGCTCGGCGCCCCGGCCGACCCGATCGCTGCCTACCGGGCCAGCGGCTACGAGGCGAGGATCGCCGCAGCCCGCGGGGTGGCGAGATCCAGCGGCGGCTTTCAGTGAGCTCGAACAGTCTGTCCACAGATGGGCACGTATAGGAGCAGATGCCGGACAGCCCCCATAGCGGAGTGCAAAACGGTTGATCCACTCCGCCGCACGATGCAGCGCATCCCAGTGCGCTCCTGTTCTCCGTTGTGCGCTCAACCGTTTTGCGTTTAGC
>JAYUUK010000308.1:0-3717 GCA_043754595.1 Roseiflexaceae bacterium | reverse complement strand
TTCGGTCACAAACAGCTTGCGGTAGCGTTTGCCAAGTTCCTTGTCTCCGAGCGCCTCGGCAAACACCACCTTGATCGCGACATGGCGATTCTGGAATGGGTCAACGGCTTCGTAAACGACGCTGGTTGCGCCCTTGCCGAGTTCTCTGATAATTTCGTATTTGCCGATTTTCTGCATCGAATTCAGGCTCCGCTGAAGGCCTGATAATCAAGCAAACACAATATCATAAAAGACATTCTTTCTGTCGTATCCCGCACCTGGATTAGCCTGATATGGTATAAAAGACACTCTTGCGCTTCGCCGCGGCCCAGGGATTACCGGCTGATGATGATCGACGACAAACTGCCTCCCCCCAAGGTTTCCCTGGGTGAAGCGTTCCGATACTGGCTCAAGCTTGGTTTTATCAGCTTCGGCGGACCTGCCGGGCAGATCGCGATGATGCATAACGAGCTGGTGGACCGGCGCGGCTGGGTCTCGGAGCAGCAGTTTCTGCGGGCGCTCAACTTCTGCACGCTTCTGCCAGGCCCCGAGGCGCAGCAGCTCGCCACCTACATCGGCTGGCGGCTCCACGGCATCCGCGGCGGCGTGGTGGCCGGCGCGCTGTTCATCCTCCCCGGCGCGCTGCTGCTGCTGCTGCTGAGCTGGATGGTGGCCACCTACGGCGATGTGCCGCTGGTGCAGGGGATCTTCTATGGCATCCAGCCAGTAGTGGTGGCGGTCGTGATCGAGGCGGTCTACCGCGTCGGGCGGCGCACCCTCACCCACCCCATCCTGCTGGCTATCGCCGTGGCGGCGTTCGTGGCGCTGACGCTGCTCAGGCTGCCGTTCCCGGCGATCGTGCTGGCGGCGGCCGCCGCCGGTCTGCTGGCGCAGCGCGTCGCACCGCAGATCGTCAAGCTAGCCGAGCCTGGGGCATCCTCGGTGCCGTCCGCCCTGCCGAGCGCGCGCCGCAACCTGACGCTGGTGGCAGTCTTCGGGCTGCTGTGGGCGCTGCCGTACGGGCTGCTGCTGACCTGGCGCGGCCAGGACGACGTCCTGGTGACGATCGCGCAGTTCTTCACCCAGGCCGCGTTTGTGACCTTCGGCGGGGCGTATGCGGTGCTGAGCTACGTGGCCGATGTGGCGGTGAACGGCTACGGCTGGCTGACGACGGCGCAGATGATAAAAGGGCTGGCGCTGGCCGAGAGCACGCCGGGGCCGCTGATCATGGTGCTCCAGTACGTCGGCTACTTCGGCGCGTACAGTAACCCAGGGCCGTTCCCACCGGCGGTCTACGGCGCGATCGGGGCGCTGGTGTCCACCTACGCCACGTTCCTGCCGTGCTTTTTCTTCGTCTTCCTTGGGGCGCCGTACATCGAGGCGCTGAGCCACAGCGTCAGGCTCCAGGCGGCCCTCACCGGCGTGACCGCCGCCGTCGTCGGGGTGATCCTCAATCTCGGCGTGTTCTTCGCCGGCCACGTGCTGTTCCCGCGCGGCATGAGCCTGGCCGGTCTCGATGTGCTGGCGCTCGCTATCGCGGCAATCGCATTTGTGGCGCTGCAGCGCTTCAAGGTGCCGGTCTACGCCGCCGTCCTGGTCGGCGGCATCGCCGGCGCGCTGCTCGCGCAGCAGCGCTAGCAGCGCGCCGGCGGATCGCACGCAGCGATGGGGGTGTGTCAATCGTCAATTGACGAGCGGCGGCCCCTGCATCAGCCGGCGGTGGATCGTCGCCTCGCGCTCCTCCTGGGTTCCCGGCGTATCCCACATAGACTCGACCCACCAGGTTGCGCCGGCATGCTCCCACCCGCCAGCGATCGCCGCGCCGGACTCGCGGTCGCCCACCGGCGTGACGCCCTCGACGATGATATCGAGCGGCGGCTGGCCTGGGCGGCGCGCCGCAGCCTCGTCGCGGATGGCGCTGACATCGGCGTGGGTCAGCGGCCTGAACGCGCCGTCCGCACCCATCGCCGCCGGGATCACGCCGTCGTAGCGGTAGGCGCGCGCCATGGACGCGGCGCGCTGCCACGCCCCGACGACCCAGATCGGGATGCGCGGCCGCTGGATGGGTGTGATGCCGCCCCACGGCGCCGGGGTCAGCGCATAGTGCTTGCCGCTATACGTCAGCGGCGCGCCGCTCCACAGCCCGTCGATGATCGCCAGGCCCTCGTCCAGCAGCTCAGCGCGCGCCTTGCGGTCGGTCACCTCGCCGAACGCGGCAAACCCGGTGTCTAGCGCGCCGAGCCCAGCGCCGAGTATGACGCGGCCGCCCGAGAGCCGATCGAGCGTGGCGGTCTCGCTCGCCAGCTTCCACGGGCGGCGGCGCGAGACGGGTGTGAGCAGTGTGCCGAGCCTGATGCGCTCGGTGCGCATCGCCGCCGCCGTCAGCGAGACCCAGGCATCGACGCCGTACAACCCCTCGGCCACAAATAGCCCGTCCCAGCCGGCGCGCTCGGCGTCATAGCCGTAGTCCGCGGCGGTGCGCGCATCGCCAAACGGGAGCACAAATCCGTACTGCATAGACCCTCCTGGTATGGCAGACAGTTTTGGCAGAAGTGTAGCAGCACGTTGTGACAGGGGGTGTCACTTAGGCCTCCGGTCCGAGCCGCTCCGCGAGCAACGTGCGAATCAGCTCGGGCACCGCCGGATCGGTGAAGCCGCCGTGGCCAGCGCCCGCCACGGTGTACAAGGTATGCGGTACGCCAACCGCCGCGAGCGCATCGGCGAGGATGACGCTCTGGCCGTACGGCACCAGCAGCTCGCGGTCGCCATGGATCCAGACGATCAGTGGGATCGGGTCGCTCGGCCGCCGCTGTGGCAGATACAGGTCGAGCGTCTGGCGCTGGTGTCCATCGGTCACATAGGCAGGTCGCAGTGGATCACCACGGTGGCGGGCTGCGCGCGGTCTTCGTTGTCCACGTGCATAGTGCCTTTCGCTCGCCTGGCCGGCCTGTAGCCATGCGGGGGACGGCAGGGTGGGGGCGTCGGATCGCAGCCGGCGATCGGACATGACCTGAATGCGAACGCACAGAAGGTGCCCGATGTGAGACATCGAGCACCCTCTGTGTGTACTGTGGCGGGGAGGGAGGGATTCGAACCCTCGATCAGGTTACCCCGATAGCGGTTTAGCAAACCACCGCACTAGGCCTCTATGCGACCTCCCCATGAATATACTGGCGGAGAGGGTGGGATTCGAACCCACGGGCCTTGTGGGCCTTTCGTTTTCAAGACGAACGCGTTCGACCGCTCCGCCACCTCTCCGTTCGCTATGAAGTTGTTAATGGCAGGCGGGACAGGAATCGAACCTGCAACCTGCGGATTTGGAGGCCGCTGCTCTGCCGATTGAGCTACCCGCCTATACCCATCACTAACTATAGCATATCGCGCCAGAGTGTGCAAGCGGCGGGCGCGTTCCGTCCAATCTACTCGTATACGGATATCGCGCGTTTAACTAAAGTTTAACCATCCGATGATGTGCCGTTCATCTGGCTGCGGCACACTAGCGACGGTACCAACGATTCCCCATAGCTTGATCAGGAGACACACGTGTCACACAACGACAACGTCCTTTCGCGCCGCGCATTCCTGCGCCTCAGCGCCATGACCTCGGGTGCCGCGATCCTCGCCGCCTGCGGCCAGGCCGCGACGACGAGCCCGACCGCCGCCCCGGCCGCCACCACGGTGGCTGCGACGGCGATGCCCGCCGCGACGGCGATGCCCGCCGCGACGGCGATGCCCGCC
>JAYUUK010000307.1:0-35587 GCA_043754595.1 Roseiflexaceae bacterium | reverse complement strand
GCGCGCGCTCTGGCGCGGGCAGCGCCAAGCCCTGCTGACCGCCGAGGCGCTGTTCCTCGTCGCGTTCTTCGCCTTTCTGGTCATCCGCGCCATCAACCCGGATATCTGGCACCCGGCGCGCGGCGGCGAGAAGCCGATGGACCTGGCGTTCCTGACGGCGGTGGTCAAGAGCCCGGCCTTCCCGCCGTACGACCCGTGGTACGCTGGCGGGTTTCTCAACTATTACTACTTCGGCTTCGTCCTGATCGGCTTTCTGATCCAGCTCAGTGGCATCGCCCCGGCCACCGCCTACAACCTCGCCGTGCCGACGATCTTCGCGCTGACGGCGATCGGTGCCTGGGGCGCGGCCTACAATCTGCTCGCCGCGCGGGCCGCCGATCTGGCGCGCCACCTCCAGCGTCAGCGCCGCGCGATCGCCGCCGGGCTGCTGGCCGCGCTGTTCGCGGTGGTCTGCGGCAACCTCGCCAACGCCGTCTGGCTGCTGCCCGGCTCGGCCGACACGCAGGACCAGGGGCTGAGCGCCGAGTGCCGCGCCCAGGCCAGCTACGCCGCGCAGAATGCCTGCCGCGACCGCAGCGAGTGGGCGTTCTGGGACGCGACGCGGATCACTGGCATCGCCCGCGGCGACGGGACGATCAACGAGTTCCCGTTCTTCACGTTCCTGTTCGCTGATCTCCACGCCCACATGATCGCGCTGCCGCTGACCCTGGCGGTGCTCAACCTGCTCATCGCGCTGGTGCGCCGTCGCACATCGGCCACCGCCGCCGGCTGGCTGGCGATCGCCGACCCGCTGCGCCGATCGTGGCCGGAGCTGGCGCTGCTGGCGCTGCTCGTCGGCGCGCTGCGGGCCACCAACACCTGGGATTTCCCCACCGCCGCCGGGCTCGGCGCGCTGGCGCTGGCGATCGCTGGCCTCGACCGCTGGCGGCGCGGCCAGACCGCGCCCCTGGCGGCCGGCGGGGCGCTGGCGAGCTTCGTGGCCGTGCTGCTCGGGGCGACGCTGCTGTTTCAGCCGTTCACGAGCAGCTTCGCCACCGACTACGCCGGGTTCGAGCGCTGGACTGGCGAGCGCACACCGCTGCCCCAGTACCTGATGATCAACGGCCCGTGGCTGTTCTTCGCTGTCTGCGGCGCGCTACTGCTGGCGCTGCGGGCGCGGCTGCTCAGCCGGGCGCAGGCAGCGATTGTCGGCGGCGCGCTGGCGCTGCTCACTGCCGGGCTGCTCGCCACCGGCAGCGACCCGCTGCTGCTCCAGGTCGTCCTGATCGGCGTCGGCACGGCGCTGCTGCTGGCGCTGGCGCTCAGAGGTGGCGCACGCCTACAGATCGCGCCGCCGAACCAGCGTCGCGGGCCGGAGCAGCTCCCGCTCCCGCTCTTTGGCGAAAGCGAAGTCGTCGCCGAGCGCGGTCCCATCTCGTCTCAGCTTCCGCTCGCCTCGCCCGTCACGCTGCTCACGATCGCTCTCGGGCTGAGCGCCGTCGGCATCACGCTGCTCACCGAGATACTGGTGGCCAAGGGCGACATCGGCCGGATGAATACGGTGTTCAAATTCGGCATGCAGAGCTGGCTGCTGTTCGCGGTGGTGGGTGCAGTGACCGTTGTCCAGCTCTGGTCGCTGGCGTCGCATCGGTTGGACAACCTGCGCCTGAGCTGGCCAGTCTGGGCGTTCCGCGCCGCCGTTGCCCTGCTGACCATCGGGATGCTGGCCTACCCGCTCACCGCCACGCCGGCGCGGCTGGCGGACCGCTACGACCGCAGCATCGATCTAACGCTGGATGGCACGGCGTACATGGCGTCGCCAAAAAGCGGCTGGGCCGAGAACGACCGCCCGTTCACCTTCGCCGAAGATGCTGCAGCGCTGGAGTGGATGCGGCAGCATATCGACGGGACGCCGATCGTACTTGAGGCCCACCAGGAGGCCTACCGCTGGGGCGGGCGGGTCACAGTCTACACCGGTCTGCCGACGATCCTTGGCTGGCCGTGGCACGAGACCCAGCAGCGGCAGGTGGCCAACGCCGGGCCGAGCATCGAGTCGCGCAAGGCATTCGTGCGCGATGTCTACGGCTCGGTGGATAGCGCAGCCAAGCTCAAGGGCCTCCAGCTCTACGGCGTCGAGTACGTCTACGTCGGGCAGTTGGAGCGCTCGCTCTACCCGGCAGATGGGCTCGACACCTTCGCCGCGATGGCCAAGGACGGTCAGATCGAGCAGGTCTATAGCGCCGGCAGTACCCAGATCTACCGCGTCTCGCCGGGCAGGCACGCGCCGGGGGTGTTGACGATCGGCACCGTGGTCCACGCGCCGGTGCCGCATCAGATGGTCTCGGCCGAGCTGCCGGCCCCGCTGGAGACGCTGCCTAACGTGGTCGCGCCCGGCTGGAATGTGTTTGCCAGGAGCGATATCGGCGCGACGGTGGTCTGGCTGCTGGTGTGGTACGCCATTGGCATCCTCGGGCTGCCGATCGCCGCGCTGGTGTTCGGCACGACCCGCGACGGCGGCTGGGTCTGGGCGCGGCCGATCGGGCTGCTGCTATTCGGCTACCTGGTGTGGATGCCGGTGAGCATGCGGCTCTACAGCTACGATATACTGGCGATCGCCGTCGGCTGGGGGCTGCTGCTGGCGCTCGGGGCCCTGTCGCTCGGGGTGCTCGGGCGGCGCGGCGCGGCGGCGAGCTGGGGCGGCAGCGCGATGCCGTGGAGCGGTGCGGCCATCAGCGAGGGCGTGGATATACTGCGTGATATCATCGCCGCCCGCCGCCGCCAGATGATCGCCCACGAGGCGGTGTTTCTCGCCGGGTTCGCTGCGCTGCTGCTGATTCGCTGGCTCAACCCTGACCTATGGCACCCGACATGGGGCGGCGAGAAGCCGTTCGAGTTCGGCTTCCTCAACGCCATGCTGCGCTCGCCGGTGATGCCGCCGTACGACCCGTTCATGAGCGGCGAGACCATCAACTATTACTACTACGGCTTCTTCCTCGTCTCGCTGCCGGTCAAGATCGCCGGCATTCCGCCCGCCATCGCCTTCAACCTGATCGTGCCAACGCTCTACGGGCTGGTGCTGGCCGGGGCCTGGGGCCTGGGCGCGCAACTCACCGGGCGGCGCTGGGGCGGGGCGGCTGCGGCCGGCCTGGTGGCGGTGGCCGGCAGTCTGGCGGCGGCCTTCCCCGTCGGCTATGGGCGCGGGCTGGCCGGCGTCCCGGCCGCGCTCGCCGGCGGTCTCGGCGGTTTTGGCAGCGCCATGGGCGACTGGTTCATGTTGCCGTCGCGGATCATCCCGCACACGATCAACGAGTTCCCAGCGTTCTCCTATCTGTTCGCCGACCTCCACCCGCACATTATCGCGCTGCCGTTTGTGATCCTGCTGCTCGCCCAGCTCTACACGCTGTTCAGCCAAGACCCGCCGGCCTCGGCGACGGGCGATCTGCCCGCGCTGCTGCTGGCGACGCTGACACTCGGGGCGCTGGCGGCGATCAACTCGTGGGATTTTCCGACGTACGGCGCGCTGCTCGGGCTGACGCTGCTGCTCCAGGCATGGCGCGCCGGCGGCCAGGGCTGGCATCTGGCGCGGCGGCTGCTCGGCGCGACGCTGACCGCGATCGGCTGCGGCGCGCTGGCGATCGTCTGGTATCTGCCGTTCTTTCAAAACTACCGGGCGATGGTCAGCGGCATCGGCCAGGTGACTGAGCGCAGCGCCACATCGGACTACCTGCTGATCTACGGCATGGCGCTCGGGATCGTGGTGCCGATGCTGCTCGGCATCGGCTGGCGTCTGGCGCTGCTGTTCGAGCGACGCCACGCCGGCGCGCCGCCGCCGCAGATCACCCCGAGCGCCATCGCGCTCGGGCTGGTGGCGGGCGGCGGGCAGCAGGCCAGCCTGGCGAGCGCGCCCAAGCTGGCCCTGCTGCTGGCAGGGGCGGCGCTGACGCTGCTGCTGGCGCTCGGCCTAGGCGGCGCGGCGCTCGGCGGCCTCGGGGTGCTGCCAGCCGAGACCGGCGCGAGCCTCGCCAGGGTCGCCGACCTACGGCTGGCGCTGGCGCTGCTGCTGGCGCTGAGCGGCGCGGCCATGCTGGCGCGCCGACTCAGCCGCCCGGTGGTTTTCGCCATCGCGCTGACATGTGTGGCATGGGCGGCGTCGCTGACCCACGAGCTGGTCTATATCAAGGACCACCTTGTCGGCGGCGAGTGGTACCGCATGAACACCGTGTTCAAGTTTGGATTCCAGGTCTGGCTGCTGCTGGCGCTGGCCGCGAGCGCGCTGCTGCCGCCGCTGCTGCGCGCGCTGCGCCGCGCGCACCCGGCGCTGCGCACCGCCGGGGCCGCCTGGCTGACGCTGCTGGTGGCGCTGGCCGCCGGCTATCCAGTAGTCGCCACCCCGAGCCGTGTAGCGCTGCGCTTCAGCCCGCCAGGCCCGCAGACGCTCGACGGGCTGGCGTTTCTGCGGACGGCGCGCTTCAACGCCGAGTACCTCGGCGGTGCCCCGATCGACCTGGCGCCAGAGGCCGATGCGATCGACTGGCTGCTGGCTAACGTCGACGGCACGCCGGTGGTTCTCCAGAGCAGTATGGAGTTCTACCGCACCTACGGCGCACGGATCGCCGCCAACACCGGGTTCCCCACCATAGTCAGTCCGCTGCACGCCAGCGAGCAGCACGGTGGCGATGTGGTGGCGGCGCGCGATAACGATGTCCGCGAGCTCTACCAGACCGCAGACGAGACCATCGCGCTGCGGCTGCTCTCGCGCTATCACGTCGGGTATGTCTACATCGGCACCATCGAGCGCGCCGCCTACGGCGCGGCCGGGCTGGCCAAGTTCGATGCGCTGACCAAAGCCATCAAGAAGCGCCCGCCGATGCTTGAACTGGCCTACAGCAACGCCGATGTGTTGATCTATCGCGTCAGGCCAGAGACCTACGAGGTGCCGGCGCTAGCCCCTGTCACCCCGCGCGCCGCCGCGAGCGGGCCACAGACCGCGCCCGACAGCGGGCTGAGCGAGACCCAGGGCGACGCCGGCCCAGCGCCAGCGCAGCCGGCCGATGTCGCGCCGCAGCCGGCGCTCGACCTCCCGGCGCTTGAGGCGCAGAACAAGGCCGAACCAAACAACGCCGGCGCTGCCTTCGCGCTCGGTCAGGCGTACCGCGACGCAGGGCGTCCTGACGACGCTGCGGCGGTGCTGGCGGTGGCGGCCGCCGCCAACCCCGGCGATATTGGGCTGCATCACATGTGGGGCGACGCCCTGACCGACGCCAAGCGCTACGCCGAGGCCGAGGCGGCGTACCGTCAGGCGGTGGCGATCAGCCCCACCGGCGGGAACTACAACAAGCTCGGTGTCGGGTTGCTGGCGGGCGGCAACTACGCCCAGGCCGAGGTCGCGTTCCGCCAGGCGCTGGCTGCCGGCACGGACAACGCCGAGCCGTACTACCAGCTCGGCATGGTCTACGAGGCTCAGGGCCAGCGCGACCAGGCGCGCGAGAACTACCAGCTCTACCTTGAGCAGGCGCCGAAGGACGGAGTTTTCCGTGCGGCGGCCGAGGAGGCGCTGGCGAGGAGCAAGTAGCAGGGAGCAAGGAGCAAGGAGCAGGGAGCCAGGAGTAAGGAGCCAGGAGCCAGAGGAAGCTGTGCATGCATGACGCAGCCGCAGCGGAGCGGAAGCGCGCCAGCCCGGCCGCTGGTGATTGGCCTGGGCTGGGGTGGCACGCCGGAGCGCGCGTGGGAGCATCACATTTGGGGGTTCGAAGGGGGCGAATGCCCCCTCGCGGGGGTTCTAAGGGGGCTGGCCCCATTGGGCCCGCGCAGCGGCCCACGCCGCGCAGCATGACAGGCGATGGCGCACGCGAGCAGAGCCTGCCAGCACAGATGCGTCGCGGCGGCGGTCGGTGGCCGACAGGCATCGCAGCGGGAGCCGCGCAGCATGACAGGCGATGGCGCACGCGAGCAGGGCCGTGCCAGCGCAGATGCTGCGCGGCGGTTGGTGGCCGTCGGGCATCGCAGCGGGAGCCGCTCAGCGTGACAGGCGATGGCGCACGCGAGCAGCGCCCGCGCGGAGCGAAATGAACGGAGACAACGCCTTGCCCCAGCAAATCGCAATCTACTGGCTGATCGCCCAGATCTTCGGGCTGGTCGGCGCGCCGCTGGCCGCTCGGCTGTTCGGCGCGCTGCCGGATCGCGGCTACGCCTTCGCCAAAAGCCTGGGGCTGCTGCTCACCGGCTACCTGGCGTGGATGCTGGCGATGCTCGGGCTGGCTCCGTTCGGCGTCGGCCTGGTGGTGGTCTGCGCGCTGGCGGTGGTCATCGTCGGAGGTCTGCTGCGCGGCGCGGGCGGCGCGGCGCTCGGGATCGCTGCGTTGCCGCAGCGTGCGTTGCCAGACCTCGGCGCGTTGCGGCTCGATCTGGCGCGCTGGGCACAGCGGCGGTGGCGCATGGTGCTCGGCTACGAGCTGGTCTTCGGCCTGGCGCTGGTCTTCCTGGCGCTGCTGCGCGCCCACGCCTTCGAGAGCGTCGGCCCCGACCCGTGGGGTACCGAGCGCCCGATGGACTTCGCCTTCTTCAACGCCATACGCCAGGGCGGTAGTTTCCCGCCGCACGACCCGTGGCTGGCCGGGTATAGCATCAACTACTACTACATGGGCTACCTGCTGATGGCCTGCGTCGCGCTGCTCGGCGGGCAGGAGCCCAGCGTTGCCTACAACCTCTCGCTGGCGCTGATCTTCGCCCTCGCCGCCATCGGCGTCGCTGGGGTGGTTTACAACCTCGTCGGACTGTCCGAGCCGACCGATCGGCGCAAAGATGTAGCGAGCGCCGTGACGCAAAGCCGCGAAGACGCCAAGGAAGAACCGACCGATCGCGCCGATTTTGACGAGCGTCAATCGCCGAGCGTCAATCGCCGAGCGTCAATCCCCCGTCGCCATTCGTCAGGTGGGCGCTGATCTGTGCCGCCCTCGTCTTCGTGCTGTTGGCCGGTAACCAGGCCGCCGCGCTGCAGGTCATCACCGGCACCCCGATGGCGGTGGCGCTCACCGGCCCAGAGCTGGCGCGCGCTGTGGCCAACGGCCTCGGGCCGCGCACGACGATCCAGCTCGACGCGCCGTTCGCCGGCGACTACTTCGACGGCGCGAGCACGATCCAGCCGAACGACCAGGTGGCGCAGTTCAACTGGTGGAATCCATCGCGCGCGATCTGGGAGCGCGAGAGCAGCGACCCTGCGGCGCGCAAGCGCTATGTGATCACGGAGTTCCTGTTCTTCTCGTTCTGGCTCGGCGATATGCACCCGCACGTGATGGCGCTGCCGTTCGCGCTGCTGGCGCTGGCGCTCACACTCCAGCTGACGGCCGCCTCGACGCGCGGCCCGGTGCGCCTCGCCGCCCCCGATCTGCTGCTGGCCGCCATCGTCATCGGCAGCCTGTTCACCATTAACTCTTGGGAGTTGCCGACGTACCTGCTGCTGGCGCTCGGCGCGCTGGCGCTCGGCTACCGCGGCGCGCGCTTCGGCTGGCGCGGCTACGCGCTGGCCGCCGCCCCGCTGCTCATCGCCAGCTTCGCGCTGTTCCTGCCGTTCTACCTCACCGTCACCTCGCTGGTCGGCGGCAAGGCGGCGCTGGTCAACCTGCCGCTGCTCGGCACTATCAGCCGCAGCCTCGGCCTGGTCACCTGGGACAAAACGCCCATCCATTCGTTTCTGATCATCTTCGGGCTGTTTTTGCTCCCGCTCGCGGCCTACGCGCTGACACAAAAACCTGAGCAATCTATCGGCGGTATCGAGCTTCCTGATAAGCAGTTCGCGTGGAGGAGTGTCAATCGTTACCTGCGCTGGGGCGTGCCGGTCGCGCTGGTCGCCGGGCTGGCGCTCGGCTTCCCGCTGCTGTTTCTGCTCCCGCTCGGCATCTACGCTATGCTGCTGGCCTGGCAGAGCACATCGTCCCCGGCGCAGGCATTTGTGCTCGGCGCGTTCGGCCTCGGCTGCCTGATCACCTTCGGCACCGAGCTAGTCTACATCCGCGATCTGTTCGAGAACCGGATGAACACTGTCTTCAAGTTCTACTACCAAGTCTGGCTGATCTGGGGCATGCTCGCACCATACGCGCTCTGGCGGCTCTGGAGCGCAGCCGGGCAGCGTCTCGCGAAAGGTGATGCTGTGCCAGGTTCGGCCGCCGTGCAGCGCCCGCTGCGGCGTCTCGTGCTGCCCGCCCTGGCGACGGTCCTGACGGCCTGGCTGCTGGCTGGCGCGCTAGTATATCCGGCGCTGACCGCCGGCAAATCCTTCACCGAGGGCAAGCTGGTGGGGCTGGAGGGCAAAACCCCGCGACAGCGCGAGCCAGATGGCGCGGCGGCGATCGCCTGGCTGCGCGCCAACGCTCAGAGCAGCAGCGTGATCCTTGAGGCGGTCGGCCCGGCGTACGATACCGGCGGCCTCGGCTTCGCCAGCGTCTCGGCCAGCACCGGGCTCGCGGCGGTGCTCGGCTGGGAGAGCCACCAGGGGCAGTGGCGCGGCGGCCAGCCGGAGGTGCTGGAGGAGGCTAAGCGGCGCGCCGCTGCCGTGGCCGAGCTCTATAACACCACAGACGCCGCTCGGGCGCGCGATCTGTTGGCGCAGTACAACGTCCGCTATGTCTACCTCGGCGAGGCCGAGCGCGCCACCTATGCGCCTGAAGGTCTGGCCAAGTTCGGTCAGCTCGGCAGCGTGGCGTTCCAGCAGGGCGGCGTCACCATCTACCAGATCGCGCCCTAATACATTGACGATTGACTATAGCAATCCTACATGCGTTGTACACGCGCGAAGCGCACAGCGGGGGTTTGGGGCGCAGCCCCCAGGCGCATCACGCTTGTTTTTTCTGAGGCGATCCGCGCCATGGAAGCACGTTTTCTTACTGCTGCTGCGCAGATCCGCTGCGCAGCAGCAGTAAAAACAGGAGCGACCGCGCTGCCGCAGGCTCAAAAAACGTGTGCGCCAGCGCAGAAAAACTATTTGCTTCGGTGAAGCTTGATGCGCATGGGGTATCGGGGACGCAGCCCCCGATACCTACGGCACCGCGACGTACCCGGTCATCGAGCCACGGTAGACCGCGCCATCTGCCTCATCGCGCACCTTCTGTGGGTCGCCGCCGATATAAGATGGGGGGATGCTCAGGCTCACCTGCGTCCCCGCGCCGTACTTCAGCGCGGCCTGCTCGCCGTAGGCTTTGATAAACGCCTGGCGGACATCTGCGCCGGCCACCACCTTCATCTCGAAATCATCGACCTCGAAGCGCTCCAGCCGGCTGGTGGCGGCGGTGGGCGTGACCAGCGGATTTGCCGGCAGCGCGATGCCGCTCGGCAGCAGCCCGCCGATGCCGGGGACCGCGAGCGCGATGGTGGCGGCGATCAGGGTGATGGCCAGTAGCGCGAACAGCGCCCGCCCGATCGGAAACCTTCGGCGCTGAGCGGGCGGCGGCGGTTGCGGCGCAGCGGGTTGGTTGGGCGGGGCGGCGGGCGCGATCGGCGATGGGGCCGCAGGGACAGGTGGCGAGACCGCTGGCGCAACTGGCGCGCCAGCGGGCGGGCTAGCGGCGGGTGCCTGGCGCGGCGGCGCGGCGGGGACGCTGCCCTGCGCGCTCTGCGGCGGCGCTGCCGTCACCGATGGCGCTGCGGCAACGGCTGGGGCGCGGCGTACCTGGGCCGGGCGGGGCGGCAGCAGCGCTGCGCGGAACTCGGCGATGGTCTGGTAGCGATCCTCCGGCTTCATCTGCAGCGCGCGGGCGATGGCGTCCGAGGTGCGCTTCGAGATGGCTGGGCGCAGGCCGTAGACCGGCGGAAACGAGAACGGCGGTTCGTCGCGCGGGTCGCGGCCGGTGAGCGCGTGGTGGAGGGTGGCGGCCAGCGCATAGATATCAGATGCGAACGTCGCCAGGCCCTGGTACTGCTCTGGCGGCGCGTAGCCGGGCGTGCCGATCTGCGTGCCGCGGTTGGCGTTCTGGAGCGTCTTGGCGATGCCGAAATCGATCAGCTTGACGCCGTCGTCGCCCTCGATCATCACATTCGAAGGCTTCATATCGCGGAAGATGATCGGCGGGCGCTGCTGGTGGAGGTAGGCCAGCACATCGCAGATCTGCTCGGCCCAGGCCAGCACGCGGGTCTCGGCGAGCAGCGGCTCGCGCTGGATCACATCCTCCAGATCGCGGCCATTGACGAACTCCATGGTCAGGTAGTAGCGGTTCTCGTCCTCGAAGGTGGCGTAGATCTGGGGAATGCGCGGGTGCGAGAGCCGCTTGAGCAGCTCGGCCTCGGTCTTGAAGTACTCGATCGACTCGGCGCGCTCCTTCGGGTCGGTGAAGTTATCCAGCATCTCCTTGACCGCGACGATCTGCTGCGCGTCGTCGATCCCCTGGTAGACGGCGCCCTGGCCGCCCTTCTTGAGGATGCGGGTGATGTAGAAGCGCGGGCCAGCGTTATTGAGCACGAGGTCATAGCCGCAGTGCTGGCAGAAGCGGGCCTCGCGGTAGTTCGCGTCGGTGCGAAGATTTGGCTTGGTGCAGCGCGGGCAGAGGATGGTGACCTCGGCCATATAGTCTCGCTTGGGGGTGCAGCGCGACAGCGCCGCACCCCCTCAAAAAAAGAAAAATAATCTGGGGGCGCAGCCCCCAGGCCCCTGCTGCGAACAAGGCCGCATCGCCCGCCCACCATCGCCCCGTACGGGCGAAGCAAGCGCACATGGAATGCCGACACACGAGCGATCCGGCGCGCATCGCCCCCACGAATGATGCCCCGCACCATCCCGTCGCGCCATCGCCGCGATCTATGCCCTGCATCGCCGCGCATCGCCGCGCATCGCCGCGCATCGCCCCCACGTGGCATTTCGCGCAGCATGGTAATCTACGTCCCAAAGCTGCTCGTAGTTGCGGCGCAGCGATCGACGTAGAGCAATTCTAATGGAGTAGGAAAAGTGGAGATCTCGGGGACACCCAGAGGGTACCCGGCCCCATCCCCCCGCTGTGCGCTTCGCTGCTCCCTCAGACCCAGGCGTCCTCTGGCACGGCGCGCTGCCGCAGCGCCGCGAGCTCGCCGCAGCCCTGCCCCTTGGGGAAGATCTTGCCAGGGTTGAACAGCTCCTGCGGGTCGAAGCTGCGCTTGACGCCGGCCATCGCGGCGAGGTCGGCGGTGGTGAAGATCTGATCCATGTAGTCGCGCTTCTCCACGCCGATGCCGTGCTCGCCCGAGACCACCCCGCCCTGCGCGATCGACTCGTGCAAAATATCGGTGGCCGCCCCGAGCGCCCGCTCCGTCTGCCGCTTGTCGCGTCGGTCGAAGAGGATTAGTGGGTGGAGATTGCCATCGCCGGCGTGAAACACATTGGCGATCGGCAGGTCGCGCTCGATGGCGACCTGCGCCACCCTGGCGAGCGTGGCCGGCAGCCGAGTGCGCGGGACGACCGTATCGACCAGGTAGTACGTCGGGGCGAGGCGGCCCATGGCGCCGAAGGCATTTTTGCGCGCCGCCCAGACCTGCGCCTGCTCGGCGGCGGTCTTGGCCGGGCGGACTTCGAGCGCGCCGTAGCTATTGCAGATCCCCGTCACCTCGCCGAGCAGCTCGTCCAGGCCATCGTCGACGCCGTCGAGCTCGATCAGCAGCGCGGCGCCGGCGGCGTCCGGCAGGCCGAGCTTGTACATGCCGTTGACGGCCTTGATCGCCAGCCTGTCCATCATCTCCAGCGCTGCCGGGAGAAAGCCGCGAGCGATGACCGTCGAGACCGTCTGCGAGGCGCTCGGGATATCGGGGAACAGCGCCAGCACCACCCGCAGCGACTCGGGGAGGCGGGTGATCCGCACCCAGGCCTCGGTGATGATGCCGCAGGTGCCCTCCGATCCGGTGAGCAGCCCGAGCAGATCGTAGCCGACGGTATCGGCCCGGCCGTCACCGGTCCAGATTACGCTGCCATCTGGCATGACGACCCGCAGCGCCAGGATATGGTTGGTGGTGAGGCCGTATTTGAGGCAGTGCGGCCCGCCGGAGTTATTGGCGATGTTGCCGCCGACGGTGCACGCCTTCTGCGACGACGGGTCTGGGACGAACGAGTAGCCGTGAGGCGCGAGCTGCTGCGAGAGCTCCCAGTTGATCACGCCCGGCTGAACCAGCGCGCGGCGGTTGCGCGGGTCCACCGCCAGCACCCGCTCCATCCGCGCCGTCGAGATCACGATGCCGCCGTGGATGGGTGTGGCACCGCCTGAGAGCCCGGTGCCCGCCCCACGTGGGACGATCGGGATGCCGTGGCGGCGGGCGACCTGAACCACCGCAGCGGTCTGCTCGGTGTCGGCGGGGAGCGCGACGATGGATGGGACATGGGTGTCCATGACGCAGCCGTCCGCCTCGTATGTCAGCAGCGCGGCGTCATCGCTGATCACGCTGCGCGCCCCGACGATGCGGCGCAGCTCGGCGACGATCGCCGCGCGCCCTATGATCTGCTGTGTCTGCATAGTCCCCCCGTTGCAATGCTCGACATATTATACCCGTTTCGGGCGGCGGCGGCACATCAGAATGAAACCATTGCGCGGCGGGCGCGAACCTACTATAATAACCAGGCTTTTACTCCTACCGGGCGAGGACGCGATGGCTGAGACGATACCGGTCGGCAGTGTGACGATCGCGCAGGCGGCGCTGGCGGGTGTGGCGGCGCGCGGCGCGCTGGTGGATGGCGTGATCGGGCTTGCCGCCAGCGATGGGGCGACGTTGCCTCGCGGCGCGATCGGCGATGGCGTCGCGCTGGTGACGCGTGGCGAGGCGCTGACGGCGACGATCGGGGTGGTGCTGGCCTATGGCGCGCCGCTCGATGCGACCGCCGAGGCCGCGCGGCGCGGGGCCGAGCGGGCGGTACTACGGGCCACCGGGCTGACGCTGACAGCGACGGTGCTGGTGCTGGCGGTGCGCTGATGGGCAGTGCGGCGTGAGCCGATGCCGCTGGCAAACATACGCGCCAACTGAGCGGCGGACGAGCGGGCGGGCGGCAGGCGGCGAGGCTCATTTCGCCAGACGGCGCGGGATAAGACGAGGTCATGAGCAGAATTAAACTTGTCACAGATAGCTCGGCCGACATCTCGGCGAGCCATGCGCACGAGCTCGGCATCGAGGTTGTGCCGCTGTACCTCAACATCGGCGAGCAGGTCTACCGCGCCGGGATCGACATCGGCAATGACCAGTTCTACCAGGCGATGAGCGACGGGCGGTTCAAGACCGGCGTCGCCGCGCCACCGCAGTCGGCGTTCGAGCAGGTGTACCGCCGGCTGACGCCAGACTACGACCACATCTTCTCGATCCACCTCTCGGCGCGGCTCGGCGGGGTCTACAAGGCTGCGCAGCAGGCGCGGGGCAAGCTGCCGGCATCGGCCACCAAAGTCGAGGTGATCGACTCGAAGCTGACCTCGATGGCGCTCGGGATGGTGGTGACTCACGCCGCCGAGGCGGTGCGGGCGGGGCTGGGGCCGAACGAGACCTCGCTGCTGATCAACGCGCTGATCCAGCACTGCCATATGGTGTTCTTCGTCGATACGATCGAGCATCTGGAGGCCGGCGGGCAGCTGACGCTCGGGGCAGCGGTGCTGGGCTCGATGTCGCGCATCAAGCCGCTGCTGCTGCTCGACGAGGGCGAGATAGTGCCGTACGAGCGCACCAGGACGCGGGCCAAGGCGATCGAGGGGCTGTTCACCTTTGTGGAGGACTTCCCGGCGGTCAAGGAGGTCATCGCGTTGTACACCACCACGCCCGAGGATATCGAGAAGCTGCTGGAGAAGGTCGACCCGATCTTTCCGCGCGACCGAGTGGGCGCGGCGCAGATTGGGGCGAGCTTCGGGGTGCATCTGGGCGTTGGCGCGATGGGGGTGGCGGTGTTCGAGGGGCTGGACGGAGTGGTGCGCTTCTAGATGGAGCTGCACAAGCTGGCGATCTTCGCGGCCGTGGCGCGGAGCGGTAGCTTCACGCGGGCCTCTGAGCTGCTGTACCTGACGCAGCCGACGGTCTCGCAGCAGGTTGCGGCGCTTGAGGCTGAGGTGGGGGCGGCGCTGATCGAGCGGCAGACGCGGCGGCTGCGGCTGACGCCTGCCGGGGCGGCGCTGCTGCCGTACGCCGAGCGGCTGGCGGCGCTGGCGGACGAGGCGCTGGCGGCGGCGCGGGACGCGGCCGGGCTGGCGGCGCGGACGCTGCGGCTGGGCGTCGGGCACACGATCGCGAGCTATCTGCTGCCCGACATCCTGCGGCGCTACCGCGACGCCCACCCAGACCACCTGGTGCGAATCAGCGTCGGCAACACCGCCGAGCTGCTGGAGTTGGTGGCGGGCGGGGCGGTGGAGCTGGCGCTGGTCGGCTCGCCGGTGGAGCACGATGGTGTCGAGGCCAGGCCATTCCGCCACGACCGGCTGGTGGTGATCGTGGCGCCGGACGACGTCTGGGCCGGGCGAGGGGCAGTGGAGCTTAGCGAGCTGCGCGAGCGGGCGTTGCTGACGCGCGAGCCAGGATCGGCGCTGCACGCATCGGTGGAGCGGCTGCTGGGGGCGGCGGCGCTGGCGAGTGAGCGGACGATGCTGCTGGGCGAGACCGAGGCGATCAAGCGCAGCGTCGAGGCCGGGCTGGGAGTGGCGCTAGTGCAGGCGATCGCCGTCGAGCGCGAGGTGGCGGCCGGGACGCTGGTGGCGCTGACGCTGCTGGGCGGCGACGCGACGCGGCAGTACAATGTGGCGTGGCGGCGCGGGGCGGCGCTGAGCGGGGCGGGGGCGGCGCTGGTGGGCAAATTGACGAAGGAAGATCCCCATGATCGATGAGCGCGAGATCAGCACGGCGAGGGTGCCGTTCTCCGGACCCGACACGCCGAGCGACGCGGTGATCAACTCGTGTGTCCACTGCGGGCTGTGCCTTTCATCATGCCCGACGTACCGCGAGACCGGGTTGGAGCAGTTCTCGCCGCGCGGCCGGATCTACCTGATGAAGGCCGTGAGCGACGGGCGGATCGGTGTGGAGAGCGACGTGTTCCAAGAGCAGATGTCTGCCTGCCTGAACTGCCGGGCGTGCGAGGCGGTCTGCCCATCAGGGGTGCTGTACGGGCAGATCCTGGAGAGCTCGCGGGTGCAGATCGAGCAGGCCAAGGACGATGGGCGGCTGCCGCCCCACCCCTGGCACGTCTCGCTGCTGCGTGGCGCGGTGTTCGGGAAACTCTTTACAAACCTCGGCCTGTTTCGGGCGTTCTCGCGCAGCATGTGGCTGTATCAGAAGAGCGGGGCGCAGTGGTTTGCTCGCAAGAGCGGTATCCTCAGGGCGCTCAAGCTAGAGGAGACCGAGACGCTGCTGCCGCCAATCTCCGACCGCTTCGTGGTGCCGAGCGGGCAGTTGTACAAGGCGCGCGGCGAGCGACGGGCGACGGTAGCGCTGCTCAGCGGCTGCATCATGTCCACCGCGTTCGCCGATGTCCACCGGGCGACCATCAGGGTGCTGCAGCGTAACGGCTGCGACGTGATCCTGCCGCCCGACCAGGGGTGCTGCGGCGCGCTGCACAGCCACGGCGGCGATCTCGACGGGGCGCGCGAGCTGGCGCGGCGCAACATCGCGGCCTTCGAGGGGCTGGGCGTCGATGCGATCATCGTCAATGCGGCCGGCTGCGGTAGCACGCTGAAGGAGTACGGCCACCTGCTGCACGAGGACGCCGCGTGGGCCGCGCGGGCCGAGGTTTTTGCCGCCACGATCAAGGACGTCAGCGAGTACCTAGCGCACATCGGGCTCAACACCGCCGAGCTCAGGCCGCTACCGATCAGCGTGACCTACCAGGAGCCGTGCCACCTGGCTCACGCGCAGCGGATCACGGTCGCGCCGCGCACGCTGATCAAGGCCATACCAGGGCTGACGCTGGTAGAGATGCATGAGTCGTCGCTGTGCTGCGGCTCGGCGGGGATCTATAACGTCACGCAGCCTGAGATGGCCGAGCGGCTTGGCAACCGCAAGCTGGACAACGCCGAGGCGACGAAGGCCGATGTGATCGTGACCGCCAACCCTGGCTGCCACCTCCAGCTGGCCGGCGGGCTGCGGCGACGGCAGAGCGGGATGGACGTGCGCCACATCGTCGAGCTGCTCGATCGATCATACGGCAATTGACGAGAGCAATCCTATGTGCTGTGTTCACGTGCGAAGCACAACGGGGAGGTTGGGGGCGCAGCCCCCAAGATCTCCCCTTTTTCTACTCCATTAGGATTAGTATCGTCAATGGTCAATGTTCATGATCAATAGTCAATAGTCAATTGTCAATTGTCAATCCCACGCACACGATCCTGATGATCGCGCCGACCAGCTTTTTCGCCGACTACGGCTGCCACGTGCGGATCTGGGAGGAGATCAAGGCGCTCCAGACGCTCGGCCACCGGGTAGTGCTGACAACGTACCATAACGGCGATGATATGCCTGGCGTCGATGCGCGGCGCTCGTGGGATGTACCGTGGCTCAAGCGCGCGATGGTCGGCTCGTCGCGGCACAAGCTCTACCTCGATGCCGCGCTCTCCTGGCGCGCGCTCCGCGTCGGGCTGGCGCTCAGGCCGACGCTGATCCACGCCCATCTGCACGAGGGCGCGCTGATCGGGGCGGTGCTCAAGCGCATTCTTGGCGTGCCGCTGGTCTTCGACTACCAGGGGAGCCTGACGTCCGAGATGTTGGACCACCGCTTCATCCGCCGCGAGAGCGCATTCTACCCGCCGCTAGTGCGGCTGGAGCGCTGGATCAACGCGCAGGCAGACGCGCTCATCACCTCGAACCACAACGCCGCAGCGTTACTCCGCCGCGATGGCTCGGCGGCCCCCGAGCGGCTGCACACCGTGATCGACAGCGTCAACACCGAGCGCTTCCGTCCGTTCGATGGCTCGCCGGAGTGGGAGACGGCGCGTCTGGCGCTGCGGCGGCAGCTCGGCATCCCCGATGGCAAGCAGATCGTGGCCTACATTGGTCTCCTGGCACCGTACCAGGGCACCAATCTGCTGATCGAGGCGGCGAGCATCCTGGCGCGGCGGCGGGACGACCTGCACTTTTTGATCATGGGCTACCCAGACCCACAAAGCTACCAGCGCTACGCTGAGTCGCTGGGGGTGGGCGACGGGGTCTCGCTGCCTGGCCGGATCTTCTACCGCGACTTGCACGCCTACCTGGCGCTCGGCGATGTGGCGGTGGCCCCCAAGATGAGCATGACCGAGGGCAGTGGCAAGATCCCAAACTATATGGCGATGGGGCTGCCGACGGTGACCTTCGACACGCCGGTGAGCCGCGAGTTTCTCGGCGACCTGGGGATCTACGCCGCCTACGGAAGCGCCGATGACCTGGCGGCCAAGATCGCCGATGCGATCGACGCCCCGGCGCGCGCTGCGAACTTGGGGCGAACGGGCCGCGAGCTGGCGATCCGCGAGCTCTCGTGGGAGCGGGCTGGGCGGCAGATCGAGGCGATCTACGCTGGGGTGCTCGGCGCGAGACGAGAAGCCAGAAGCACGTAGTCAGTAGCCAGGAGCAGTCCCTTCCCCAGCGCTTCCCCCATGCCGGATGGAAGGGAGCTGCACACGGGGTTTTACGCGCTACGCTCCATGTTTCATCAGTTGCCCGGCAAGGAACGCCAGTGTTCGATCCCACGCGAGCGTCGCGGCCGCCACGTCGTGCTCGGGGCGCGATGGTTCCATGAACCAATGCTGCGTCGCCTCGTACCAGAAAAACTGCGCGTCGCGGCCGACGTCGCGCATCGACTGCTCCAGATCGCGCACGGCATCGTCCGGTTCCCACGGGTCGCCTGGGGCGAAGTGGCCCTGGTAAGCGGCGTGGGACGCGGCGAAGTCGGCCACGTCGGTGCCGTAGAAGATCGCGACCGCGCCGATCTGCTGGCTGACGGTGCTGAGGTGTAGCGCCCAGGCAGCGCCCATCGAGAAGCCGATCGCGCCGAGCGGGCCCGGCGTGACGGCGGGGTGGGTGGCGAGCGTGGCGAGCGCGGCGTTGACGGCGGCGAGCATCGCGGCCCCGTCGCGCGCTGTTATCAGCGACTCGGCCTCATCGATGGTGGACGCGACGACTCCGCCCCATAGGTCGGGCGCGATGACCACATACCCGGCGGCGGCCAGGCTGTCGCAGCGGGCGCGGATATCATCGTTCAGGCCCCACCACGGGTGGCAGAGCAGCACGCCAGGGCCGCGCCCGGCTGGCGGCAGGGCGGTGTAGCCGATAACGATAGGTGGATTTGGCTGCATGCTGGCTCCTTGCTCAACGGTTATGATAGACTGCATGTGGGTGGCGCGCGGATGGCGCTGCGCCCGGATCGACGGCCAGGAGCTATAGCGCGCCGCGCTTCTCCAGCAGGTAGCCAAAAATCTTCTTCCAGCCGCTGCCGAGCTCAGGGAGCTCCAGCGCCATCCGCGCGAAGGACTCGTCGAAGCCCTGGACGCCGGCGCGATTGACGGCGGCGACGGTGATAGCTGGCAGCGGGCGCTCCAGCAGTGCCAGCGTCTGCTTCGCCCGCACCATGCCGGGCGCGAGCACCCGCAGGTAGAAGCCGGTGCGCCCGGTCTCCATGGTGCGCCGGTGCCAGCCGGGCAGCCCGAGCTTGCGCTCCTGTTTGGTACACGGGTAGCGCGGGCCGGTGACCTGGACCACCGCCTCGCCGACGGCGAAGGTGTCGCCGACGCAGACATCGGCCTCGGTGAGCTCGGTGAGCGTCCAGTTCTCGCCGACGCTGCCAGGGCCGAGCGCGCTGGCGGCCAGGTCGTACTCGGCACCCCAGGCGGCGTAGTGGGCGATCGGGTGGCAGCAGACCGCCTGATCCGGCGATCCGTGGTTGTCGGTGTCGGCCACGGCGTCGCCATCGAGGCCGCGCTCGGTCAGCAGCAGCGGCCCGGCCACCGGCGTGCGGAAGATCGACGATGTCCAGCTGCCCTTGGCGTCTGTGTAGGTCTGCGGCTGCCCGATGAGCATTGTATGAATTGTGATCATAGAGCGACTTTCATATAAAAGGGGAAACTTGGGGGCTGCGCCCCAAACCCCCGCTGTAGGCAGAGCACCGTAGAATACGAGTACGACAATGACGAGCGAGATAGACAACATAGACACGATGGGCGAGACGATCATACCGCTCGGGCGGGATCTGGTGCGGCCGGGGCTGGCGCTGCTGCTGTGCGGCATCAACCCTGGGCTGTCGTCGGCGGCGACCGGCTACCCGTTCGCCAACCCCGGCAACCGCTTCTGGCGCACGCTGCACGCTGCCAGGCTGACCGACCGGCTGCTGCGCCCCGACGAGGCGGCTGAGCTGCTGCGCTATGGCATCGGCCTGACGCGGCTAGTAGATCGCCCGACGCGCCGCGCCGACGAGCTGACGGCGGAGGAGCTGCGGGCTGGCGGCGCGCGTCTGCTGGCGATGGCCGAGCGCCATGCGCCGCGCGCGGTGGCGATGCTGGGCGTAAGCGCCTACCGCGCCGCGTTCGGCAGACCGCAGGCCCAGTTTGGCCGGCAGGCCGATCGCCTGGCCGAAGCCGAGCTGTGGGTCTTGCCTAACCCGAGCGGCCTCAACGCGCATTATACGCCGGCCGGGCTGGCGGCGGTGTACCGCGAGTGCCGCGATGCGCTGTTTGGGGGCGAGCCGTAGGGCGCAGCGGTCTCTACTACGCACACGCCGATGGGCTGGCGGCCAGATCGCGGCAGGTGAGCCTGAGAATCTGCCCTTCGCCGGCTGTGGCGAACGCGCCGTGTACCGCGATAAACAGATCGCCGCGCGGCCCGAAGCGCATCGCCGTCGGGTGGGCCAGCCCATTCAGCAACACGACCCGCCCGCCATCTGGCCCGACGCGCAGCAGCCGACCGCTGGCGGCGAGGTAGGGGTTTGACGTGCTGGCGTCGCCGAATTCCAGAATGTACATTGCGCCGCCGGCGTCGAACTGAACATCGATCGGCATCGTCAGCCCGTCCACGGTCCGCTCCAGCTCGCCGGCGGCGTCAAGTGCATAGATCGCGCCGCTGCCCGGACGGTGCGGCAGCAGGCTGAACATCGTCACGTACAGCCGGCCGTCTGGGCCATAGCTCATCCCGGTCAGCGGCGGCATCCCGTCCACGCTGGCCACAACCGCGATCGCCCCTTCGAAGCTGGCGCGCAGCACTCGCCCCGAAGCCCCGTCGCTGAGCAGCAGGCCAGTCCCATCGGGCGCGAGCACCATGGAGTACGGGTTGGCCTGGACGCCGCTGGTGCCGACCATCTGCCCGAGCAGGTTGCCGCGCATGGCGAAGTTGAGCACGCTGGCCACTGGCTCTGGCGGCCGCCCCGGCGCGATCCGCACCACCGACGCCGACTGTGGGTCGAAGCCCTCGCCGAGCAGCGCATAGAGCTGCCCATTGTGGAACAGCAGATCATTGACGCCGACGTCCGACCCTGGCGAGGCGTAATGGGCGAACGGCAGGCCGCTGGCGACGATCGACGAGCCGCCGTCTGGCGCGATGCGGCGGATGCGGCCGCTATGATTGGCCAGCACCGGCAGCCCATCGGCGTCTGCCTGGCGGAACGAGCCGGCCTCGGCGATGTACAGGCTGCCGGCCTCGAATGCCATTCCGCGCGGCTGATCCAGCCCGCTCGCAAAGATCTGCGGCGTCGGACGCGCGCCGAGCGGCGAACAGCCGGCGAGCGCGGTGGCGAGACAGATGATGAGCAGCATGCGCATATGACCACTTTTTCTCATGTTACGCTGTATCTGCATTGGAAACGCGCGAAGCGCACAGCGGGGGTTTGGGGCTTGCACTGAGCGCAGCCCCCAAGACCCCCCTTTACAAGCCATAGCCCGTAAAGCCCAGGAGCTTTAGCCCTGGGATAGAAGGGCTTCACCCGCTTTAGCGGCTTTAGCCCAACGGCTGATATACGAACGGATTTGCTATTTAAGCGAAGCCGTGGTATATGTAACACATGCGAAAGAGTTTCAAATATCGAATCTACCTCTCGAACGGCCAGCGGCGTATTCTTGAGCAGCAGCTTGAGGAATGCCGATGGGCGTACAACGAGACGCTTGCCGAGCGCAAGCGGGCGTATGAGGAACGCGGCGAGACGCTGCGCTTGTATGACACACAGGCCATGCTCCCCGTCTGGAAGCTCACCCGGCCCGCCCTCAAGCTGGTGCATAGTCAGGTGCTCCAGAACGTCACGGTACGGGTGGATCTCGCGTTTGCCGCCTTCTTTCGTCGGGTGAAAGCGGGAGCCAACGCGGTCGGCTTTCCCAGGTTCAAGGGCGTTGGTCGCTACGACAGCATCACCTATCCGCAGTACGGCAACGGCGTGCGGTTGGAGGGCGAGCGGTTGATCCTCTCGAAGATGGTCGGCGCGGTACATATCGTTCTGCACCGGCCTGTGGAGGGCGCGCCCAAGACCGTGACGCTGACCCGCTCGCGCACCAGCACGTGGTTCGCCTGCTTCTCGTGCGAGACGGAGGCCGAGCCGTTGCCGCCCACAGGCGAGGTTGTGGGCGTGGATGTTGGGCTGCGGAACTTCGCCATGCTCTCGAATGGCGTTCCGCCTATCCCTAACCCCCGCTTCTATCGACGCGACGAGGCCGACCTGAAACGTGTCCAGCAGCGGAAGGATGCGGCCAAGAACGCCCAAAACTGGCCGGAGAACGCCAAGCAGAAGGGCATCCTGGCCCGTATCCACGAGCGGATCGCCAACCGGCGTAGCGACTTCGCCCACAAGGAAAGCCGCAAACTGGTCAACGCCTATCAGGTGATCGTGTTTGAGGATTTGGCCCCAATGGAGATGGGGAAGAGCCGTGGGATGCGCAAGAGCATCTTGGACGTGGCCTGGACGCAGTTCATGCAGATGACCGTCAGCAAAGCGGCAGAAGCTGGCCGACGAGTGATTCTGGTGGACCCCCGCAACACGACCAAGATGTGTTCGACCTGTGGCGAGATGGTCCCCAAGGCGTTGAGCGTGCGCGTCCATGCCTGCCCCGTATGCGGGCTGGTGATGGACAGAGACGAGAACGCGGCACTCAACATTCTGCAACGGGGACTCCTTTCGCTTCGACAATGACTTTGTGGGATGGGGCGGCATCCCCTTGAAGCCCAAGAGCTTTAGCCTTGGGAGCCGTCACTAGATTGCTCTATCGGCAGCACGACGCGGCAATTGTCAATCGCTCAATCGTCAATAGACTAGCGCCGCCGCAGATAGGCCAGGCTGCTGCTGTAAAGCTTCTCGTCTGGCGCGAGCGCTGCGGCGCGCTCGATATCGATGATGACCGACGGCGCGCCGGGGGTGGCGATCTGTTCAGCCCAGGCCCGCAGAAACAGCGCCGGGGCGAATGTTGGCTCTTGCGCCAGCGCCAACTCGGCCGTCGTGGTGACCCGGGATGTGGTCTCGAACTGCCAGCCAGACGCCACGCTCTCCTCGGCGAACAGCGGCCCGCTCGGGTCGAAGAGTTGCTGCGGCGTGTACTGGCGCATCACGTCCAGCGCGGCCGGGTAGTCGCCGTAGAGCAGCTTCTCCACCAGCGGATAGATCTTGCCCCCGACCTGCTCGGCGCGCGCGTCGGCCACCACGTGAACCAGTCTTGCGTTCCAGCGCACCTGTGGGTCGCCTGGGGCATCGGCGACAAGCGCATCGGCGAGCTGCGCCGCCTCCTTGTAACGCTCCGCCAGCACCAGGCGGTTCAGTGCATCGGTGCGATCGCGCAGCGCCTGCGGCGCATCGGCTGGGAGCTGCGATAGCTTCTGCTCGGCGAACGCGCTGCCATCCCAGCGGTAGACGGTGGTGTTCCAGGCGACCACGCCGCAGGCGTAGCAGTAGACATAGTAGTCTGAGGCGTCGATCAGCGCCTCGGGCGTCCCATTGCCGTCCAGGTCTTCGAGCCGGCTGCTGCCAAACGTCGAGTTACAGCTGCCGAGCTGCTCGACCAGCGCCGTCCCATCGAAGCTGAGCAGATCGTAGCAGCCGCTGTGAGCACCGGCCGCCCCCTGCACCTCGATCCAGATCTTGTCTGGCGTCACCGAGACCTGGCGTACCATCGTCTCATCCAGCAGATCCGGGTTCTCCAGATCGATGCGCGCCAGCTGCCGCCACCCGCCCGGCGCGGCGGCGTAGACCGCGACGAAGTGGTTCTGCGGCGGCTCGGCGGCGCGGAAGCCGGTCGAGTAGACGGCGGCGAGCGGCGCCGAACCGATGGTGCTGGTGAGCGAGAAGGTGGCCACAGTGCCGATCCCGAGGAACGCCTGATCTCCCGCCGTCTCGGGCGTGAGCGTGGGCGGGAGCCCTGCCACCACTGTGGTCCCGAGCGCCGCCAGGTCGGGCGTCGCCCGTGGGGGAGCGGTCGGCACAGTCGTCGGCGCAGTCGTCGGCGCGGCGGTCAGCGTAGTTGTCGGCACAGTCGTCGGTGCCTGGGCTGGGGTGCCAGCGGCACACGCGGCGAGCGCGGCGAGCACCAGAGACAGCACCAAGATGGGGGAAATGCGGCGCATAGCGTGTTCTCTTGGGCGAGCTGCGGCGCGAGTGCCCGGCAGCAGCGCGGACGTAGCCGGCAGACGCGATCAGAGAAGCGAGAAATCGGCACCGGCGATCGGGAGACGCATGGTACAATTGTAGCAGAGACGCCCATTTCATGCGAGCGAGCGATGCCCAACTCACCGCGAATCGCGCTTCAAATTGGCCCTGACGATCCGTTCTGGGTGCAGGTGCGCGAGCAGATCTGGCGGCGCGCCGAGGCCCTCGGTCTGGCGCTGATCGATGTCGACATGTACCAGCCTGACGCGCTGACGCTCGACGAGCAGGCGCAGCTCGTCGAGAACATGCTGGTCTACGAGCTCGATGTGCTGATCTGCAACAACTACCCAGAGGCGCTGCTTGGCACGATTCTGGAGCGCGGCATCCACGTCCTGTACTTGCTGGAGACGCCGTTTCGCCGACCCGGATTCACTTCGCGCCACGGCCTCTTCGCTGCTGCCGCCACCGTCGGCGCGCTGCTGTGCGCGCGGCTCGCGCACAGCAGCGCGATCTTGGTCGTCGGCGGGACATCGCACCGTGGCGATAAAGATAGCGGGGAGAGTCGGCTCGAGGGCTTCGCTTCGGCGATCCCGCCCGACGCGCGGCACCAGATCTGGCGCGCGCCGTGTCTGTGGACCTACGAGGACGGCTTCGCTAAAACCGCCGTGTGGCTCAGCGCCAACCCTGTGCGGCGGATCGACGCAATCTTCGGCCTGTCTGACCCGCTCGCGCTGGCGGCGCGCGATGCCTGGCGCGCCATCCGCCCCGGCCAGCCGCTGCCGCCGATCGTCGGCATCAACGGCGACCCGCTCGCGCTCGCCGCGGTGCGCGACGGCAGCATGCTTGCCACGGTCGAGACCGACGTAGAGGACATCGCTCACCAGGCGATCGAGGTCGCGCGGCGGGCGTCGCGCGGTGAAGCCGTTCCCGACGTACTGAGCCACCGGCAGCAGCTGGTGACGGCGGCGAACGTGGCCGATATCGCGATGCACAAGCTGCTGAGCATGGCCGAGCTGCCGACGCGGCTGGTGAGCAGCAGCGTGGCGCTTGAGCGGCAGCGCACGCTCCAGTTCCGAACCAGCCTCACGACCGACCGGCAGCTGGGGCAGACGCTGGACGAAGATGCGCTGTCGCTGACGATCGCCAGGCTCATCTGCGAGAGCTACGGCTTCGACCGCGCGCTGCTGCTGCTGTGGCGGCCCGAGACCAGCAGCGCCCTACCGTTCGCCGAGCGCGCCAACCCGCAGGCGGCGGTGGTCGTGGGCGACGACGATCCGCTCGGGCGGGGGCTGCGCAGCGCCCGGCCAGTTTTCATCCCAGATACGCTCGCGAGCCAGCGGTTTGCGCCAGACCCGCGCTGGCCGCAGGTGCGCTCTCGGGTGGTGGTGCCGGTGCGCCGCGCCGGCGTGGTCGTCGGGGCGCTCGATCTCCACTACGACCGCCCGGCCTCCATCCTGCGGGCCGAGCTTGAAGGGCTGGAGCTGCTGGCGACCCAGCTCGGCTCGGCGCTACATAACGCGGCGCTCTATAGCGCGGCGATCGCGGCGCGGCAGGTTGCGCAGCGCGCCGACCAGCTCAAGACCAGGCTGCTCGCCAACGTCAGCCACGAGCTTCGATCGCCACTGCAGATCATCCTCGGCTACAGCCAGCTGGCGCGCGAGGCGCTGCGAAGCGATGCGCCGCCCACGGCCGATGACCTGGTCGAAGACTTTGAGGGGATCGAGCGCGCCGGCGAGTACCTTCAGCGGTTGATCAGCGATCTGCTCGATCTCTCGCGCGCCGAGATCGGCGCGCTCGAGCTTGTGATGGAGCAGGTCGATCCGGCGCGCCTGCTGACCGAGGTGTTCGAGGCCATGACGGAATCTGCGGCGCGCACGCTGGGCGTCATCTGGCGGCTGGAGCTACCTGACCAGCTGCCGACGCTCGCCGCCGATCCGGTCAGGCTGCGGCAGATCGTGCTCAATTTGCTGCACAACGCCCAGAAGTTCACCGTCGCCGGCGCTATCACGCTCGGGGCGGCGCTGCGGGGCGGGGAGATCGAAATCTGGGTGCGCGACACCGGCGTGGGGATCGCGAGCGAGCGTCTGGCGATGATCTTCGAGCCGTTCGTCACCTTCGACACGCGGGTGGGGCGCAGCGAGGGCATCGGCCTGGGTCTGAGCATCACCCGACAGCTCGTCCTGCTGCATCATGGGCGCATGGCAGTCGAGAGCGAGGTCGATCGCGGCAGCGTCTTTCGCGTGCTCCTGCCGCTGGCCGAAGGACGCCCGCGCCCGGCGTCTGGCGAATCGATCGCACATGCCGGGCGCGGGGGAGCGCGAGCGCCGGGCACGGGGACCCGCCCATCGGCGCGAATTGGCGCGACTACCGCGCAGCCGGGCAGTTGTCCACAGATAACCCACTTCGCAGAATAGGAGCGTGCTACAATAATGCATGTTGTGGCTGGGCATTTTATCGAGAGGCAAGGGAGGAGAGCTTATGGATGGAAAGCGCTGGATCGAGACGATCTCCATCCGCAATCTCCTTTCGTTCGGCGGCGAGGCACGTCCGATCGAGCTTCAACCGCTGAATGTGCTCATCGGCCCCAATGGCTCGGGGAAGTCGAATCTGATCGAGGTTCTCTCGCTGCTCAAAGCAGCCCCGACCGATTTGGTTGAACCGATTCGTACCGGAGGCGGAATCAATGAGTGGCTCTGGAAGTGGGGTGGCAAAGCGCCAACCGCGGAGATCGACCTGACCTTCGCTGCACCCGATGGGAACAATGCCATGCGCTACCGCCTCGAAATGAGAGCGAGCGGACAACGGGTTGAACTTTCCGATGAGTCGATCGAGTATGCTGTTCCTAGCAAGGGTTATAAAGAGCCCTTCTTCTTCTACCGTTATCAAAGCGGCGATCCGGTATTGAATATCCGCAATATTCCAGATGCCACGATCGGTGGCACACAGAATCGTAGTGAGCGCACCCTACGACGCGATGCTCTGCTCCCCGATCAGTCGGTATTGGCGCAATGTAAGGAGCCCGACCTGTATCCCGAGCTAGCATATCTCAGCAAACTTTTTAGCGGCGTCCAATTGTATCGTGAATGGAATTTCGGACGATTTACCGCGCCCCGACTGGTGCAGCAAGCTGATCTCCCGACCGACTTTCTGAGCGAGGACGCCAGCAATCTCGGACTGGTACTCAATGACCTTACCCATTCGGGCAATACCAAACAACGTATTATCGAACACCTGCGGCTGTTCTCTGATGACATCCGCGACTACAGCGTCAAAGTGCAGTCTAACAGTGTCCAGCTTTTCCTCCAAGAACAAAATCTTGCCGGGAAGCGACAAAGTATTCCAGCCACACGGCTCTCAGATGGGACGCTGCGTTATCTGTGTCTGCTCGCAGTGCTGCTTCACCCCGAGCCACCGCCGATCATTGCGATTGAAGAGCCTGAACTTGGTCTACACCCTGACATCATTCCAACACTGGCCGAACTACTCGTCGATGCGACGCAACGCACGCAATTGATCGTTACAACACATTCCGATGCCCTGATCGCTGCATTGAGCGAGACCCCCGAGTCGGTCATCGTCTGTGAACGCGATCTCGATGGGACGCAGATGCGGCGGCTCGATCGAACGAACCTGGCGTCGTGGCTGGAGAACTACTCGCTCGGGGCGCTCTGGAAGATGGGTGAACTGGGGGGAAACCGATGGTGAGCGAGCTGCGGATCTACATTGAGGGCGGTGGTCAGTAGCAGCAAGGCAGCGCGGCGCTTCGGCGGGGTATGGGTGCGTTTCTTTCCCCACTCCGCGAACGCGCACGATCCAGAAAAGTGGGCTGGACTGTTACCGCTTGTGGCAGCCGGGGCGACGCATTCAGAGACTATAAGATTGGTCTGAAAAGCCATTCAGATGCATTTAATATCCTACTGGTAGACTCCGAAGATGCGGTGCCGCCTAGTCTTTCGCCGTGGGAACATCTCCGTCGGCGTCGGGGCGATGAGTGGGTCAAACCGATGAATGTCAGTGACGCTCATTGTCAGTTGATGGTGCAGACGATGGAAGCATGGTTTCTGGCCGACCCAGAAGCGCTGGCGGGCTATTATGGCGATGGATTTCGCTCTCACCACCTTCCATCGTCAGCAACGATCGAGAGGATCGATCGCGGACAGCTCGAAGTGTTGCTCAACAAAGCTGCTCACGATACATCAAAGGGAGAGTACAAGAAAATCCGCGATGGTGCAGCTTTGCTCCAACGTATCCGGCCAGCGAAGGTACGCGAAGCGCTACCACATTGTGACCGATTGTTCAGCACCATCGAGGGTTTGATACAGTAGCCTCGCACATAAGTGCGTTTGCATGGCTGCAAAAGACGGACAGTTTGTCCATAGTTTAGTAGGGACGCAGCAAGCTGCGTCAGCAGGCCGCCGGGCTGTTGTCCACAGATACGAACAGACACCGGACAGATAGCGGAAAGCTGGGCAGGCTATCCGCATATCGGCGCGAATTGACGCGAATAGAATAATCTTCACCCCACCAGCGCGGCCACATCCTCCTCGGCGCGCTCGCGGCCCGACCCGATCGAGAAGTACTTGGCCTCGGGGTGGTGAATCACGATCGCTGCGGTGCTCTGCTCCGGCATCAGCTGGTAGGCCTCGGTTAGCGCCACGTCGATCTGCTCGGCTGGCAGTATGCTGAAGAGCTTGGCGTGCTCCTCAAGATCGGGGCAGGCTGGGTAGCCCCACGAGTAGCGGCGCCCCTGGTGCTCGCCGAGCCCCAGGCTCTGGCGTATCAGCCGGTTGGTGTACTCGGCCAACGCCTCGGCGAGCGAGACCGCCAGCCCGTGGATGTAGTAGGAGCGGCTGTAGTCGCCCTGGCGCTGCAGATCCTCGCTCAGGTCGTCCACGCGGGTGCCCATAGTCACGATCTGCAGCGCCACCACATCGAGCTCGCCGCTCTGCACGCTGCGGAAGTAGTCAGCCAGGCACAGCCGCTCGCGCTCCGGCTGCCGAGGAAAGACGAAGCGCGTCAGCTCGCGCCGCACCGCGCCGTCGCCCTGCACCGATGCCGGGTCGTAGACGATCAGGTCGTTGCCGTCGCTCTGGCATGGGTAGTAGCCGTAGACCACTTTTGGCTCAAGCCAGCCATCGCGCTCGGCCTCGCGCACCATATCGCGCACCCGCAGATCGAACTCGGCCTTGAGCGCCTCCCACTCCGCCCCCTTGGCGTTCTTCGCGCCCCACTGCAGGCGGTAGAGCGCGTTGCGGTCCAGGCAGGCCACCACCTCGCTCAGCCGAATGCGGCTGGTGGCCTGCGCGCCCCAGAATGGTGGCGTCGGCACCGGGGCGTCCTGGCGCACCGCCGAACGCTGCGTCGCACCGCCCTTGCCCTGGTTCTCAAGCGTCATGCGGCCGCGCTGCGTCTGTTTGAGCACGCCGACCGCATCCCGCTTGGTGCGCTCGATGAAGTCCGCGCGCCCATTGGCGTCGCTCAGCCGATCCATAGTCTCAAGCCCCTCGAAGGCGTCCTTGCAGTAGTAGACCCCAGCCTCGTACGGCTGCTCATCGGCGACGAACGAAATACGCTGGCCGTACTGCTTGTTGATCGCCGCGCCGCCCACCAGCACCGGGTAGCTGAGGCCGCGCTTATGCAGCTCCTGCACCACCAGCGGCATCTGCTTCGAGGTACTCACCAGCAGCGCCGAGAGCCCGATGGCGTCGGCACCGACCTCAATAGCCTTCTCGATGATGGTGTTGACTGGGACCTGCTTGCCGAGGTCGTAGACGGTGTAGCCGTTGTTGGACAAAATCGTGTTGACCAGGTTCTTGCCGATATCGTGGACATCGCCGTAGACCGTAGCCAAGATGACCTTGCCCTTTGTGGTTCCGTCGATCTTATCCAGGTAGCGCTCAAGGTAGCCGACGGTCTTCTTCATCACTTCGGCGCTCTGAAGCACGAACGGCAGGATGAGCTGGCCAGAGCCGAACAGATCGCCGACCTCCTTCATCGCCGGGAGCAGCACATTGTTAAGGATATCGACGGCCGCCGCGCCCTTGGCGGTGCTCGCCGTCGGGTCTTTGGCCTGTGGCGGGCCGGCGACCTGCGTCTGAAACGCAGCGTCGGAGAGCCCGAGGCGGCCGGCCATCGCCTCGTCGATATCGGCCTCGACGCCATCTTTTTTACGATGGAGGATCTTCCAGTGCAGCCGCCCCTCAACCGACAATTCGGCGGTCGGGTCGGCGCGCTCGCTGACGAGATCGGCGCTGACGTGCTCGAAGTGTTGGATGTAGCGCGCCAGCGCGTTTTCGTCGCGGTTGAAGATCAGGTCCTCGCAGATCGTGCGCTGCTCCTGCGGGATCTCGGCGTATGGCGTGACGTGGATCGGGTTGATGATCGCGGTATCGAGCCCGGCCTCGACGGCGTGCTTGAGAAACACCGAGTTGAGCGCGGCGCGGGCGTGCGGGGCGACGCCGAAGCTGAGGTTGCTGACGCCGAGGGTGGTGAAGCAGCCGGGGATCTCGCGCTTGACCGCCCTGATGCCCTCGATCGTCTCGATGGCGGCGCTGCGCAGCTCCTCCTGGCCGGTAGTGATCGGGAAGGTCAGCACGTCGAAGATCAGCGACTCGTGCGGCACGCCGTACTCGTCATGCGCGATCTGCGCGATGCGCTTGGCCACCGACAGCTTGCGCTCGCGGGTGTGGGTCATGCCCTCCTCGTCGATGGTCATGGCCACGGTTGCCGCGCCGTAGCGGGCGATCAGCGGCATGACTTTATCGATCTTCTCGCCGCGACCGCCCTCCAGCGAGACCGAGTTGACCACCGCGCGGCCGGGGTACATCTCCAGCGCGGCCTTGAGCACATCCTGCTCGGTGGTGTCGATCACCAGCGGCAGCTCGATGTTGAGCGTCAGCTTCTTGATCAGCGTCGTCATCTGCTCTTTTTCGTCTGGGCGCTCGGTCATCGCCACGCAGACATCGAGCATGTGCGAGCCGGAGTCCACCTGCTCGCGCGCCACGTTGAGCACGCCGTCGTAGTCATCGGCGAGCAGCAGCTTCTTGACCTTGCGCGATCCCAGCGTGTTGACCCGCTCGCCGATCAGCGTCAGCGTGCCATCCTGCCTGATGGCCGAGGCTTTGATGCCGGACGAGACCGATGGGATGTACTCGATCTCGCGGGTTTTTGGCGGGCCGTAGCCGACGGCCTCGCGCAGCTGCCTGATGTGCTGCGGGCGGGTGCCGCAGCAGCCGCCGACCACCGCCACGCCGTACTCGTGGACGTACTCGCCAAGGATGCGGGCGAACGGCTCGGGCTCCATCGGGAAGAAATCTTTGCCATCGACCATGATCGGCAGCCCGGCGTTGGGGATGCAGGAGATCGGCAGGCGCGAGTGTCTGGTGAGATACTGGATGGCGGCGCGCATGTGCTCGGGGCCGGTGGAGCAGTTGAGGCCGATCACATCGACGGGCATGGCCTCAAGCGTGGCGATGATCGCCGGGATCTCGGTGCCGAGCAGCATCTTGCCCGAGAGATCGAGGAAGACCTGGGCCTGCACCGCGATATCGGGGCGGTTCAGCTCGGCCTTGGCGCGGCGCACTCCGTCGATGGCGGCCTTGACCTCCAGAATATCCACCGATGTCTCGATGATCAGCAAGTCCACCCCGCCCTCGATCAGCGCCAGCGCCTGCTCGTGGAAGATATCCGAGAGCTGCTCGAAGGTCGCATCGCCGAGCACCGGGTCATCTGACGAGGGGAGCTTGCCGGTCGGCCCCATGCTGCCGGCGACGTAGCGCTGCCTGCCATCCTGTGCCGTGTAGCGGTCGGCGACGCCACGGGCGAGGCGGGCCGCGGCGACGTTGAGCTCGTGGGTGACGTGCGCCAGCCCCCACTCCTCCAGCCGCGGGCGGGTGGCCTGGAAAGTGCAGGTCTCCAGCACGTCGGCGCCGGCCTCCACGAAGCTGGAGTGGATCGCGTCGATCACGTCTGGACGGGTCAGCACCAGGTAGTCGCGCGCGCCAAAGGTGCGCTCGCCGCCGTAGTCCTCCGGCGTCAGATCGTATGGGTCGACGCTCGTGCCCATCGCGCCGTCGAAGATCAGGACGCGCTGGCGCACCGCATCGCGGTACAGAATATGGTCGGTCATGGGCTGGCTCCGTGGCAAGTAGCAAGTAGCGAGTAGCAAGTAGTAAACGCGCGCAGCGCACAGCGGGGGTTTGGGGGCCGGGTACCCTCTGGGTGTCCCCGATATCTTTCCTCTCCTACTCCAGTAGGATCGCTAGAGCAAGTAGTAAGTAGCCGCCCGTACGGTATGCGCGATACGGAGCCGGATCATTGCAGTGTAGCGACGGATGGGGCGGATGTCAAACGATCGCCGGCGTCAGTCGGGGAACAGACGTCTGACGCGGCGCAGCGCCTCTAGGTGCTCATCGAGCGAGCGTAGGCCGGCGCCCATGGTGTTGATGCACATATAGGTCGCGCCGAGCCGCCGCCAGCCGTCGATATGGGCCTGCCACTCGGCTTCGGGCAGCCGCCCGATGGAGAGCTGCGCCTCGACCCCAATCGTGGCTGGGTCGCGCCCGGCGGCGGCGGCGTAGGCGCGCATGCGTCCGAGCTGCGCTGCCATCTCCTCGCTTGGCGGGCGCCAGGGGAACCAGCCATCGCCTATCGCTCCGATGCGCCGCAGCGTGGCCTCGCTATAGCCGCCGATCCAGATTGGGATGGCACGGCGCGGCGGCAGCGGATTGATACCGGCGTCTAGGATGGTATGCCAGCGGCCGTCGAATATGATCGCGGTCTCGGCCCACAGCGCCCGCAGCGCGGCGATCTGCTCCTCGCTGCGCGCGCCGCGGTCGCCGAAGTTCGCACCGAGCGCGGTGTACTCCACATCGTTCCAGCCGACGCCGACGCCCAACCGCAGCCGGCCGCCGCTGAGCAGATCGACCTCGGCTGCCTGCTTGGCCACCAGCGCCGTCTGCCGCTGCGGCAGCACCAGCACGCCGGTCACCAGCTCGACGCGGCTGGTGACCGCCGCCAGATAACCGAAGAGCACAAACACCTCGTGGAACAGCGATTCGCTGCTGTATGGCCCGCTCCAGTCAGGCCGAGCGGCGGTGCTCGCACCGAGCACGTGGTCGTAGGCCAGGATGTGGTGGTAGCCCATCTGCTCGACGGCCAGCGCGTAGGCGCGGATCGCCAGCGGGTCGGTGCCGCTCTCGAGCTGTGGGAAGACGACGCCAGGTTGCATGGCACCTCTCTCAGTAAGTTGAAGAGATGAGGGTATGGACACTTGTCAAGACACTACGCCTCCACAGACCGCGCGCCAAGGCCGAGCGGCAGGGCGGCGGGGCGCTCGCACTGACTTTCGAGCGTGATGTGCTTGCCATCGCGCGACGCATCGTGGAACGAGTGCATCAGATCGAGGACGTGGTAGGCCAGATCGCCGGAGGCGCGGTGCGGCCGACCGCTGCGGATCGCCTGGCACATATCGGCCAACCCAATGCCGCGGCTGTTGGCGGCGAACCCGTGGCTGAGCGGGATCTCGCGCCAGACCTTATCGCCCGCGCCGCGCAGCAGCACCGGCCCGTCGAAGGTATTGGGGTCTGGCACGCTCAGCGTTCCAGCGCTGCCGTAGATTTCGATCCGCGGCAGGTCGGCGTGCCAGACATCGAAGCTGGTGATGATTGTCGCCACCGGGCCGGCTACAAAATCCATCACCCCGGCGACGTGGGTGGCGGTGTTGACATCGATCTGCTCGCCGTAGTTGTAGCTGTTGGTGATGGTGCGCTGCGGGAAGGAGATCTGGGCCGAGCCAGTGACGCGGCGCACCGGGCCGAGTAGGTGGATGAGCGCGGTGAGGTAGTACGGCCCCATATCGAACATCGGGCCGGCTCCTGGCTGGTAGAAAAACGTCGGGTTGGGGTGCCAGCTCTCTGGGCCGTGGCTCATCATGAAGGCGGTGGCGGCCACCGGCTTGCCGATCCAGCCATCGTCGATCAGCTTGCGGCAGGTCTGGAGCCCGCCGCCGAGAAAGGTGTCTGGCGCGCAGCCGACGCGCAGGCCCTTGGATTTGGCCAGCGTCAGCATCTCTTTGGCCTGCTCGCGGGTCACTGCCAGCGGCTTCTCGTTATAGACACTCTTGCCGGCCGCCAGCGCCGCCAGCGCCACATCGCCGTGGGCCGCCGGGATTGTCAGGTTGATCACCGCCTCGATGCTGTCGTCGGCCAGCAACTCGTCTGGGGTGCAGGCTTTGGCCACGCCATACTTGTCGGCCTGGGCCTGGGCTTTCGGCACGTCGATGTCGGCCACCGCCGCGATGTTGAGGATGTCGAAGACTTTGCCGTTCTCAAGGTAGATGCCGCTGATGTTGCCGGTGCCGATAATGCCGATCTTCATCGGTTGAGTTGTCACACGATCCTCGCTATTCGTTGTCAAAAGTATCGATCGCTGCGGGAGCCCTTCGCATGTCATGTTGAGCGGCTCCCGCTGGGACGCCTGATAGTCGCGGAACGCTGCCGCGTCAAAAGTACCGATCGCTGCGGGAGCCCTTGGCATGTCATGTTGAGCGGCTCCCGCTGGGACGCCTGAAAGTCGCAGACCGCTGCCGCGAAGCATCTGTGCTGGCACAGCGCTGCTCGATCGCGCGCCGCGATGCGCCGTTGCATCGTTGCGCCGTTGCGTCAAAATCGCTGGCGCGAGACCCGTACGACTGCTCGGTCATCGTCACCGGCTCGCCCACAGCATCGAGCGCTCGACGATTGTGCGAGCCTCCGGCCCCTGGAAGTCTGCTGCCACGTGGCCGAGCGAGCAGTACGCCACCTTCCCCGCGCCCCACGGCCGGGTCCAGACAACTGGCATCACCGTGCCCGCCACCCAGGCGCAGTGCTCGCCGCTGAACGTCGTCGTCGCCAGCACAGTATTGCCCGGGTCGGTATGCATATAGTACTGCTCGGAGTGCATGTCGAAATCCTGGAGCCCGGCGGTGATTGGGTGGTCGCGATCGGTGACGTGGACGCGGTAGGGAATGATATTGCCGGGGTGGGCCACCCACTGCCCGCCGACCATGAACTGATAGTTGGTATTCTGGCGGAAGGCGTCGGCCATACCGCCGTGCCAGCCGGCGTAGCCAACACCGGACCTGACGGCCTCAAGCAGCCCGTGCTCCTGCTCGTTGGTGATGGTGCTCATGGTGAAGACCTGGACGATCAGGCTGTAGGCCGCCATCTTCTCGGCGTCGAGATAGGCATCGAGCGTATCGGAGATCGTCACATCGTAGCCTTGCCCGCTGAGATAGGGGGCGAAGATATCGACACATTGCTTTGGCTCGTGGCCCTCCCAGCCACCCCAGACGAAGAGCGCAGATTGCATGGTACCTCCCTGTAGCCATTTGTTAGGTTGCGGGTCGATCGGGGAGCCCCCGAAGCGCTGACCCGAACTGCGCGATCATAGCATAAGTTGCCGGCGCGGACGATTCAAACCTACAGACCATCTGGCGCGTATACTAGCCAGTAGAACTGAGACGGTGCGCGAGCTACGCGCGCCGGCAGGCGCGATGATGAAGACTGCGAGGCCCCTATGATCGAAGCACAATTCCCGCCGAGCCGCCGGCTGCGCGCGCTGGTCAGGGTCGATTTCATCGCGGCGGTGGCGCTGACGGTGCTGGCCCCGCTGGCGCTGCTGGCGGGCGCACTGCGCTGGCGGCGGGCGGCCGAGCTCGGCGCGCTGCTCGGCTACTGGCGGACCTCAAGCCTGCTGCATGCCACCGTCTACCTGCTGATCGGCGAGCGGCGCGGCGCGTTTGCCTCTGGGCTGGCGGCGCGGCTGGCGATCGCCTGGACGTTGGCCGCCGGTGCTGCCCGGCCAACTGCCACGAGCTCGGCCGCATACCGGCGCTGGGCCAGGCTCGCGGCTGGCTACAGCCTGCTCGGGGCGCTAGCGAGCCTGCCGCTGCTGCGTGGCACCTGGCAGACGCCGCTGCCGCCGGCCTGCCGCGCCTACATCGAGCCGGCGCAGCAGTTCGGCGCGCTGCTCCACCCCGGCGTCAGCCGCGCCTCGCTCGGGCGGGTGGGGCTGCTTGGTGCGTCCGGCTTCTGGCTCGGCGCGCTGTTGGTTGCGCTGCGGCGGGCCACGCGGGCCATGTGATTTCGGTCA
>JAYUUK010000306.1:0-11383 GCA_043754595.1 Roseiflexaceae bacterium | reverse complement strand
CGACGACCGGCGGCCTGCTGGCGGTGGCGGTGAGCGAGGAGCCCGAGCCGTTGCCGGATGCGGCCGTTGGGCAGCGGCTGATGGCGTTCGTCGACTCGTTCGCCGGCGAGCGCGACTTTGTCAGGGACGCGCCACAGCCCGGCGCGACCGGCGCGACGATTGGCTGGCGCTACGCCGCCGCCGCCGAGGATGGTGGAGCGCAGTTTACCGCGATAAGCTCGCTCCACCGCGCCGCGCGCTGGGTGGCAGTCGTGACGATCGCGCTGCCGACCACGAGCGCCGCCGGCTGGCGCGCCGCGATCGCGGCGATCGACGCATCGTTCGCGCTGAACCCCGCCGCCGCATTTGCGCCGCCGCGACAGCGCCAGGTCGAGTATCGATTCGATGGCGCGGCCGATGGCTGGGCGCAGCAGGAGGACGAGCAGGTGGCGGCGGCCGCGCGCGACGGAGTGTACAGTGTGACGCTCAAGCAGCCGGATAGCTACTACATCAGCGCGCCGGAGGGTGAGCGCCACGGCGAGTTGATGGTGAGCGCTGATGTGCTCCCGGCGCGCGACGCGCGGGCGGGGGTGGTGCTGCGGCTGAACACCTACGGCGATGGCACGCGCAGCTTCTACGCCTGCTGGATCGATGCCGCAGACAGCTACGGCTGCCTGGTCTCGGTCAACGATAGCTGGCTGACGCTCGTCGAGCCGGGCCACACCGATGCGCTCCGCCCAGGCCAGGCGAACCGCGTCGAGCTTGCGGCGCGCGGCGGCGACTTCGCGCTGCGCATCAATGGCCGCGTCGTGGCGACGTTCAGCGACGCACGGCTGAGCGATGGGACGGCCGGCGTCTACCTGGAGAACTTCGCCGCCCCGAGCGGGGCAACATTCGACCATGTGGTGGTGAGCGCGCCATGAGCCGTACCAGCGATACGATCGCCCGGCGACGCGATGGCATGTGCTATAATGCGCCGAATGTCGCTGGGGTCGATCGTTGTAACCGAGGATGAATCTGTGGAAATTGCGCTGTATATCTCGCTGATCATCGTGAGCGCCGCGGTGATCTTTCTGGTTGTGCTCCAGGGGCGGACGGCAGGGCTGCAATCGCGCGACACGAGCTCGATCTACCGCACAAAGCGCGGGCTTGAGAAGACGATCTTCCAGGGGACGATCATCGTCTCGATCGTCTTTTTGATCCTCTCGCTGATCGCGAGCCTGCCGATCTTCCCGGCGCCCGCCGCCTAGCGCGTGACGCGACGCATCCGCTGGCAGATCTTGATCGCCGTCGTCAGCTCGCTGCTGGTGCTGATCCTGATGACGGCCGTAGTGCTGACGCAGACATCGGTGTCGCGGCCGGCGGCCGGGGGAATCTACCGCGAGCTGATCGTCGGCGCGCCGCAGCAGCTCAACCCGCTGGTGGCCAACACCTCGCTCGACCAGCCATCGCGCGATGTGCAGCAGCTTATCTTCGACGGGCTGCTGCGGCTCGACCGCGATGGGCTGCCGCTGCCGGCGCTGGCCGAGTCGTTCGTCGGCGATGATGTTGGGCTGGTTTACACCGTGACGCTGCGCGCAAATGTGATGTGGCACGACGGTGCGCCGCTGACCGCCGACGACGCGCTGTTCACCATCCGCGCCATCAAAGATCCGGCCTTCGCCGGCGACCCGGCGCTCGCCACGGTCTGGCGGCGGATCACCCCCGAGCCGATCGACGACCGCAGCTTTCGTCTGGTGCTCGATGCGCCATACGCCCCGCTGCCGCGCTACGCTACCTTTCCGATACTGCCGGCGCACCTGCTGGCCAGCCTCACCCCTACTGAGCGCGCCGTCGCCCCGTTCAACCGGCGGCCGGTAGGCACTGGGCCATATCGGCTCGATGAGCTGAGCGGCGAGCGGGCGCAGCTGAGCGCCAACTCCAGCTATTACCGCGGCCGGCCGCTGATCGACTCGGTCGAGCTGCTGTTTGTACAGAGCTCGCAGCAGGCCGTCAGTGAGTTGGCGCGCGGCAACGCCGATGGCCTGGCGCTCCCCGCCGAGCAGACCACGGTCAACCCGCCGACCGGGGTTATTCGGCGGCGCGCCGCGCTCGATGGCTACACCACGCTGACGTTCAACTTGCGCGGCGGGCCGCTGGCGAGCGTCGCGCTGCGTCAGGCGCTGGCCCGCGGGCTGGACCGGCGCGAGGTGGCGCGGGCAGCGCTCGGCGATGGCGCGGCGCTGCTCGATACGCCGCTGCTGCCGGGGACCTGGGCCAATAGCGGCGACCCGATCTGGTATCCGTTCGATGCGACGCGTGCGGCAAGCGATCTCGACGCGCTCGGTTACGCGGCGGCGGGCGGCGGCACGCGGTTCAAAAACGGCGCGGCGCTGACCTTCACCCTGATCACCGATCAGACCGCCGACCACCTGGCGGCCGCCGAGGCGGTGGCCAAACAGTGGCGCAGCATCGGTGTGGTCATCACTGTCGAGTCGGTCGAGCCGAACGAGTTGATGGCGCGGCTGGCCAAGCACGACTTCGCCATCGCCATCCACAGCTGGCAGCGGCTCGGGCCAGACCCAGACCAGTTCGCGCTGTGGGACTCGAGCCAGGGCGCGCTCGGGCTGAACTACGCCGGGCTGGCCGACGACGATATCGATAACTATCTGCAGACGGGGCTGACCGACCCGACATTTGCGGGGCGAGCCGAGAGCTACGCCGCCTTCGCGCAGCGCTGGGTCGATCTCGCGCCGGCGATCATTCTATACCAGCCGACGATCGTCTACGACACGAACAGCGCGCTCACCGGGGTTTTTGGCAGCGCTGCCGGCGCGCAAGACAGCGCGCCGCTGCTGTTCGGCCGCGAGTGGCGGCTGAGCGATATCGGCCGCTGGAGCATCCGCAGCGCGCGCGAGATCGAGGATACGCTGCGGCGGTAGCACGTGACAAGGAGCACGGAGCACAGAGTATGGCGATCCTATGTGCGTTGGAAACGCGTGAAGCGCAACGCGGTGTTTTGGGAGCGCAGCCCCCGAGATCATCCCTTTTCTCCGCTCGTAGGATTGCTACAGGCATGAGACCGGGAGACTGGAGGGCTGCAGGACAGGGTGACGATGAGCGTCAATTGTCAATAATGGCGGCTGTGGTATACTACGAACGAGTGTGCTAGGATTACGAGCGGCACCGCCATGAGCAACGAGCGCGTCGTCAACCCCAACCCCGGCGAAGAGGACCAGCAGGTCGAGAAGAGTCTGCGCCCGCGTAAGCTCGGCGAGTTCATCGGCCAGGAGAAAGTCGTCGATCAGCTCAAGATCGCCATCGCCGCGTCGAAGGGGCGCGAGGAGCCGCTGGACCACACGCTGTTCTACGGGCCGCCCGGCCTGGGCAAGACCAGCCTGGCGGGGGTGCTGGCCAACGAGATGGGCGTCAATATCAAGCTGACGTCCGGCCCGGCGATCGAGCGCGCCGGCGACCTGGCGGCGGTGCTGACCAACCTGCAAAAAGACGATATCCTCTTCATCGACGAGATCCACCGGCTCAACCGCGCCATCGAGGAGGTGCTCTACCCAGCGATGGAAGACTTCGCGCTGGATATTATGGTCGGCAAGGGGCCGAGCGCGCGCAACCTGCGGCTCAAGCTGCCAAAATTCACTGCGATCGGCGCGACGACCAGGCTGGCGCTGCTGACATCGCCGCTGCGCGACCGCTTCGGCTCGGTGCATCGGCTGGAATTCTACTCGGTGGACGCGCTCTACGAGATCGTGCTGCGCGCCGCGCGGATCCTCAACGTCGAGGCGACGCCCGAGGGCGCGCGCGAGATCGCCAAACGCGCGCGCGGGACGCCGCGGATCGTCAACCGGCTGCTGCGCCGAGTGCGGGACTACGCGCAGGTGGTAGGGGACGGCGTGATGACGCTGGAAATCGTGCAGGCGGCGCTGGCGCAGCTTGAGGTGGACGCGCTCGGGCTCGATGAGAACGACCGGCGGCTGCTGCGGGCGATCATGGAGCTGTTCGACGGCGGGCCGGTCGGGCTCTCGACGCTGGCTGCCGCGCTGGCCGAGGAGGTCGACGCGATCGAGGATGTGTACGAGCCGTTTCTGCTCCAGCTCGGCTTTCTGCAGCGCACCCCACGCGGCCGGATCGCCACCCGCCGCGCCTACGAGCACCTCAGCGTGCCGTTCATCGAGAAGCTGGCCCCGAGCGAGCAGGGCGGGCCTGAGCAGAGCCGGATGTGGTAGGGGAGCCGGGGCTTGTCCACAGATAAGCACAGATAGGCACAGATAACCGGGCAATTGATCCGCTCATCCACGCCAATCCGCGTGAATGCCGGACAGCCGGGCCGATCACTACAGATAAGCACACATAACCGGTCTCCTGTCTCCCGGCCTCCCCATCGCCCACCCCGCATCCGCAGCGCTGTGCCACCACAGATGCTTTGCGGCAGCGGCCTGCCTCGTTCAGGCGTCCAGCCGGTGCCGCTCAGCATGACACGTGCAGAGCGTCATCTCGTTATCTCGTCAATACCGCCGCCCGGTCTCTCCATCACCGAACCCGCATCTTTTTATCGTGGTCCACCTGTTTCTCCAGCGTCCTGGTCCACTCGGTCTCGCGGAGCACGATCTTGCGATAGGCAGCCCACATCTGATAGGCCGAGCGGTCGTGGGGCATCTTGCCGGTGCCGGTGCAGAGCCCGGGGATGACCACCGAGCGGATGGGGGTCTGCGGCGCGCGGACCAGCTTGTTATGAGTCTCGGCGGCCACCAGGATGGCGCGCATCGCCAGGTAGGCGTTGACCGTCGCCGCCACATCGCTCGGCAGGCGCATCGTCGGGGCCACGATGGCATACTTGTAGCCGGGCGAGTCGGTGGGCATCACCAGCGCCTGCCCGACGAGCAGCTCGCCGAAGTAATCGCGGTCGATCAGCGCGCGCAGCCGATCCTGGAGCTTCCAGTCAAAGATCTCGCGGCTGATAGCCATATCGATGCCGCCGTCGGTGAAGCCGAAGGCGTTAGCGGGGATAGCGATCGCATCGGCCTTGACCGTCAGGATATTCTGGCTGATGATGGTAACGCCGCTCTCGGGCGGGAAGTTGGATCGCCAGGCCTTGACCATATCGGCCGAGCGGTCACAGAGGGTTAGGATCACGGGCATCGCAGGTATCCCTTCTCTTTCATCCACGAGGATTGCTCTATCGTCAATTGTCAATACGCAATGCGCACCCGCTGGCCGGTGGCGGCGCTCTCGATCGCGCCGAGGACCATGGCCAGGCTCTTGATGTTATCGTGACACTCGCCCATGGGCGTCGCGCCGGTGCGCAGTGCGGCGACGAAATCGCGCAGCGACGAGCGGATGCCGTACGGGTAGTCCGGCTCGATCGGCTCGCTGTCCTGCGCCACCTCGCGGATGAAGCCATCGGTGCCGCTGACCCGCTCGGCGCGTAACGTCTGGGCTCCATCCCACGTCGCGCTGCCGCCCGGCCCGACGGCGCGCCACTCGCCCTCCCAGGAGGTGCTGCGGCCCTCGGCACACCAGCTGCCGCGGTAGGTGAAGCGCGCCCCGCCCTCCAGCTCGAAGATCGCGGTGGCCGACGCCCCGCCAGCGTACCAGCTCCACGGCGGGCTGAACTCATCGCAGTAGACCGCGACGGGCGCCGGGTCGCCGAGCAGGTAGCGGGCGGCGTCGAAGGTGTGGATCGCCATGTCCAGCAGCAGTACATTGGCCATCGCATCGCGGAAGCCGCCGAAATGCGCGCCGATGTAGAAATCGGCGTTGAGGATGCCGACATCGCCGCAGGCGCGGCCGATCAGGCGGCGGTAGGCGTGGAGCGCGGCGTTGTAGCGCCGGCTCTGGCTGACCATGTAGAGCTTGCCGGCCCGCTCGGAGGCCGCCACCATCGCGCGCGCCTCGTCCATGCTCATCGCCATCGGCTTCTCGCCGATCACCGGGACGCCGGCCGCCAGCGCGGCGAGCGTGACATCGTGGTGGGCCTCGGGCACCGTCACGTCCACCAGGAAATCCGGGCGCAGCTCGGCGAGGGCGCGCGCCAGGTCATCGCCGGTATGGCCGACGGACAGCTTGAGATCGTCGGCCGCCTGCGCCGCAGCGCCCGGTCGGATATCGACCCACCCGGCCAGCTCGGTATGCGGGTTGGCCGCCAGGTTCTCGGCCCAGCCGCGCCCCATCCCGCCAGCACCCACCAGCAGCCCACGTAGAGGTGTCATCACCGGTCTCCTTTACTTCAGCAGCCGCATCAGCGCGCGTGTGACGCCGGGAAATGGGTAGGTGGCGAGTGCCAGCAGCCTACCGTACCACGGCACCACCACCTCGCCGTGGGTGCCGCGCGCGATCGCCGCGACGGTCGCATCGGCCACGGTCTCGGCGCTGACGGCGGTGAGCCGCGAGACAAGCGGGAACTTGGCCTCCTCAGCATAGCGCTGAAACCCGGTCTGGGCGACGCCCGGGCAGATCACAGCGCAGCGCACGCCGGTGCCAGCGAGCTCGACCAGCAGCGCGCGCGATATGGCCAGCAGCGCGTGTTTGCTGGCGCTGTAGAACGCCAGGTTCATGCTGGAGACCAGGCCAGAGATCGAGTCCATCATGACGATCTGGCCTGTGCGTCTGGCGCGCATGTGCGGCAGAAACGCCTGGGTGCAGCGCACCGCGCCGTAGACGTTGACCTCGATCATGGCCTGCAGGTCGCTCAGCTTGGCGTGCTCGAAGCGGTCGAAGACGCCGAACCCGGCATTGTTGAGCAGCACATCGGCGCGTCCGAAGTGGGCGATGGTGGCGGACGCGAGCCGTGCGGCGTCTGCGTCCAGCGAGACATCGCACTGCACCGCGAGCGCCCGCGACGGCCCGCCGAGCGCCTCGGCGAGCGCATCGAGCTTGCCGACGCTGCGGGCGGCGAGCACGACTTTGGCCCCGCGCGCGGCGCAGCGCCTGGCGATCAGCTCGCCGAAGCCGCTTGAGGCGCCGGTGATGACGATGACGCGGTCGCGTAGCTCCACGTGGTTCCTTTCAGCAGGTGGCCGGGCAGGTTGTCCACAGCCTGGCAGGTTGTCCACAGATAGGCACAGATAGCCACAGATGCCGGGCAGGTTCCGCTCATCCGCACTCATCTACGCTCATCTACGCGAATATCGCGCGCTTCATCGCTTCATACCTCACCCCGTCACGCGATCAGCAGTCGCGCAGCGTCACATCGGCGTAGATCCGCTCGATATCGGCGATGGCGACGCTGCCGGCCCCTGCGGTCAGCGCGTTGGCGGTGCCGCAGGCCACGCCGAGGCGCAGCGCATCAGGCAGCGCGGCGGAGCGGCGGGCGATGGCGACGACCGCGCCGGAGAGCACCGCATCGCCGCTGCCCACCGGCGAGACCATGCGGATGGATGGCGGTGCGGCGTGCCACGCGCCTGTTGCGTCGGCGGCCACCGCCCCGCCAGCGCCGAGCGTGACGATCGCCCGCGCCGCGCCGCGGCGCACCACCTCGCGCGCGGCGACGGCCGCCTGTTCGGGGGTCTCGACGGCGATGCCGAGCGCCTCGCCGATCTCGTGGCCGTTGACTTTGATGGCGGCAAATGGCTGGCCAAGCGCGGCGAGCAGCGCCGCCCCGCTGGTATCGAGGTAGACCGGCGCGGCGGCGCGCGACAGCAGCGCGAACAGCTGATCGGGGAGGACGCCGGGAGGGAGGCTGCCGGAGCAGGTCAGCGCGCTGGCACCGGCGGCGCGGCGCTGCACATCGGCGGCGAAGCGCTCCCAGTCTTCGGCCGCCAGCTGCGGCCCGCGCTCATTGATCGTCAGCGTATCGCCGTCGTCCGCGTCGGTGATCAGCAGGCAGATGCGGCTCTCGCCCGCCACCGTCGTCCAGGCGGTCGGCAGACCCTCGGCGGCGGCGAGCGCGGCGATCTGACCGCCGGTGATGCCGCCGAGCGGGCCGCAGACCAGCGTCGGCTCGCCGAGCGTGGCGATGACGCGGGCGACGTTGACGCCCTTGCCGCCGGTGTCGTCGCGGCGCTCGGCCACGCGGCGTACATCGGCGCGGCGGAAGCCAGGGACGATCAGCACTCGGTCGATCGACGGGTTAGGTGTGAGCGTGACGATCATATGCTGCGCAGTGTACCATAGCCACGGCGGCCCGACTCGTCAATTGACAATGAGTCAATGCCCGAGCGGCTCGGCGACCGCGCCGCCCGGCGTATCGCGCACCTGCCAGCCGAGCGCGACGATCTCGCGGCGCAGCGAGTCGGCTGCGGCCCAGTCGGCTGCGGCCCGCGCCGCCTGACGCCGCCCGAGCAGTGCTGCCACCGCATCGGGCGGCGCGTCGGGGAGATCGGCGGCGCGCGCCATATCCGCAAACACTGCATCGGTGCTATCATTAAGCTGGGGCTGGCGCAGATCCCCGAGCAGGGCGATCGGGAACGCGGTGCCGCGCTCGAACCGCTGCTCGACGCCATCGCGCAGCAGGCTCACGCCGCCCTTGCCGAAGACGCGGCACTCGGTGGCGGCGATGTCGATCACTAGCCCGCTGTGCTCATCGATGCCGACGACCCGCTGGCCGGCGGGGAGCTGTTCGAGCAGGCGGCCAAAGCGCTCGCCGCCCATGTAGCAGCGGCTGGTGTCGAGCTCGGCGCCGCCCTCGCTGTTGTTCCAGTGCGGCACGATGACCAGGTCGAGACCGAATGCGCCGAGCAGATCGAGCCCCGGTTGCCAGTGCAGGTCCATGCCGGCCTTGTAGATCTCGTAGACCGGCAGGGTGTGCGAGCTCACCGCGAGGGTCGCGGCGCTGACGAAGACCAGTGCTGCGCCGTGCAGGTGGCGGGCGCAGATTCGGTGCCAGGCCAGGCTATCGCGCAGCTGGCGCACGGTGTACGTCGGGCTGCCGGGGCCGAGAAAGATCAGATCGCTGCGGCGCAGGTCGTCGGTCACCTCGGGCGCGTCAGGGCTGAGCGGCGTGCCGCGGGCGCGGGCCGGCAGCACGCGGACATCTGGGCGGTAGTTTTGCAGCCGCTGCCGCAGCGCATCGGCCACCTTGTCGGCCACGCGGGCGCTGTTTGGCTCGAAGCCAGCCGGCGTCTCGAGCACGGCGATCGACAGCGGGGTAGCATAGCGCCGGGCGATGGCCTCGTAGACCGGGCCGTTGGCCGGCGCTGACTCGCCCGAGCCGAGCAGGGCGATCGGGCCTGGAGTGAATGACGTCATAGTGTATGCTATCGGTGGAGTGCGAAATCGCTGCGATCTATCATAGCATATGAGCAGATATTCAGATAGATTGCAGGCACGCCGATGACCAAAACCCGCGCCGCACCGCGCGTCGCCGAGCGCCACGCCGACCCGATCGCCGCGCTCACCGAGCCGCGCGCGCTGACCGCCGAGCAGTCGCTGCTGGTGGCGCAGACCTTCGCCGCCCTGGCAGACCCGACGCGGGCGCGGATCGTCTACGCGCTGACCCTAGGCGAGCGCAGCGTCAACGAGCTCGCGCAGATCGTCGGCGTTTCGGCGTCTGCCACATCGCACCACTTGCGCTCGCTGCGCGATCTGCGGCTGGTGCGCTACCGCCGCGATGGCAATCGCATGTTCTACACCGTGGACGACGCTCACGTGGCGGCGCTGTTCCGCGAGGCGCTGCACCACCTGGCGCACGTCGCATATAATCTGCCCGACCACCCGGAGCTGAGCGTATGACAACCTACCCAGGCGCGCTGGCGCTGCTCGGCTCGGGCGAGTATACCGCAGCGATGGACGAGACCGACCGCGCGCTGCTGGCCCCCTACCGCCCGACTCCGAGCGTGGCGCTGCTGCCGACCGCCAGCGGCCTCGAGCCTGGCATGCCCGCCACCTGGAACGATCGGGGCGCGCAGCACTTCGCCAGGCTGGGGGCGATGGTGGCAAAGATTCCGCTCGTAGTGCGGCAGGATGCCTTCGACGCCTCGCTGCTCGATCTGCTGAGCGGCCATCAGCTCTACTACTTCTCTGGCGGCCAGCCAGACTACGTGATCGAGACGCTGTGCGACACGCCGGCATGGGCGCTGATCCGGGCGGCGCGTGCGGATGGCGCGGCGCTGGCGGGGTGCAGCGCCGGGGCGATGATGCTCGGCGGCTCGTGCCTGAGCGTACGCTCGATCCGCGCCGGCGACTCGCCGCGCTACACACCTGGGCTCGGGGTGGTGCCGCAGCTGGCGATCCTGCCGCACTTCGACAGGATGCGCGGGCTGTTCACGCCGCAGGTCTTCGAGCGGGCGCTGGCGTCCGCCCCAGCTGGCGTGACGCTGGTGGGCATCGACGAAGACACCGCGCTGGTGTGGTCGAACGAGACTGGCTGGCGGGTCAGCGGGCGGCGGGGCGTGACGATCTTCGCCGCCGGCGGCGCACTGACGCTGACCGCCGGGCAGACTGCCAAGCTCGACGCGCCTCAGAACAAGCCCTAAAACACTGTCGCACACGGCGCGGGTGCAGCCGCCAAACATCCGCCGCATCTACGCAAACGAGGATGTGCCTATGGCGACGGAGCTGCTGACGATCGGGCAGCTGGCGCGACGGGTCGGGATGCGCCCTTCGGCGCTGCGCTTCTACGAGGCCGAGCGCCTGCTGCTGCCGGCGGCGCACTCGCCGGCCGGCTACCGGCTCTACGCCCCAGACGCCGAGACGACGGTGCGCCAGATCCAGCGGGCACAGCGCCTCGGCTTCGCGCTCGCCGATATCCGCGCGCTGCTTGTGGCGCAGGCCGGCGGCGAGGCGGCGGCGATCGAGCGGCTGGCGCGCGAGCGATTCCTCACCTTCGAGCGCCAGCTGACACCGCTGCTGGTGCTCCAGCACGAGCTCGGCCTGCTGCTGCGCGACCTGCGTACCGGCGATGCGCCGATGAGCGACCCGCTCGACAGCCTCGTCGAGCGGATCTGCCGCGACCCACAGGTACAATCGGCCGAAGACATGCTGGCCACGCTCGTGGAGCAGGCCGGCTGCGCGCTCAGTTCCGACGAGGCGGGGATGCTGCTCGGGCGGCTGCGCGGCCAGCACATTCACCTCTGGCAGGAGGGCGACACCTATCTGACGCTGTTCGTCGGCGCGGACGACGCGACCGCCGAGATCCTCGAACGGCTGGCCGAGCTGGAGGCTGGCTGCGGCGAGCGCCCACTTCCCGAGCTGCGCCGCACCGACGAGGGGCCACTGTTTGTGGCTCGCGGGCCGCACGCGTTCCTGTTCGCCAGGCTATTTCTGGCGCTTGAGCAGGGGCTTGACTCTCAACCTGACTCGAAGGTGTAGACTTGTTCTCGCGATCCTAACTGCCGCAGGCCCAGAAGTGCGCGCGACAGCGCAGAAAAATCGGTACTACGCGATAGAGACCAGTGGAGGAGCGGCGATGAGCCAGACGAACGAGCTGCGGCTGACGATCGCGGGGATGGACTGCGCCGGCTGCGCCAGGAGC
>JAYUUK010000305.1:0-11442 GCA_043754595.1 Roseiflexaceae bacterium | reverse complement strand
CGCGATCCGCGCTACCGGCTATGATGGCTGGCTAGCGCAGGAGTTCGTGCCGGTCGGCGAGACGACGGCGGCGCTGCGCGATACGCTCCGGCGGTGCCAGTGACACGAAGACGGCGTGAAGTAGTGACGAAGTACGGGGTGACAAGACCGGATGGCAGCCAACATCTGTCATACTGCGTCGCGCTCGCCGCCATCGCCCGAGGCATGGTGGGTGACAAGACTGGATGGCAGCCAACATCTGTCATGCTGAGCGCGCCAGGCGGGATTTTGCCGCCAGAGATGTTAGGCGCGCTCAGGATCTGTGCTAGCACGGCGCTGTGGGACCGGGAGACGGGCGGGCGCAGGCGTAGGGGCGAAGCACGCGCTAGTAACGCGATGCTGTACGCGATTGCTTCGCCCATTCAACCCGAGCAAGCGACCCGCCGGAGCGCAGCGATCAAAACGTGCCCCAAAGAGTAAGTAGCAAGACGCGCAGCCCGACGGAGCGCAGCGACCCTACCCAACCTTGCCCGATTTCGCCTCATACGGCGCGAGCGGGGCGGTGGGCGGCCCCTCAAGCACCGAGCCGGTGGCGGCGAAACGCCCGCCGTGGCACGGGCAGTCCCACGAGCGCTCGGCGGTGTTCCAGCCGACGATACAGCCAGCGTGGGTGCATCGCGGCGAGAGCATGGTCAGCGCGCCGTGCTCGTCGCGGTAGGCGGCGACCTGCACGCCGTCGCGCCTGATGATCTTGCCCTCGCCGGGCTGAATGGACTCGACGTCGCCGCCGTCGTCGTGGACGAACCCGGCGATGGCGGCGACGGCGACGTTCAGCCCCTCTTTAACGATCTGTGCCCCGCCGCTGCCGATGCTCAGCCGCTTCGAATCATAGAGCGCACCCCACTGACTCGGCGCGCCGAGAATCTCCCCGGCGATGATCTCGGCGGCGATCGTGCCGAAGGTCATGCCAGTGCCAGAGTAGCCGGCGGTCATGAAAATATGCTGCTTGCCGAGCTGCCGTCCAATGTAGGGCAGGCCGTCGGCCGGCTCATAGAGCTGCGCTGACCACTGGCGTACCACCTCACGTTGGCCAAACCGCGCCTTGGCATAGGACCGCAGCCGGGCGAACGGTGCCGTCGTGTCGTCCTCCTGGCCGGTCTTGTGATCCTCGCCGCCGACGATCAGCAGCCGGCGGCCGTCGATCGTGGCGCTGCGCGTGTAGTGGTATGGGTCGGCCACATCCCACAGCAGCGCGTCTGGCGCGATGTCGCCGGCGTCGAGCGCCAGCACGTACGAGCGGTAAGGCGTGACGCGGGCGTGGGTCAGCAGCAGCTCGTTGATCGGAGTGTGGGTCGCCATCAGTACGGCAGTCGCCGAGATGATGCCGCCGGCGGTGTGGACCTGACACGGCTCGCCGTCGTCGATAGTGTCGACCCTGCTGTTCTCAAAAATTGCGCTGCCGTCGCCTTCTATCTGGCCAGCGAGCCCGACAAGATACTTGAGCGGGTGAAACTGCGCCTGCTCTTCGACCCGGAGCGCGGCTGCCGGCGCGATCGGCAGCGGGATGGACGAGACGGCGCTGACCGGCAGCCCCAGACTGCGCATCGTCTCGATCTCGGCTTCGATAGCAACCGTATCCTGGCCCGGCTCGGCGTAGAGAAACCCAGGGACTGTGACATAGTCGCAGGCGATACCGTGTTCGCTGGCGAGGCGGCCGATGCTGCGGATCGCATGGCGCACCGAGTCCACCACCAGCTGCGTCTTCTCCTGACCAAACGTCTTGCGCAGATCGGCGTAGCGCGCGTCAAGCATCGTCGTCAGGTGCGCGGTGGTGGCCCCAGTGACCCCATCGCCGATGCGCTGTGCCTCGATGACCGCCACGCGCAGCCCGCCGCGCTTGAGCAGCAGCGCCGCCGTGACCCCGGTGATTCCGCCGCCGATGATCGCCACATCGAAGCGCTGGTCGCGGGTGATGGACGGGTAGCGCGGGCGGTCGATGGCGTCCTGCCAGACGGGCGATTGGGAGTGATCTGTCATAGCGATTCCTACTGTGCTGTAAACGTCGTCATTGCTCACGCGTGCGCAGAAGCACGAGCCGTGCCAGAAAAGATCGTGCTACAATGCGGTATAACAATGTTTACCAAGTATCTCGATCTCGAAATGCGCTTCGCCAAGGTGAGCGATGAGCGCTATCAGGTTTCGGTCAGCGGTCCGGGGGGCGAGGCGCACAGCGCGCTGCTGCTGCCGACGGACGACGCCGCGCTGCGGCCGCTGTTGGCGCGGCTCGCCGATCTGGACACCGACGAGCCGCTGCTGACGACGATCGGGCAGACGCTGTTTGCGGCGCTGTTCGATGGGGCGATCCAGGATATCTTTGTCCGCACGCAGGGCATGCTCGGCGCAGACGAGGGCATCAGGCTGCGGCTGACCATCCCGGTCGAGCTCGGTGAGGTGGCGGCGCTGCCGTGGGAGCTGCTCTATGACCCGAGCCAAGGGCCGCTAGCGCTGCTGGACACACCGGTGGTGCGCTACCTGCCGCAGTCAAGCCGCGTGCCGACGCTGCACGCCGAGCTGCCGCTGCGAGTACTGCTGACCGGGGCGCAGACGCCGCCGCACGCGCCGATCGAGCGCGAGCTGGCCGAGGTGCGGGCAGCGCTGGAGAGCCTGGGCGATCGGGTGAGCATCGAGGTCGAGCCACACCTGACATCGGCCATACTGCGGCGGCGTCTGCGGCAGGGGTTTCACATCTGGCACTTTGTCGGCCACGGCGGCTTCTCGCGCGATGGCAAGCAGGGCCAGCTCATGCTGGAGGACGAGCGCGGCGACCCGGCACCGCTGAGCGCAGGCGAGCTCGGAATCTTGCTCAATCGCAGCGGCATCCGGCTGATCATCCTCAACGCCTGCAACGGCGCGGCGCTGACCGTCGAGCCGTTCCGCAGCCTCGCACCGGCGATCGTCAGGGCGCAGATCCCCGCCGTGATCGCCATGCAGTTCGCGGTGGCCGCCGAGAGCGCGCGCAGCTTCGCTGCCGAGCTCTACCGCGCGCTCGGCGAGGGCTTCCCGATCGATGCGTGCGTGGCGGAGGGGCGCAAGGCGGTGATGAGCGCGGTGGGGCTCGACCGACCGGACTGGGCGATCCCTGCCGTCTACAGCCGCGCCCTCGATTCTCGGCTGTTCGATCCGCCGGCCGACGGCGCGGCGGCCGGGAAGGGTGCCGTAGCCGAGAGTGCCCCGCCGCTCGCCCCGCCGCTCGCCGCGCCCGCCACAGCGGCGAGCGCCCCGTCGATCGTCCCGACCATTGCGCCAGCGCCGCCGCTCCCGCTGCCGCCGACGCCGCTGATCGGGCGCGAGAAAGACGTGGCCGCCGCCGCCGCGCTGCTGAGCGAGGGCCGGGTCAGATTGCTGACGCTGACCGGCCCCGGTGGGATCGGCAAGACCAGGCTCGCGCTGGCGGTGGCCGAGGCGCTGCGCGAGCAGTTCCCCGACGGCATCTATCTGATCAGCCTCGAGTCGATCGCCAGCGCCGACCAGGTGCCGCACGCGCTGGCGCAGACCCTGGCGCTCCAGCTGCCCGCCGACGCCGATGTGGCGCAGGCGCTCGCCAACGCGATGCGCGCCCGCCGGATCTTGTTGCTATTCGATACGTTCGAGCGCGTGCTGGACGCCGCCCCATCGGTCACCGCGCTGCTGGCGAGCGTGCCGGGGCTTGAGGTGCTGGTGACCAGCCGGACCGCGCTGCGGGTCTCCGGCGAGGTCGAGTTCCCGGTCACATCGCTAGCGCTGCCAGTGGCCGGTGCCAGCCTGGCGGAGATCGCCGCCGTGCCATCGGTCGAGCTGTTTGTGACCCTGGCGCGCTCGGTGCGGACCGACTTCGCGCTCACCGAAGACAATGCCGCCGCCGTGGCCGCGATTTGCTCGGCGCTGGACGGGCTGCCGCTGGCCATTGAGCTGGCCGCCGCCCGCGCCAGAGTGCTGAGCCCTGCGGCGCTGCTGACGCGGCTGACCCACCGCCTCGATATCCTGACCGGCGGCGCGCGCGACCGGGCGGCGCGGCAGCAGACGCTGCGCGACACGATCGCCTGGAGCGTCGATCTGCTGGCCGCGCCGGAGCGGACGCTGTTCGGCAGGCTCGGCTGCTTTGTGGGCGGGTTCACGCTCGAGGCCGCCGAGCAGGTCTGCGCCGACGCCACACTGCGCACCGGGCAGGTACTGGACCTGCTGAGCGCGCTGGTGGACAAGAGCCTCATCCGGCAGGCCGAGGGCGACGACGGCGAACTGCGCTTCTCCATGCTCGCCGTGATCGCGGACTACGCCATCGAGCTGCTCGGCGCTGCCAGCGACGGCGACGCAGTGCGGGCGCGCCACGCCGCCCACTTTGTCGCCTACGCCGAGCGCTACGCGCCGCAGCTCACCGGCCCGCAGCAGGATGCGGCGCTGAGCCGGCTGGAGACCGAGCATGACAATCTGCGCGCCGCGCTGAGCACCGGCATGGCCAGCGGCGACGCGGCGCGGGCGATCGGGATAGCCGGGGCGCTCTGGCGCTTCTGGTACACCCGTGGCCACCTCACCGAGGGGATGCGCTGGCTCGAGCAGACGATCGAAGCCTACCGCACGATCCCCGGCGCGCCGCCAGCGCCACTGGCGCTGGCGCTGACCGGAGCCGGCGGGATCGCCTGGGCCCAGGGCGACTACCCGCGCGCCGTCGCGCTCAACACCGAGAGTCTGGCGCTGGCCCGCGAGCTCGATGACCAGCCGAGCGCAGCGCGGACGCTCAATCTGCTCGGCGTGATCGCCCGCCAGACCGGCGAGCTCGAACGGGCGCGGACGGCGCTCGAAGAGAGCCTGGCGATCTGGCGCGAGCTCGGCGACCAGCAGGGGAGCTTTCGCGCGCTCAACAACCTGGCGCTGGTGGCCACGCAGCGCCACGATGACGCTGCGGCCCGCGCACTGTTCACCGCGAGCCTGACGCTCGCTCGCGCCCTCGGCGACCAGCGCAGCACCGCCGTGACTCTTGGCAACATCGGCGAGGTCGCGCTGCGCCAGGGCGATGCCGCCGAGGCGCAGCGCTGCTTCGGCGAGTGCCTGACGATCAGCCACCGCCTCGGCGACCGCGAGGGCATCGCGTTTGCGCTGGAGGCGATCGCGACGCTGGTCGTCGGCGGCGATGCCGGGCGCGCCGCCAGGCTGTGGGGGGCGGCCGAGTCCATCCGCGAGCAGATCGGCGCGCCGCTCGGGCCAAATGAGCGGGCCAATTACGAGCTAGCCACCGCCGCCGCCCGCGCCAAGATCGGCGCGGCTGCGTTCGCCAGCGCGCAACTCGATGGGCGCGCGCTGCCGATCGACGCCGTGCTGCGCGAGGCCGCCGCCGTCCGCAGCGAGCTCACCGCCGTTATCCTGCCGACGCTCAGCGGGCCGGCGCTGATCGCGAGCGGCAGCGCTGCACCGCCGCTCGCCATCCCCCAAGGCCAGACGACGCTTGGACGCAACCCTTCGTGCGAGCTGGTGGTAGATGACCCGCGGGTCTCGCGCCGTCACGCCACTATCGTGCGCGACGCCAATGGCGTGACCCTGACCGACCTCACGTCTGCTAACGGCACATTCGTCGATGGGCAGCCACTCACCACCGAGCCGCACCGCCTGGCGGATCGCGCGATCATCTCGCTCGGCGGCTACGAGCTGCTCTTCCGCAGCGGCGCGTGATACCTCTTGTGCTATAATACCCGCCTACGCCTGAAGGAACCTGCATGAAAGACCTGTTTCGCCGTACCCCAAAACACTTCACCGTCCAGACGCGTGAGGGCGATAGCTCGCTCCCAGACAACATCATGTGGGTCAAATGCCCATCGTGCGGCGAGCTGATCTATGTCAAGCAGCTCAACGACAATCTCAAAGTCTGCAATAAGTGCGGCCATCATATGCGGCTCACCGCCCGCGAGTGGGTCGGGCTGCTCGATACCGAGAGCTTTCAAGAAGAAGACACCACGCTCGCGCCGGTCGACACCCTCGATTTCGTCTCGCCGAAAGAGACCTACGCCCAGAAGCTCCAGGAGCTCCAGCGCCGCACCGGGCTCTACGATGCGATTATGAGCGGGTCGGGGGCCATCGATGGGATGCCGCTGCAGGTCACGATCGCCGAGTTCGGCTTCGTCGGCGGCTCGATGGCCAGCGTGTACGGCGAGAAGCTGACGCGGGCGGTGGAGCGCGCTGTGGAGCGCGGGGTGCCGCTGCTGACGATCAACTCGTCGGGCGGGGCGCGGATGCAGGAGGGCACGATCGCGCTGCTGCAGATGGCCAAAGTCAACATGGCACTCACCAGGCTCGCCAGCGCGCGGCTGCCACATATCAGCGTGCTGACCGACCCATGTTATGGCGGGGTCACCGCGTCGTACGCCACCGTGGCCGATATCATTATCGCCGAGCCGGGGGCGCAGATCGGGTTCTCCGGGCGGCGCGTGATCGAGCAGACGATGCGCCAGAAGCTGCCACCGAATTTTCAGACCGCTGAATTCTTGCTCGAACACGGCACCGTGGACATGGTGGTGCCACGCCCCGACCTCCGCGCCACGCTGACCCGGCTGCTGCGGCTGTACGCCCCGGTTCAGGTCGCCCGCTAGGTGCCAAACGCTATGACACAATCATCGTTCTCGCCGTGGGAGAAGGTGCAGATCGCGCGCCACCCACATCGGCCACACACACTGGACTATGTCCGCGCCCTGACCGAGGATTTCACCGAGCTCCACGGCGACCGCCACTACGGCGACGACCAGGCGATCATCGGCGGGCTGGCTCGCTTCGATGGCCGGACCGTGATGATCATCGGGCATCAGAAGGGGCGAGACGCCCGCGAGAACGTCAGACGCAACTTCGGCATGCCCCGGCCGGAGGGCTACCGCAAGGCGATGCGGCTGTTTCGCCACGCCGAGAAGTTTGGCCTGCCGCTGCTCTGCCTGATCGATACCCCCGGCGCCGACCCGACGATGGAGAGCGAGGAGCGCGGCCAGGGCACGGCGCTCGGCGAGAACATTTTGGCGATGAGCAATCTGCCGGTGCCGATCGTTGCGATCATCATCGGCGAGGGCGGCTCGGGCGGGGCCGTGGCGATCGGCGTCGCCGACCGGCTGCTGATGCTGGAGCACGCGGTCTTCTCCACCGCCGCACCCGAGGCCAGCGCCGCCATCCTCTGGCGCGACTCGGCCAAGGCGCCGGACGCGGCTAAGGCTATGAAGATCACCGCCCAGGACCAGCTCGCGCTCGGTCTGATCGACGCGATCGTGCCGGAGCCGGAGGGCGGCGCGCATACCAGCGCCGATACCACCATCGCCGCAGTCGGCGAGGCGCTGCTCAGCCACATGCGGCAGATCGAAGCGATACCCATACGCCAGCTGCTCGAAAGGCGCTACCAGAAGTATCGCGCTATCGGCCGCTTCATCGACGCGCAGCGCGAGCTCCTGCCCCCCGCCGACGCGCCGCAGCCGCTGCCGTTCGTCTAGCTCTTCGCTTGCCAGCCCTTGCTGGATCTAGACGACATCTTCGATCGACGCGCTGCCGGTGGCGGATCCAGTTCATCCCCGCACATTCTCACTGCAAAGATCGGCGGGTGCGAGCATTTCCATCTATGGAAAGTCGCACACCCGCCGGAGGAACCATGCCCGTCCCACGTGCCGATTTCGATACGGCGTGGAAGCGCGCGATCGAGATCTTTCTCGATCCATTCTTCGCGTTCTTCTTCCCCATTGTCCACGCCGATATCGATTGGGCGCAGCCTCAGCTCTTCCAACCGACCGAGTTGCTCGCTGAGTCCCAGGAGACTGATGAGCGTCGCGGCTATGTCGATCTCCTCGTCGAGCTCGCGCGGCGCTCCGGCCCCCCGCTGCTCGTCCTCGTCCATATCGAAGTACAGAATCGGCAAGAGTCGGGTTTCGCCGAGCGCATCTTTCGCTACCACACGCGCCTCCGCGCCAAACACCACCAGCAAGTAGCGACGTTTGTCATCCTGGCGGACCGCAGCGCGCGCTGGCGGCCGAACGGATACCGCGACGACATCTGGGGGACGACAGTCGAGCTTCGCTTCCCGATCGTCAAGCTCCGCGACTTCATCCCACACCGGGCCGAGCTCGAAGCGAGCCAGAACCCTTTCGCACCGATCGTGCTCGCCCACCTCACCCTCTACACCACTCGCCAAGGTGCGGCGCGGCGGATGGCAAAATTTGGCATCGTCAGGCGGCTCTACGAGCAGGGATACACAAAAGATGCTATCATCCACCTGTTTCGATCCATCGACCTCATTCTGCGGCTCGATGTGAGCGAGGAGCAGCTGTTTCGCACCGAGCTACGTAATTTCGAGAAGGAGCAAACCGTGCGCATTCTCACTGGTATCGAACAGCTTGCACTTGAGGAGGGCCGCGAGGAGGGCCGCGAGGAAATCCTCACGCTAATCGGCAGCATCCGCGATGAAGCGACGATCCACTACGGCGCCGCTGGAAAAGCGCTCGTGCACGAATTGCTTGAGCGGCCGACGGCCACTCGGCTCAGCGAGTTCGCCGCCGCGCTACGCTCCGGCGTATCGGTCGAGGTGCTGCGGACGCTCATCGGCCCCCAGTGACGGCGCGCTATCCTAGCCACGCAGCCGCGGACGCAGCGCTGGCCCGAGCGACCGCAGCTGCTGCGGCATAAGCGCGAGCCCGCGGCTCTTCTTACCGCGCGGCTCTGGTTCGATCGAGACGCACCGCTGCAGTTCGCCAACCAGCGCCCGTAGATCGCGGCGGCTCCCACCGGCCAGCTCGATCTCCACCTCGCGAAACCCTATCGTCCGTCCGCCGGCCATGATCGCGCCGGTATCCAGGGCGATCTCGGCAACCCGCCGCGCGCCATGGTAGACCATTGCCCGCCGCCGCCGTGTCCGCACCCGCAGGAGCACGAACAGCGCCGCATCGCCGATAAGATCGAGCGCCCGCGTCCGCGCCTGGCTCGGCGGCCAGTCGTGCGGGTGAGTCAACTCGCCGAGCTCGGTCTCCCACTCGTCTCTGATATGAAGCGCGCCGCGCGTCGGCCGCGAGCGCTTGACGCTGACGATCTGATGCGCCCCCACCTGCCGCAGCCGTAGCGTCGCCCGCTGTCTTGTTAGCGTCCGCTCGGGCGTGTCGAAGTACGTGTTGACCTGCCGCTCGACCTCCGGCTGCGGTTCGAGCCGGTAGCGCCCCAGCGCCGTCAGACCGCCGATCGACTCGAACGCCGCGCCATCCGCGACCCGATATTTGGCCTCGATCTCCATGAGCAATCCTTGTGGCCTACCCAACTTCCTGTAGCTGAGTAGTACGGCGCGGCGGCCCAAATGGACGCACTGCCACCGCCACAGCAGGTTGCGCTACGCATCGACGTGGGGCGCGAGCCAGCCGGCGATGACATGCAACACGCCGTTGGACGCCTCAATGTCGGCGTCGATGATGAACACCCCATCGACGCACAGCCCGGCACCGTTGCCAATGGCCAGCGATGTTCCCTGCAACGTGGTCAGCGGCGAGCGGTCCAGCAGGTCGATCGCCATAGCCTGGCCGGGGCACATATGCTGCCGCAGCTGCGCCTGGCGCGGCAGCGGGGCGTGGTCGTCCGGTGAGTCAGCATCGATTGGGGCAAATACCGTCAGGAACTCAGCCCCGGCCAGCAGCGACGCGACCCCTGCGGCCTCCAGCGCGGCGACGAAGCGGCTGAGTTCTGGGCGATCGAGCACGATGGCGAGCAGCGATGGCACGTGATCCTCCGATGATTGACGATAGACGAACGCGCCGCACATTTTTGACGCAAAGGCGTGAAGCGGGGTTTGGGGGCGCAGCCCGCACATCCCTTCCGCCGCGCGCCGCGCCGCCTTGCGGGGGCGTGGGGGCGCACCCAACCCCACATCCCTTCCGCCGCACGCAGTGCAATGGGGGTTTGGGGGCTGCGCCCCCACGCCCTTTCTCTTCTCTCTTATAGCGCAGCAGGATTGTCTCGCCGTTAAGCCGACGTAAAATACGGCGCAAGTTGACAAGCGCGCCGCCACAGTTGAGAATAGCGGCGTGAAAAAGCATCACGTCATCATCGCCGGCAACATTGGCGTCGGCAAGAGCACCCTGGTGGCCATCCTGGCCGAGGAATTTGGCTGGCAGCCGTACTACGAGCTGGTGGCCGACCACCCATACCTCGAGGCCTACTACCAGGATCGCGAGCGCTGGGGGTTTCACTCGCAAATCTGGTTTCTGACACAGCGCTACGAGCAGCACCTTGAGATCGATGATACGCCGGTGGCGGTCTGCCAGGACCGCAGCATCTACGAAGACTACGAGGTATTCGTCAAGGGGCTGCTGGAACAGGGAATATTGAGCCACCGCGATTTCCGCACCTACCGGCAGCTGTACCAGAATTTGATCCGCGCCATCACCCCGCCGACTCTGCTGATCCATCTTCAGGCCGGCGTGCCGACGCTGCAAGGGCGGATCGGCGGGCGCGACCGGCCATCGGAGCGTGGCATCCCGCCGAGCTATCTGCTCCAGCTCAACCGGCGCTACGAAGACTGGCTGCGCAAGTTCGACCTGTGCCCGATGCTGACGATCGAGACCGACGCCCTCGACTTCGCCCACGACGTCGGCGCGCGGCGAGAGGTCGTCGAGCAGATCGCGCAGGCGGCTGGCATCAGGGGCGTTGCGCAGGAGCGGTTTTTATCGTAGCGGACCATATCGTGTCATCCCGAGCTCGCTGCGGGTATCTGGACGAGTCGGCGAAACTCTCCATAGCGCATTCCAACACCTTGCTGTGCAAACACATATTGTTTGCGCGTTTGTAGGACATGTGCTATAGTCGCGTCCGTCTGTACTATCCCGAAAGTTCCCAATGTGTCTCCATGTGTACCGCAGCGCTATCGCCGGTTGACGACAGTCGATTTGTTGTGGTACGCTAGTTTGTGAAAGACTTCTCAAAGTCGGGCAGAACAATGTTGTTGATCGGAGCGAGGGCACATGCGTAACCGAATCCTGACGGTCCTTGGAGTGACCTTCGTCGTAGGGCTGGTACTCTACCTGCTCGGCATCAAGATGACGAAGGATGACTTGTTCATCTCCGCCGCTGCCGAGCCGTTGATCTGTATTGGCGGTGTGCGCGAGGGCGAGCACTGCGCCTCCGGCTTCCCATTCACCAACTCGCTGCTGATGACGATCGTCGTCGATATCGTCTTGGCGGTGTTGTGCTTCACGGTGGGCATGCGGCTCAAGCTCATCCCCAGCGGGCTGCAGAATGTGGTCGAGGCGCTCATCGAGTTCTTCTACGACTTCGCCAAGGGCGTCGATGCGCGCAACGTGGCCAAGTTCTTCCCGCTGCCGGCCACGATCTTCGTCTTCTTCTTGGTGGCCAATCTCGGAGCGCTGATCCCCGGCGTCGGTAGCATCGGTGTGTGCGTCAAGAATACCCCACACACGGCACAGGTCGCTAGCGTAA
>JAYUUK010000304.1:0-11447 GCA_043754595.1 Roseiflexaceae bacterium | reverse complement strand
GGGCTAGCACAGCGCCATCTCCCCCATCCGCTCGCGATCGGCGCGCTCCAGGACAGATACCTTGCGGCGTGCGTATCATCGCGCTTTAGTGCCTGATTCCTTAGTTCCTTGGTTCCTTAGTTCCCTACCCCGAGCATCACCGTCCCCCGCACTGTGCCGCCGCGCTGGCTGACAGCAGCGATCGCGACCTCCGCGCCGGCCGCTGCCTGTACCACCCACTCGATCAGCTCGACGTTATCGGTGGCGAAGTTGCTCGAGAACAGCCCGCGCTTGTTGGCCCGTCCCTCAAGCTGCCCGATCTCCTGCCGCGCCAGCCCGCTCACAAGCGTCGCGCCATCCGGCAGGGTCAGCGTCACCTCGATCGGGCGGCTCGCCTTGCGCTGCACCGCCATCTCCGAGCCGTATGTTGGCAGGAAGCCGCTGTTCACCAGCGCCAGCCTGACGCGGTGGACATCGCCGCCGAGCGCATCGGCGCGCAGCTCCTGGATCTCGAGCCGCGGCAACATCCTGGCATGGGCGATGGCGAACGTCGTATTCGGCTCCAGCGTCGGCAGCAGAAATTTGGCCGGCGGGTTGCCGAACGTCTCGCGCTCTTTCCAGCCGCCGATCTCCACCGGCCCGAGCTGTGGGTGCTCGAATGGGTACCAGCGCACGAAGCCATCGCCGCCGAGCTCGGCATCGTTCCAGGCCAGCAGTTTCAGGTCGTCCTCCTCCGGGTGGTCGCGCATCCACTCGATGAAGTGGCGCTCCTTGATGCCGGCCTCGCCCACCATATCCCACAGCTCGACGGTGAAGGCGTAGACGCCGTGCTGGTCATAGGCCCAGTCGTCGAAAGCGCCGCGCATCACCTCGCGCGGCTCGTAGCGAAAGATATCGTAGACCGAGCCGGCCGGGTAGCCAGTGATCTCGGTGCCACGCCTGGTGATCGCCTTGAAGGTGTACAGGTCGCCGAGCGGTATCGCATCATCGTTCTTATCGGAGAACGGCCGCAGGATGACGCCGCTGTAGGTGTGGTAGCTGATGCCGCACGAGATATTGGGATGGGTGGCGTAGAACTCGGCGATCGCCCGCACCTCCGGCTCGGAGAACGGGTACGGCCCGGCACCGCGCTGGTTGCCCTCCGGCGCCCAGATGTAGGCGAAGTTGCGGTTGAAGTCCAGCCCCTGCCGCGGGTGCCCCACCTGCACCTCGTAGCCGTTGAAGTTGCGGATCAGCCCCTCGGTGTAGAGCCGGTAGTAGGTCCCGCCGAACTCGTCAGGGTCGCGCTTGCGCATCAGCCGCTCGTCGCGCTCGCTGACCTTCCACGCCCCGTGTGTGTCTGGCACGCGCATCGAGAGCACCCGCCCGTCGCCGTCGATATCGTGTGCGTACAGCCCATCGCGCTCGTCGGTGAAGGGGTATGGCCGGGTGCCGGAGCGGACATACAGCGGCGAGCTGAAGTACTGCTCGGCGCCATCAGGGTTGACCCGTGGCACGATGTAGAACGTGCAGCGCTCCAGCAGACCGGCGATTGACGCGTCGCTGTCGAAGCCGCCGAGCAGCGTCTCGATTAGGTGCAGCGCACCCATGCAGCCGGTGACCTCGGTAGCGTGGATGTTGGCGTCGAGCCAGTAGGCGGGCTTCTCGTAGTGCGGCCTGCCCGGCGCCGTGATCGTCATGCACCAAATCGAGCGTCCCTCGTGGCTGCTGCCGATCGACTCTAGCCGCGCCAGCTGCGGCGACTCTTCGACGAATGCGTGGAGCGCCGCCTCAAGCTCGCCCTGATCGTAGTAGCGCGTGAAATCTATCTTCGGCATTGGTGAACTCCTCGTGCAGTGTAGGTCGCTCTAGAGTACCACGGCTCGCCACTCGCGTGGACGAAAGAGCAGCCGACAAATGTCGCCAGGTACGAGCTACCACTTTACACATTGTCATGAGCTCAGCCGACAGATAGCGCATCGCAATGCGCAACAAAAGCGACTGCCAGTTGACAGGGATCATGCCTGTGGTAAAATAAGCTTTAGCCTATCGTCGCGCAAGTGTATACCATATCTGGTAGAGATGGAAGGAGTTGGCATGGCGGAGTCCGATACGATTCTGCAGCTCGGCATCGAGGCTGCACGCGAAGGGAACCGCGAAGAGGCACGCAATCTCTTCAGTCTGCTGACACGCCAGGAGCCTGACAATGTCCAGGCGTGGCTCTGGCTTGCCGGCGTCGCCGATGGCACCGACCAGCGGCGAGCGGCGCTCGAGCGCGTCGTCCAGCTCGACCCGACGAACGAGATGGCGGTCAAGGGCCTGCAGGCCATGGGCGCCAGCCCAGCAGCCAGCGTGGATGTTCCGGCGATGGCCCCGGCCGCAGCGCCGATCGCCGCCGTCCCGCTGACCGATGAGGAGGCGTTTGCCGCCGAGCTCGACTCGGCCTTCGACGATTACGACGCGCTGCCGCGCGCCGAGGCCCCGGTCCGCCCAGCGATTCCAGCGAGCGCTGAGCCGGCCATCGCGGCGAGCGCTGCTGGGCGTCGCCCTGCTCCTCGCCCTGCCCCTCGCGCCTCCACCGACCGTTTCAGCCGCCCGCCGAGCTCGCGCAGCAACTACGATACGGGCGATGACGACGATACCGTCGCCGCAGCCCCGAGCCCGCTGCGCTGGTACTTCCTCGCCGCCATCGCCGTCGTTCTGGTCATCCTGGCCGGCTGGTACCTCTTCAATAACCGTGGCGGCGGCGGCACCGCCGGCGCGCTCACACCGATCGTCGGCGTGCCTACCGCTACCGCCGGCGACACCAATGGCACCGGCGGTATCGGCGGCACCGGCGGCATCACTGGCACCGACGGCGTCACTGGCACCGGCGGTATCGACGGTACCGGCGGCATCACTGGCACCGGTGGTATCACTGGCACCGGCGGTATCACTGGCACTGGTGTAATAACCCCGACTGACCCAGGCGTGCCGCCGGCTCCAGCGCCCAACCCTCAGCCCGCCGTCCCGGCCCCTGAGACGGTCGATCCACTGGTGATTGCGTCCGGCCAGGTGCTTGAGAGCGGCGCGATCGCCTACACGGTCCCTGGCCCACCGCTGTGCGTCGGCTCGTGCGTCGTCGAGCTTGGCACCAGCCTCGGCGGCTTCACCGCCGCCCCAGGCAATCGCTACATCCACGTGCTCGGCAAAGTGTTCAACAATGGCGGCACGCCGGTTCAGCTCCCTGCGGACTTCTTCGCCGTGCGCGACTCGCAGGGTCGCGTGTTCAACGGCAGGGCCGATATTTCGAATGCGACCGTCAGGCGCGGCATCACCGCCGACCTCGGCATGCAGGATCAGATACCGGCAGACCGCGGCGGCTACAGTGTCTACCTGGTGTTCGAAGTACCGTCGGACTCGCACGATGTCAAGCTGATCTCGCGTGGCTTCCCCAACCAGGGGTGGATGCTGTTTAAGTAGCGGAGGCGCGGGCGCGGTAGGGGCGAAGCGCGCCAGATCGATCCTGGGAACGCAATCCACGCGAGGGCTTGCTTCGCACGTACGGCGCAGCCCCCGCGCATCCCTCTCGCTGATGGGGCGCAGCGGGGGTGTGGGGGCGCAGCCCCCGCGCATCCTTTTCCCACCAACGTCACACAAGCGTAATGCTGTGTGACGTTGTCTGTTTTTATAATAGAGATGTGATCAGTTTTGTGAATGGGGATACCGTGACACTCTCTTCCGACCAGATTGGCGCGCTGCTTGAAACCGCGATGCGCGTGTATGACCGCGGCGAAGTCCGCCGCTCCCAGCTCATCCTCCAGATGCTCTCGCTACAGCATCCGCAGGACGCGCGGGTGTGGCGGGCGATGGCCCAGACTGCGGCCACGCCAGAGGAGCGCACCAGCGCCGAGCGTCAGCTGAGCATGCTCGGAAGAGTGACGCGGCAGCTCGATACTTCCCCACCGCCCAACCTTCCATCGGATACCGACGAGATCGACGCGGTCATGCAGCCGCTGCTGTCGCCGCCAGCTATCACCCAGCCGGCGGCGTTCGAGACCCATCAGCCGCGCGCCGCCGGGCCGACCGGAGGCCAGCGCTGGCTCATCCCCGCCGCGCTGCTGCTGCTCGCTCTCGTGCTGCTCGGGGCGCTGGTGGCGCCACGTCTGCTCGCGATGATCGGCCCATCGCTCCTGCCCATCGGCCAGAATGCGACGACCGTGGCCGCCACCGGCGTCGCAGCCACCGGCGTGCCGGCTGGCGGCCCAATAGCCTCGCCCAATCCGACCGACGCCCAGGCTGGAGCGCCCACCGCCGCCGTCGGACAGTCGATCGACCCGGTAGCGACGACCACGCCGCTGCCGACAGTCGAGCCGAGCCCAATCCCCCCGCCGCCGCCGCCGCCGCCAGCCTTCGCGCTGGGGCAGGTGGTAGTCAAAGGTGAGTGGGTGGTGACGGTGGTGCGGACCGAAGATCTGCAGCGGCTCGACGGCAGCATTGGCGGGCTCCAGCCGAACGGTCGATTTGCCCTCGCGCTAGTGGCCGTCAGCAACAACGGAGCTGCTTCGGCCAGCATCCCGCCCGATCTGCTGACCCTCGTCGATAGTCGCGGCAAGCGCTACGCTGCAAGCGCCGCCGCCTCTTCGGCCTACCTGACGACGTTTGGCCAAGGCGTACACGGTGATATGAGCTTCGCCGACGCGCTGCCAAGCAAGGCTGGGATCTTCTCGGTGCCGCTGATCTTCGATGTCCCGGCTGACGCCGCCGGGCTGATGCTACAGGTCGGCGATGGGCCGTCTGGCTGGGCCTACCCGTAATTTGCGAGAGCGATGGGCCGTGGCGCGTGGCGGTGGGGACGAAGTACGGGCGAAACGCGCTGGATCGATCGCCTGTGGATGTCGCATCATGCGCTTGCTTCGCCCGTACGGCGCGCGGGGGATGGGGGGCGCACCCCTGCGTATCGCTGGGGGTGTGGGGCGCAGCCCCCACATATCCCTTTAACCCACGCTGCGGCGCGACAGCGCCGCAGCGTGCGTGCAAAAAAGATCTACAATAGCGCCTATGCAGATCGAAGTGCTGCCGCTACTCCAGGTCGTGATCTTCCCGGCGACGGTGACGCCGCTGGCGATCGGTCGCCCAGAGTCGATCGCGCTCGTCGACCGGGCGATCGACGAGCGCAGACCGCTCGGCATGCTCACGCTCCGCGATCCTGCGGCCAGGCCGGCTCACCCAGCTGGATCAGACCTGTATGCCGTGGGCACGCTCGCCGCCGTGCACCGCATGGTGCGTCTGCACGACGGGTCGCTCCGAGTGGCTGTCGAGGGCATCGAGCGCTTCGCCGCCGACAGCTTCGAACATCGCGATGGCGCGCTGTGGGCCGATATCAGAGCCATCGCCGCCCCGCAGTTCACGCTCGCCGATAGCGCCCAGCTCGATACGCTGATCGCCAGCTCCGCATGGCTCTCCGCCGAGCAGCGCGCTGGGCTGCGCCAGGTCAGCGATGATGCGGCGCGCCTGATGCAGCTGTGCGCGGCGTTGCCGCCGCGCACCCCCACCTCGGCTCGTCAGCATCTGCTCGAATGTACCGACGCTGCCACGATCCTGAGTCAGATCGCGGCCATCGGCTAGCCGCGCTGTTCGATCGGCACGTACGCCACATCCATTGGCCCGACGTACTCAGACTCGGGGCGGATCAGCCGGTTCTCCGAGTACTGCTCGTAGACGTGGGCCGTCCAACCGGCCACGCGGCTGATGGCAAAGATCGGCGTGAAGTTATCGATCGGGATGCCGATCGTGTAGTACACCGAGGCTGAGTAAAAATCGACGTTGACCGGCAGCGGCTTGCTTTCCTGCACCACGCTGCGCACCCGCTCCGAGATCTCATACCACTTCGAGACGCCTGAGCTCTCGGCGAGCTCTTTGGCGAGCCGCTGCAGCCACAGCGCCCGCGGGTCGTCGGCCTTGTAGACCCGGTGGCCGAAGCCCATGATCTTCTTCTTGGCGTTGAGCGCGCCGCGCGTCCACTGGTCGGCCCGCGCTGGGTCGCCGATTTCGAGCAGCATCCGCATTACCTGCTCGTTAGCCCCACCGTGCAGCGGCCCCTTCAGCGTCCCGATCGCAGATGTGATCGCTGAGTGCAGGTCCGAGAGCGTGCTGGCCGTGATCCGCGCTGAGAAAGTGCTGGCATTGAGCCCGTGGTCTGCGTGGAGGATGAGGCAGGTGTCCATCACCCGCGCTGCCTTGGCAGCGGGCTCTTTGCCGGTCAGCATATACAGAAAGTTCGCCGCGTGGCTCAGGTCCTCGCGCGGCTGCACCGGCCACAGCCCGTTGCGGATCCGTTCCCAGGCCGCCACCACCGTCGGCATACTGGCGGTCAGGCGGGTCGACTTGTGGACGTTGGCCTCCAGCGAATTATCCAGATCCTCCGGGTCGTAGGCCGAGAGCGCCGACGTCGCTGTGCGCAACACCTCCATCGGCGCGGTGCTCTTCGGCATCGACATTAGCAGCGCTAGCACCTCGTTGGGGATCTTGCGGTTGGCCACGAGCTTTTGGTTGAATGAGTCGAGCTGTGTCTTCGTCGGCAGCTTGCCATACCACAGCAGTGCCGTCGTCTCCTCGAATGTCGAGTTATCCGCCAGATCGTTGATCTCGATCCCGCGATAGTAGAGCCGCCCGTTCATCCCATCGATGCAGCTGATGGCGGTGGACGCCGCGACGATACCCTCCAGACCTTTACCCATGACAGCACCTTTCTACCGAATCTATTGCAGCACCAGGCAGGTCATCGTCCGATTGATACCCTGCACTGGGCGAATCCGCTCGATCACAAGCGCCCCGACCGCGCTGCTTGCATCGGTCTCGATCACCGCGATGATATCGTACGGGCCGGTGACGGCGTCCGCGCTGATGATGGCGGGCATCGCTCGCAGCGCCGCGATCACGTCGCTCGCCGCGCCGGGGGCCACTTCGATTAGCACGTAGGCGCGCGCGCTCATAGCCAATCTCCTCAGCCGAATCTGCTCGCTCTAGTATAGCACGCGCCGATCCACACGCCCGAATCGCCGCTGATGGCACGGCTGCGCCAGATGTGCGTTGTAAATGCGCGAAGCGCGAAGCAGGGGTCCGGGGGCGCAGCCCCCGATCACCCCCCTTTTCTTTTCCGGTATGATTGCTAGTGCATCGCCAGTGCGCCACAATCGTGATAGAATGTACGAAGTCAATAACTGGGGGGCAAGCTATGATCAACCGTGGATTTCAGCGCTACACCTGGGGCGTGCTCGGCTACAATCTGCTCGTCATTCTCTGGGGGGCCTTCGTCCGCGCCACCGGCTCGGGGGCCGGCTGCGGCAGCCACTGGCCGCTGTGCGATGGCGAGATCATCCCGCAGGCACCGTCGGTCGCCAAGCTGATCGAGTTCTCGCACCGCGCCACTAGCGGCGTCGCGCTGCTGCTGGTTATCGGTCTGGTGATCTGGGGCCTCCGCGCCTACGCCCCCGGCCATATCGTCAGACGCGGCGTGTTGCTCTCGCTGTTCTTCGTCATCGCCGAGGCGCTGCTCGGGGCCGGGCTGGTGCTGTTCGGCAAAGTCGCCAGCGATGCGTCGCTCAGCCGCGCGGTCTCGATCTCGGGCCATCTGGTCAACACGTTTCTGCTGGTCGGCGCGCTGACGCTGACCGCATGGTGGGCTGGCGGCCGGCCGGCACTGCGGCTGCGCGGGCAGGGGCTCGTCGGGGCCGCAATGTGGCTCGGCGTGGTGGCGATGCTCGCGCTCGGTGTCAGCGGCGCGGTCATCGCGCTCGGCGACACGCTGTTCTTCGCCCACATCAATGCGGGCGGCAGCGCCGAGACTGCACCGGCCCTGGCCCAGGCGATCGTCGCCATCCGCATCTATCACCCGGTGTTCGCGGTGCTCGTCGGCGTCTACACGGTGGCGGTGGCGTGGTGGGCGCGCGGCCTCCGCCCGACCGCCGGGCTGGCCCCCGCCGCCATTGCGCTGACTGCGCTCTTTATCGTCCAGTTCGGCGTCGGCGCAGCCAATGTGGCATTGCGCGCCCCAGTGGCCATGCAGCTCGTCCACCTGCTTCTGGCAGATCTGGTTTGGATCGCGTATGTCATGCTCGCCGCCACAGCCCTCGCCGCCTCGTCCGCGCCGATCGCGGCACCGCAGCCAGCGCGAGACGAGCCGCTGCCATCTGGCGGGCGGGCGCTGCGATGACCCCCACGGTCGTCTTCTTCGGCGATAGCATCACCGAGGGCGCGATCGGCGCGTCGTTTGTCGAGCTGCTGCGTCAGCGTTTTGGCGACTCAGCGCGGCTCGTCAACGCCGGCATTAACGGCGATACTACCGTCAACATGCTGCGCCGCATCGGCCGCGATGTCGCGCCACACAAGCCGGCAATCGTGGTGCTGATGGCCGGTCTGAACGACCTCGCGACGATGTACGATGAGCCGGTCAGCCGCCGCTACTACCGCTATGTGAAGCGGACGCCGCAGCTTCCGCCACGCCAGTTCGCCGCGAGCTACCGCGCACTGCTTGCAGCGCTGCACCGAGATACCGGGGCGAGGCTGATTATCGCGACGCCGACGATCTTGGGCGAGCGGATGGACGGTCCGTTTGTGGACGGGGTGGAGGCGTACGTCACGATCGTGCGCGCCATCGCGCTCCAGGAGCGGCTGCCGATCGCCGACTGCTACCGCGCATTCGCTGAGTCCGCCGTCGCCGATCCGCGCCACGGGCCGCCGTATCTTCTGCTGCGCGCGCTCGGCGACGGGCTGGCGGTGGCCGCCGGGCTGCGGACCTACGGGCAACTCGCCGAGCGCCGCGGCTACCGGCTGTTTGTCGATGGCGTCCACCTCGCCGAGGCCGGCGCGCAGCTCGCTGCCGATACCATCGAGCCTGCCTTGCGCGCCGCGCTCGCCAGCCTCGCCCCGCAGCACATGGCTATCTGAGGGGGATCTATGCTGGTCATCGCTGCGCTCGCCGAGCTTGTACGCTATGCCTCGGCCGCTGAAATTGTGGCCGATACGGTGGTCTACGACTCGCGGCTCGTTGTACCCGGGTCGCTGTTCGTCGCCTACCGCGGCTTCCACAGCGATGGCCACCACTTCATAGAGCGCGCCATCGCCGCTGGCGCTGCGGCGGTGGTCTACGAGGACCCGCTGCTCGATGGAAACATCGCCGTCCCACACGCGCGGGTCGACAACGGCCGCGCCGCGCTCGCCCCGCTGGCCGCATCCTGCGCTGGCTATCCCGGCCGGGCGATGCGGGTCGTTGGCATCACCGGCACAGATGGCAAGACCACCACGACGTTTCTGACCAGCGTGGCGCTCGAAGCTGGTGGCGCGGTCACCGGGCTGATGGGGACCGTCGATTTTAAGATCGCTGGGCGTACCTGGGCCAACGACACCCGCCAGAGCACGCCAGAGGCGCCAGAGGTGCAGCAGCTGCTGCGCGAGATGGTGGACGCCGGCTGCACCCACGCCGTGATCGAGGCCACCAGCCACGCGCTCGCCGCCGAGTGGGACCGCCTCGGCGGCTCAGCCTTCGATATCGCCCTGTTGACCAACGTCACCCACGAGCACCTCGACTTCCACGGCACCGTCGAGCAGTACCGCGCCGCCAAGATGCGGCTGTTCGCGCTGCTCGGCGAGACCGAAGCCCCGGCGATAAAGCGGCGCAAGCTGGCGATCGTCAACGCAGATGACCCGTACCACCCGCAGTTCCTCGCCGCCGCGCCGCCATCTGCCGAGCGGCTGACCTACGCCGTCGGCACACCCGCCGATATCCGCGCCGCAGATGTCCGCGCCAGCCGCAATGGCCTGGCCTACAAGGTGACGACACCGTGGGGCGCGCGCGATGTTAAGCTCCAGCTCACCGGCGATTTCAACGTCCACAACAGCCTGGCGGCGCTGAGCGTGGCGCTGGCCGAGGGCGTCGATCTCGATGCGGCGCTCGATGCGCTCGGCCGGGTGGCTGGGGTTCGCGGCCGGATGGAGCGCGTGGCGTGCGGCCAGCCGTTCACGCTGCTGGTGGACTACGCCCACACGCCTGGCTCGTTCGAAAAGCTGTTTCGGATCGTCAGGCCGCTGACGCGCGGGCGGCTGATCGCGGTGTTCGGCAGCGCAGGCGAGCGCGACCGCGAAAAGCGGCCGATCCAGGGGCAGATCGCCGCGCAGTACTGCGATCTGCTGGTGCTGACCGATGAGGACCCGCGGCTCGAAGACCGCCGCGCGATCATCGCCGCCATCGCTGAGGGTGCCGAGCGCGCGGGCAAGCGCGCGGGCAGCGGCTACCTCGCTATCCCCGATCGGATGGACGCGATCCGGGCGGCGTGCGGCGCGGCGCGGGCGGGCGATATCGTGCTGCTGCTGGGCAAGGGTCACGAGGCGTGCATCATCCAGGGCGATGAGTGCGTGCCGTGGGATGAGCCGGCTGCCGCGCGCACCGCGCTCGCCGAACTCGGGTATGGGGAAGCGTGGGCTGCCTAGCGCCTGCGGAAGAAGCCACTTTTTTTTGGCTCCTCGACCGTCCGGCGTAGTCGCATCAGATCGCTTTCCATCTCGCGACGCGCGCCTGGGCTGGCGCTCGGGGCCGCTGGGTCGCTGACCAAAGTTGGGTCGGAGACCGCGCCGCCCTCGGCCGCCAAATCGGGGAGTGCGCTGGCGTACGGCATCGCGCCACTGCGCGCGCCGAGCGCCACCAGCCAGCTCCAGAGCAGCTCCTGCCGCGCGCCGAGGTCGGCGGCCTGCGCCAGATGTCTGCCCCGCGCGTCGATGATCACCCCGAGCTCGCTCCCACCGATCGTCGCCACGTTCGAGCTAACCTCGGCACCAGGCGCGTTTCGCCCGATGCGCACGCCCGCCGCTGGTCTGAGCGTCAGCTGCGCCCGCTGCCCTGGCGCGAGCGGGATGCGCCCGATCTGCCCGTGGGCCACGCTGATACGCTCGACCGCGCCGCCGCTGATAGTCAGCTCGACATCCACCGCCGTCTCGCCCAGTCGTCCATCGCCGATCGGGATGACGCAGGTGGCGAGCGGTGTGTTGCGCAGCAGGTCGCGCTCGAACAGCGTCAGCGCCGCATCGGGGTGGCTGGCCGCAAGCGCCCCGCAGGCAGCGAGCAGGCCGAAGGTATCGAGATGCAGCTCGATGGCGAATACCTGATCTTCGGCGATAGTGGGGAGCGCATCAAGTAGCGTCAGCGCGGCGACGCCGGGGTGCGCTGCGTGGGTCAGGACGCTGCCAGATGCGATCACCAGGTCGTAGCGCGGCGGCCCATCGAGCCCGACGAGCCTGGCCGACACCTGGCGCAGCGCCTCGCGGGCGACGGCCTGCTCGATCGCCGCATCTTCGTCGCTCATGGGCACCAGCTGTGGCCGGATCTGCTTGTTAAGCAGCCGGTTGGTCAGCTCGGCCTCGCGGATGGGGAATGGCAGCCAGCGGGCAAGCGCCGCGACCGATGCCCCCGCCAGCACGCCGCCGATACCGCTGCCGACGCCGACGCCGCTGAGCAC
>JAYUUK010000303.1:0-3767 GCA_043754595.1 Roseiflexaceae bacterium | reverse complement strand
AAGCGTTGTGCTTCGGCACCTCAATGACGATCGTGGTGACCAAAATGACCGCTGAGCAGAGCGCGACCACCCCCGCCAGCCACAGCGGCACACTGGTTGGGCGCACCGCCAGCAGCACGAAGCTCAGCAGGCAGGCCAGTACAGCCGGGCCGACAAAGACCGGGATGAGCCGCTTGCCGAAATCGACGTGAAACGGCACGAACTCGCGCTCCCCCACCAGTTCGTACGTCGGGTAGCCGACGACCTGGAGCATCCAGCAGCCGCCAGCCACATACAGGTAGAGCGCGGCGCACGCGGCCAGCACGATCAGACCAGCATCCATGGGTTGTTCCTCGCTTCGATTTTTCGGGCCTGCGGCAGCGCGGTAGCTCCTGTTTTTGCTGCTCGTGCGCAGCAGAGCGGCGCACGAGCAGTAAGAAAAAGCCCTTCCATGCTGCGCTGCCGCAGGCGAAACTCTCCTCGCACGAACTATAATCGAATTGTACGGGACGATCTATGATAGACTATCCACATGTCATAGCTGATCGTCCAGCAATGTGAGGATTCTGATGGATGTGCTCAGCGATATCGTCGCCACAATCCGGCTGCGAACCACGCTCTACTGCCGGGTAGCGATCGGCACGCCGTGGGGGCTGACATTTTCGCAGACCCGCATGCCGACGTTCCACGTCGTCGATCTGGCACCGTGCTGGCTGACGCTGGCGGGCGAGCCGCAGCCGACGCAGCTGGCCTGCGGCGATGTCGTCGTGCTGTGCCGAGGGAGCGCCCACACCATCGGCGACGTGCCAGGCAGCCGCTCGTTGGCAACGATCGCGCTGGACGAGGACGTGCCTGAGTCGTGTCAGGTACGCGACTTCCGCGGCGCTGGCGAGGTCACAAATCTGCTGTGCGGCTTTTTCGACCCAGGCGCCGCCTGCTGTTACCCGCTGTTCGATCTGCTGCCGCCGCTGATCCACCTGCGCGGTGAGGCGACCCGACCTGGCTCGACGCTCGGGCTGACGCTCCAGCTGCTCGGCGCCGAGGCCGAACCAGGGCAGCTTGGCCGCGACGCGGTGGTGCAGCACCTCACCGATGTGCTGCTGGTGCAGGTGATCCGCGCCTGGGCGGCGCAGCAGCCGCACGGCCACGGCCGCTGGCTCGGCGCGCTCAGCAACCCGCAGGTCGGCGCGGCGCTGGCCGCGATCCACGAGCGCCCAGCCGACCCGTGGACGGTGGCGCGTCTGGCACGCTACGTGGCGCTATCGCGATCGGCGTTCGCGGCGCGTTTCACCGCGATGGTCGGCATGCCACCGCTGCGCTATCTGACGGCCTGGCGGATCGCGCGGGCTACGGCGCTGCTGCGGCAGGGTGAGCTCTCACTGGCCGCCGTCGCCGCCCGCTGCGGCTACGAGTCGGCGGTGGGGTTCAGCCGAGCCTTCAAGCGCGAGACCGGCGTCGCGCCGTCGCACGTACGGATGATCCATGCCTGAGCGGTGTTCCGGCTTGTCCACAAATAGCCACAGATAGCCACCAGCCCTCTCACATCGCCGTTTGACGCGTCGCTCGTCGCCGCACCTTCGATGCTACAATGGGACCATGACCACCCACCGCAACCGACGCCGCTTGCTCAGGCTGCTGCTCGCCGCCCCGCTCGCCGGGTGCGCGCCGGATCGCCGCTCAGCCGGCGCCCCCGCGCCGGCCGCACAGACGCCATCGCCCGCCCAGCCGCCGCTTCCCTCGCCGGTCCCACAGACGCCATCGCCCGCCCAACCAGATCGCTCAATCACCGCTGACCGTGCCGTCGCCCAGCCGCTCCAGCCGCTGCGAGTCACAGCGCGCTGCGACGGTGCGTCTGGCCCGGCCGAGCTCCGCATCTTCGACGGGCGCGGCCGACAGGTGGACACCTGGCCGCTGACCATCGTCGCCGGAGCCGCCGAGGTGACCATCGCCCCGCGCGGCGCGCTCGGGCTGCACGCCGCCGAGGTCTGGCTGGCTGGCGCGCTGGTCATCGCCCAGCCGACGCTCTTCACGCTCGAAGCGACAACCGCCATCGCCACCGGCCAGCCGCGCTTCGACGACCTGCTGCGCCAGACCGTCGGCTTCCTCGGCCAGTGCGCCCGCTCCTACCAGCTCGAAGGGCGCGCCGTCCACGGCTATCGCTCGCCCGATAACCCGCTGCTCTGGCTGCGCGACCACACCTATCAGATGCGCGGCGCGCGCTACGTCGACCCGCAGGTCACCAGCCTGCCAGATGCCTTCGCCAGCGCGCAGCGCGCCGACGGCAGCCTGCCAGACTTCCTGGCTTACCCCGAGGTCGGCGTGGACCAGCCTGGCCGCAAGCAGGTCGAGGCCGATGTCGAGTACCTCTTCGTCCAGGCCATCTACGAGGCCTGGCAGGTCAGCGGCGACGATGTCTGGCTGGCCGGCAAGCTCGCCCCAATGCGCGACGCGATCGGCTACACGATGGGCGATGCGCAGCGCTGGGACGCCGAGCGCGGGCTGGTCAAGCGCGCCTACACCATCGACACCTGGGATTTTTCCTATGGCCCGACCACCAAAGACCCCAGCAACGGCCAGCCGGCGCCGCGCCACTGGTTGGACGATGCGACGATCTGGGGCATCTTTCACGGCGACAACACCGGGCTGGCGCACGCGCTCAGGCTGCTGGCCAGGATGGAGCGGCGCGTCGGCGATACATCGCTGGCCGAGCGCTGGGACGCGGCGGCCGATGCGCTGATGGCTCGGCTGACCAAAACCAGCTGGAACGGCAGCTTCTACACCCACTTCGTCCCGCTCGCCCCGTTCGAGCCGCCAGGCGTCGATGCGGCGGCGCAGCTCAGCCTCTCCAACGCCATCGCGCTCAACCGCAGTGTGGGCAGCGCCAAGAGCCGTCGCAAGATCGTGGAGACCTACTTTCAGCGCGGCGAGCGGCGCGGCCCGGTGTTTGCCGAGTGGTACGCCATCGACCCGCCGTTCCCCAAAGGCAGCTACGGTCTGGCCGGCCGGCTGGGCGAGCGCCCAGGCGAGTACGTCAACGGCGGGGTCATGCCGCTGGTGGGCGGCGAGCTGGCGCGCGGCGCGTTCGGCCACGGCGCCGAGAGCTACGGCTTCGCCATCCTGCACCGCTACGCCTTTCTGGTGGAGACCACCGGCGCCAGCTATCTGTGGTACTACCCGGCCGGCAACCCCGGCATCTCGGGGGTGGATACGCTCGCCACCGACGGCTGGGGCGCTGCGGCGATGCTGGCGGCGCTGGCCGAGGGCGCGGCGGGGATCGTGGACGAGGATATCCTGTACCGCAGCGTCAGCCTCAGCCCGCGCTGGCAGGCCGCAGACGATGTCACATCGGCCACCATCGTGCTGCGCTACGCCGCCAGCGATGCCTACGCCGCTTACCGCTGGAATGGTGGCCCCGCCAGCCAGACCCTGACCTACGCCACATCGGGCGAGCGGGCGCGCATCAGGTTACTGTTGCCGGAAGGCGTGCGCCAGATCGCCGCGCTGACGGTGGACGGGCAGCCCGCAGACGCCACCATCGCCGATGTCTTCGGCAGCCGCTACTGCGAGCTAGCGATCGAGTCCGGCCACGCCACCGTGGCCGTGACCTGGTAGCCGCGCCGGAGCCGCCGGGGAAAGCCAGGTTGTCGCGTGCGCCAGGCGGCAGCAGCGCAGCGTTCACGTCTCGCGTGCGCCTCGCAGCGCGGGGCTGACGCCCATTGGCATCACGGCAGCGCCCATGGCATCAGCAGGTAGGAGACCATTGGCTCTGTACGTTTGATCGAACCCGC
>JAYUUK010000302.1:0-3768 GCA_043754595.1 Roseiflexaceae bacterium | reverse complement strand
TGACGGCGGTGCCTGCGGCAGACTCGACGCCGCGCATCGTCATCTCGGTCAGGCTCTGCTTGCTGGCCGTCACCACACGTTGGTCGAGCTGGATCTCGCTGGTCTGCGCCGCGCCGGCCGCGGTCGTCCCTTCGAGCTTGTAGCGAAAGATCGACCGATAGCTGCTGAGTTTGTCCAGCCCCTTGGCGATATCGCTGAAGTCCGGGGCTGCCGCATCGGTCTCCGGCGCGCTGGTCGGGGCTGCCGCATCGGTCTCCGGCGCGCTGGTCGCTGCGAGTTTGGTCGCGGTGGGCGCGCTGGTCGAAGCCGGGGATGGCGTCGGGGCGGCGCTCGGGCTGCCGCCGCAGGCGGCGAGCGCGGCGGCGAATAGAGCGATGGTCATCATTCGGCGCATGGGAGGAATCTCCGTTGTGAGCTGGAAACACCAGACGCGCGTCGCAGCCGATAGCTGGGACGCGCGCTCAGTATAGCCAGAACCATGGCAGGTGTCGGTTAGCGCCAGATGACAGTGACGCCAGGCGGCCGTCTTTCAGTACGCTCTGGCGAAGATCACGATCTGCGACGCCGGCTTGCCGGTGTAGAAGCACGTCCCAGTCGCGCTTGGCTGCTCGTTGGGGATGCAGCGGATGGTGGCGCGGCACTCGTCCTGGATGCGCTTCTCGTCCTCGGTGGAGCCGGCCCAGTAGACGCGGGCGAAGCCGGTTTCGATCTGGGCTTTGAGCGCATCGTAGCTGGTCACATCGGCGGTGTGCTCCTTGCGGAACGCCAGCGCTTTGGCGAACAGCGCCGCCTGGATCTCCTCAAGCAGCGCCAGCACCCGCTCGGTCAGCCCGTCCTGTGGCACAAACGATTTGCCGGCGCGTCCTGGCACGTCGCGCCTGGCGATGGCGACGCTGCCCTTCTCCACGTCCTTCGGCCCGACCTCGACGCGCACCGGGATGCCTTTGAGCTCCCACTCGTTATACTTGAAGCCTGGCGAGAGGTTATCGCGGTCATCGACTTTGAAGCGGATCTGGCCACGCCAGGCGGCAGTGATCGCATCGACGGCGGCGAGCACTTTGGCGCGCTCATCGTCGTTCTTGTAGATCGGCACCACCACCACCTGGGTGGGCGCCAGGCGCGGCGGCAGCACCAGGCCCTCGTCATCAGAGTGAGTCATGATCAGCCCGCCGATCAGCCGGGTGCTGATGCCCCAGCTCGTCGTCCAGCCGTGCTGGAGATGGTTGGTGCGGTCGGTATAGGTAATATCAAAAGCTTTGGCGAAGTTCTGCCCGAGGTTATGCGATGTGGCGATCTGGAGCGCGCGGCCGTCCTGCATCATCGCCTCGCAGGTGTAGGAGCGCAGCGCGCCTGGGAACTTCTCTTTTTCGGTCTTGCGGCCGCGGATCACCGGGACGGCCATCACCTGCTCCAGGAAATCGGCGTAGACCTCGTTGAGGATCAGCAGCGTCTCGCGCTCGGCGTCGGCCTCGTCCGCGTGGACGGTGTGGCCCTCCTGCCAGAGGAACTCGGCGGTGCGCAGGAACGGGCGGGTGCGCAGCTCGGCGCGCATCACATTGGCCCACTGATTGATCAGCAGCGGCAGATCGCGGTAGCTTCTGATCCACTTGGCGTAGAAGTAGCCGATGATTGTCTCTGACGTCGGGCGCAGCACATACGGCTCGGCGAGCTCCTCATTGCCGATGCGGGTGACCTCGAACAGCTCGGGGGCGAAGCCCTCGACGTGCTCAGCCTCCTTGATTAGGAAGCTCTTGGGGATGAGCATCGGGAAGTAGGCGTTGACGTGGCCGGTGGCCTTGATGCGGTCATCGAGGCCGCGCTGCATGTGCTCCCAGATCGCGTAGCCGGTGGGCTTGAAGACGATGCAGCCGCGCACCACCTCGGCGTAGTCCGCGAGGTCGGCCTGCTGCACGATATCGAGATACCACTGCGAGTAGTCCTGCTCGCGCGGCGTGATGTTCTCTTTGGGCATCGTTGTCCTTTTTTCTGTGTGATATGACGCCATGCTACGGCGGAACGGGGAAATCGTCAATTCATACGGCGGGCCGGCGCTCCGCCCGGCACCCGCGGCCATGCCTGACCGGCGATCGTGGGCCGGCGCTCCGCCCGGCACCTGGCCGAGGGGCGGCCCCGCCCCTCAGGCCCCCCGGCGATGGGCTTCGCCCCTTCTGAACCCCAAACGGGCGCTCTCGCGTGCGCGCCCGTCTGCCACGCCCTGTGAGGCACGCTGCGTGCGCTCGGCTGCCGGGCATGGCACGCATCGTCTGCGCGTCCGCTGCGCGGTAATACTGGAGTTTCTAGCTCCTGGCTACGTAACGATCGGTATTGGTGATAGCCGTAAAGAGAAAAGGGGATTACGCGCCGCGCGGGCGCGGCAGGTGCGGGCGAGGATAGTCTGTGGTGTCGTCAGCCATAGCGCTAGTGTAGGGCGGCGCGGGCGGCGGCGCATCGGGCGCGGGGAGGAGACCGGCGATCGTTGATCGCCAGCGACACTTGACAAATCGAACATTTGAGCTATTATCTAGGTGTTTGCATCCTGCCGATGAGGCCCACGATGGCGATCGACCACGACGGTCTGTTCAAAGAGCTGCTCACCACATTTTTCTATGAATTTTTGACCGCGTTTGCCCCCCAGGTAGCCGGACAGCTCGCCCCGAGCCCGCTGGTCTTCCTCGATAAAGAGCAGCTCGCCACCATCGTCGACCCAGGGCGTCGCGAGACCGATATTGTGGCGCTGGCACAGCTGCCCGGCCAGCAGGCGACGATCTTGATCCACCTTGAACACCAGGCGCAGCGCGACCGTGCGACAGCACGGCGAATGTTTCGCTACTTCGCCCGCTTCTATGATCGCTATGACACGCCGATCTATCCGATCGTCCTCTGCTCATACCCATCGCTGCTCGCCCCTGCGCCCACGGCGCATCGAATGGATGTGCTTGGCGAGCCAGTGCTCGATTTTCGATATCGCGTGATACAATTGAACCAGCTCGACTGGCGCACATACCTGATGCTACCCAACCCGGCGGTTGCGGCGCTGATGAGCCGGATGCGCGTAGCCACAGCGGATCGCTGGCGAGTCAAGGCCGCCTGTCTGCGGATGGTGGCCGGGCTGCCGCTGAGCGGGCATGACCGGCGCATGCTTGGCCGGTTCATCGACATGTATCTACCACTTTCGTCCACCCACGAGCGGACGTTTCTCGATGAAGTGGCACGCTTCATGCCAGCTGAACAGGAGGTTGTGATGGAAACGATTGGCAGTTGGGAGCGGCGTGGTATTGCCAAGGGGCGCGCCGAAGGCAAACTCGAAGGCAAACTCGAAGGCAAGCTCGAAGGCAAGCTCGAAGGCAAGCTCGAAGGCAAGCTCGAAGGCAAGCTCGAAGGGCAGATCTTGATCATCACGAAAATTCTCATACGGACGATCGGCGAGCTTTTGCCGTTCCACGAAGCTGCGCTGGTTCGCCTCGATACTGAGCAGCTCTTGGCACTCACCGATGCTGCGCTGGATATGCACGCGCCCGCTGATTTTGACTCCTGGCTCGCGGCCAACCTTGGCACCAACGAGCGATCAAACCCAGCTACGCAGACGGTAGCTCAGCCGACGCAACCATCGGGCGAGACAGCGACGTCCTAATCCATAGGGCAGAATTCACCTTCGATCTGCTCCATCCTCGCTTTGAGCCCCGACCACTGCGGCCAGACCGCCGCAAACCCGTCGTCGGTCAGATACTGCCTGGTCCGATCATCGCCCCGATCGTAGATCCACCGGTA
>JAYUUK010000301.1:0-3772 GCA_043754595.1 Roseiflexaceae bacterium | reverse complement strand
TCTCGTGCATGCGGTTGAGGCAGCGCAGCACCGTGCTCTTGCCGCAGCCAGATGGCCCGATGATTGCGGTGATCTGGTTCGGCGCGAAGTCGATATCGACAGCCTGCACCGCCTGGCGCTTGCCGTAGTAGGGTTTGAGCCCGCGCGCGGCGAGCGTGTGTCCAACAGGCTGCATAGTACTCTCCCACATCCGGGCAGATCATCCACAGATAGACACAGATAGGCACAGATGCCGTACATCCGGGCGACTGACGACTGACGACTTGCTTCTTCCCTACCGCAGCCTTTTGCGCGTGGCGAAGCGCACCAGCAGATTGACGATCAGCACCAGCATCATCAGCACGAATGCCGAGCCCCAGGCCAGCGAATTCTCGCTCGGGTACGGCGACTCGGTGTAGCGGTAGGTGATCAGCGGCAGCGCGGCCAGCGGCTGGAACATATCGAAGCTGACGATATTGCTGCCGAGCACGGTCATGATCAGCGGCGCGGTCTCGCCCGCGCCGCGGGCGAAGGCCAACATCACGCCGGTGACGATGCCGGAGAGCGCGGTCGGCACGATCACAGTGAAGGTCCCGTACCAGCTCGGCGCGCCCATCGCCAGCGACGCCTCGCGGGTGGTCTCCGGCACCAGCTTGAGCACCTCCTCGGTGGTGCGGCAGATCGTCGGCACCATCAGGAAGATCAGCGCCACCGAACCGGCGAATCCCGAGAATTGCTTCATCGGCACTACGATCAGGATGTAGGCGGTGACGCCGACGATGATCGACGGCGCGCCGGAGAGGACGTCGCAGCAGAAGCGCACCGCTGTGGCCAGCGGGTTGCCTGGGAACTCGGAGAGGAAGATCCCGGCCAGAATGCCGATCGGCAGCGACAGCAGCAGCCCGGTGAGCGTGATCAGCAGCGTGCCGATGATGCCGTGGAGCACGCCGCCCTGCGCTGCGGCGGTGGCGATCGATGAGCCGGGGGCTGGGGCAGCGCTGCCGTCGACTGGGGCGGTGCCATCGGCGGGTGCGGCACTGTCGCCGGTCACCGCGCCGATATCGACGTTGGCGAACGGGTCGGCGGTGGCGTTCGGGTCGGCGGTGGCGTTCGGGTCGACGATTGGTGCGGCGGGGTCGACGGCGGGCGCGCTGAGATCGGCTGGGGGCGCGGCCGAGATTTCGGGCGGCAGGTAGGTCTGGGTGAAAAACGGCACGCTCAGCGCGCCGCCGCCGATCACCACGACGTAGCCCACGATCAGCACCAGCGGGATGATGGCGATCAGGGTGGCGAGCAGCGTCAGCCCGCGCATCACCCGGTCCACAATCTGGCGCGAGGCATAGTTTGCCGGGATGGTCTTAAGCAGGCTCATGCGCGCGCCCTCCCCGCCGGGCCACGGCTGGTGACATAGATCAGCAATCGGGCCAGCAGGTTCAGCACCAGCGTGATGATGAACAGCGCTAGCGCGATGGCGATCAGGGCGCTCTCGTGCAGCGGGCTGTTGGCATTTGTCAGCTCATTGGCGATCAGCGATGCAGCGGTGGTGGCCGGGGCGAAGAGCGACGCCTCGATGCGCTGGCTGTTGCCGATCAGCATCGTGGCCGCCATCGTCTCGCCGAGCGCGCGGCCGAGGCCGAGCATCACGCCGCCCACCACGCCGGCGCGCGAGTAGGGTAGCACCGAGAGCCAGATCACTTCCCATTTGGTCGCGCCGAGCGCCAGCAGTGCCTCGCGCTGGGTATTTGGCACCAGCACCAGCACATCGCGGGTGATGGCGGCGATCGTCGGCAGGATCATGATCGCCAGGACGATGCTGGCGGTCAACAGCCCGCGACCGGTGGCGACCGGGCCGCCGAGCCATGGGATGGCGTCGCCGATGCTATCGGAGATCGGGGTGGCGATATTGTCGGTGAAGAATGGCACAAAGACCATCACGCCCCAAATGCCGTAGATCACACTCGGGATGGCCGCGAGCAGCTCGACGAGGAACGAGAGCGGGGTCCGCAGCCGGACGGGGCAGAGCTCGGCCAGAAAAATGCCGATGCCGATGGCGACCGGCGCGCCGAAGACCACGGCGATCAGCGCCGAGAGCAGCGTGCCGCGCACCGCCGGCCATGCGCCAAAGCTGGCGGGGCTGAGGTCGGTGTCGATCGGGTTCCACTGGGTGCCGAGCAGAAAGCTGAAGCCAAACTTCTCGCGGGCCAGCGCCGAGCCGTTCAGCACGACTACGCCAACCGCCACCACGAGCCCGATCACCACCAGCCCGAAGATCAGCGCGATCGCCTGAAAGATAGCGTCGCCGTGTCTGGTGCGCTCAGCAAAGCGGGCCAAAAAACGCTTGTTGGTCTGGGTCGCCTGTGCCATAGGTCCTCTCTCTGGCGGCATAGCAAAGCGGGATCTGGGGTAACCCAGATCCCGTTGCAGCGTCGAGACTACTTGCCGGTGGTGGTGAAGACCTGCTCGCCGTTGACGCGGATCTTGTTGAGCTGCGCCATCGACTTCAGGCGGAGCTCGGCCGGCAGCGGGACGTAGCCCAGTCGGCTGGTGGCGCCCTGACCATCGGTCAGACCCCAGTAGAGGAAGTCGGTCAGGGCCTGGGCCTTGGCGGCGTCCTTGTACGTCTGGCTGCGCACCAGGATCCAGGTGCAGCCGACGATCGGGTAGGCGGTTTCGCCCTTGGCATTCGTCAGGCTGAAGCGCAGATCGTCGGGGATGACGATACCATTGGCGGCGGCCGCCACATTGGCATTCGTCGGCTCGACAAAGTTGCCGGCGGCGTTCTTGACCGCCGGGATGGGCAGCGAGTTGCCGATGGCAAACGCCTCCTCGACGTACCCGATCGCGCCGTTGGTGCGCTTGACGGTGCCGGCGACGCCAGCATTGCCGGGCGCGCCGATGCCGGCCGGCCACGCCACCGTGGTGCCAACGCCGACCTTGGCCTTCCAGGTGTCGCTGACCTTCGAGAGGTAGTCGGTGAAGATCGACGAGGTGCCCGAGCTATCCGAGCGGTAAACCGCAGTGACCTTGGTGGACGGCAGCATCACGCCTGGGTTATCGGCGACGAGCAGCGGGTCGTTCCACTTCTTGATCGTGCCGAGGTAGATGCCCGAAATCGTGGCGGGCGAGAAGCGCAGCTTGGTCCCGGCCGGCAGCCCGGCGAGGTTGTAGGTCGGCACCACGCCGCCGAGCACCATCGGGACGTGCAGGGTATCGGGGGCCTCGGCCTTGATCCGGGTGTCGGCCACCACGGCATCCGTGCCGCCGAAGTCGGTCAGATAGCGCACGAAGTCGTTCTGACCCTGGCCGCTGCCCACCGCCTGATAGCTGATGGTGACGCCCGGGACGACCTTCTTGTACACGGCGATCCAGGTCTGATAGATCGGATTGGGGAACGTGGCGCCCGAGCCGCGCAGCGTCACACCGGTGAGCTGCCGCGGGGTCCAGTCGGACTGAGCCGCGGCCGGGGCGGCGATCAGCGAGAACATCACGCCGACCAGCGCGAAGAGCGAGAGCGAACGAATCAGACGTTTCATACCAGGAGTCTCCTTCCAAAGACGCGATAAAGAGTGCTGTCGCCCGCACTGTGGCGGCTGTACGTACCGCAAGCACAACCGGACAACTCATCGTGTTGGTGACAGCGCGTTTCGATGGAAGGAGCATACCGCGCGAAGATGGTATTTGCGCGAAGGGTTGGTTAAAACCGTGTTAAGCTACGAATAACAATGCGCCGGGCGCGCGCCGCGTCCTACCCGAATCGCCCAGAGATATAGTCCTCGGTGCGCTTCTCCTTCGG
>JAYUUK010000300.1:0-11514 GCA_043754595.1 Roseiflexaceae bacterium | reverse complement strand
GCGCGCGCCAGGGAGCACATCGAGGGTGAGCTCGCCTGGGGGCGTCAGGCCGGGGATCGCCGCCTGGCCGATCGCCTGGTCGGTCACGGTCTGGCTGCTGGTCGCGTCGCCCGCCGATGTCGCCGTCACGGCCACGCTGTAGCCCGCTGCGGGTGTCCCGGTGAAGGTCAGCCGCATGGTGCGCTGGCAGGTCGCGCCGGGGGCGAGCGCACAGCTGGCGCTCGGCGCGAAGCTCACTGTCACATTGCTGCTCGGCGTGGCGGTGGCGGTCAGGTTGATCGTATCGTTGCCGTTGCCGGTATTGGTAATCGTGTGGAGGAACGTGACGCTGGTGGCACCTATCAGGTAAGTGGCGCTCAGTGGCCCGTCGATCGTCACGCCGAACGTCTGGAACACGGTGGTGGTCACTTGCTGCTGCTGCATCGTCCCGCCGGCCGGGGTGGCCTGCACCGTCAGCAGATCGGCCGTGCCGCCGACCGCGCCGGGCGGGACTGTCACCGTCACGCGAAAAGTCTGCGGGCTGCCGACCGCCACATTCAGGCTGCTCGGAGTCGGTGCGGCCGCCCAGCCCTGGGTCGAGCTGGCGCTGAGCGCGACGTTCACCGGCAGTCCGCCGACGGCGGTGACGGTGTACTCATAGATCACGGTGCTGCCGGCCGGCACCGCGCCAGCGCCGGTGAAGCCTGGGGCCACCCGCACCGGGGCGCTGAGCGTGATGCTGGCGCTGGCGCAGCCGGTGGTGGTGTCCAGCATGGGCGAGCTGAACGGCGAGGTATTGCCGCTCGAGTCGCGCACGGTGGCGCTGAGGTAGCGGTCGCAGCCTGGCACCGCGATGGTGCTCGTGCTGGTGACACCGGCGAGCTCGGTGAGGAAGCGCGGCCCCTCGCCATCGTCGCTGGCCGCGCCGGTGAAGATCTGGACCGTGCAGCCGCTGGCGCACCGCGTCGAGTCTACGGTGGCGCTGATGCTCGGCCCGGCGCTGTTGAAGCTCGCCAGGGTCGGTGGCGGCATTGTGGCGTTGCCGCCGGTGGTCAGCACGATGCCCGCCAGCGCATTGCCGCTGGTGGCGGTGCGGTCGATGACCACGCCGGTGGCGACGTTGACCTGAATGCCGTTGCCGCCGCCGATCTGTCCGCTGCGGGTGTTGCGCACCGCGTTGCCGCGCAGCTGGCTGCCCGAGCTGCCGCTGCCGTCGACGAAGATCCCGGTCTGGCCGGCCGAGAAGATGGTGTTGCCCTCGCCCGCGCCCGCCCCGCCGATGACGCTGTTCGAGCCGATCAGCCAGATGCCGAACTTGCCAACCCCCGGCGTGGCGCTGCTGCCGATACCGATCGCGTTGCTGCGGATGGTGTTGCTGGCGTTCTGGCTGAGCACGCCGGTGCTGGCGCCGCCGATCGTATTGCCCGCCACGATGTTGTTGGCCGAGTTCACCAGCTTAACGCCGATGCTGTCGTTCGGGATGGGCGCGAGCTCGCCGCCGGCCGCCGTCATCCCGATCTGGTTATCCTGAATAGTGTGGCCGCCGGTAGTCTTGCCGCTGGCTGGCTCGATGCGGATCGCGGCGAGCTCGCCAATCGAGACGGCGATCGTGTTGCCCTGGATCGTCGAGCCGCTGCCGTTCTCGATCCTGATGCCGACTCGGCCGTTGCGGTAGTCTGGCGCTGGTCCGGCGCTCGTGCCGGCGCTGTTGGTGCCGATCCGGTTGTTGAGAATTTGCACCGTCTGGTTAGTGGTGACGTAGATGCCGGCGTAGGTGTTGGCGGCGATATCGTTGTTGCGGATGATCGCGCCGGTGGTCTTGAAGACCTCGATGCCGCTGCCGGTGTTGCCGAGCGGCGCGCCATCGCTGGCGATGCCGATCGCGTTGCCCTCGATCACCGTCCCGATGGCCAGGCGAACCCCATCGTCGAGCCGGATAGCACCGTTGCCCACCACCGCCGCGACATTGCCGGAGATGATATTGCGCGCCGCTGCGGTCGTCCCGCCGATCGTCGTATCCTTGGCCGAGTTCAAATAGATGGCGTTGGTATTGGGGATGGCTGGGCCGACGCCGCCAGCCTGCGTCCCGATCGCGTTGCCCGTGATGCGGGTCGCCGTCGGCTGATTGGGTGCCGACCTGCCGAGGATGATGATCGCGCTGCCAAGGGTTACATTCGTATGTCCCGAGATCAGATTGCCGTCGATGACTAGGTTGTTGACCTGCCCGCCGCCGACGTTTGAGTCGACCAGGATGCCGGCTCCCGGGTTGCCTCCACCGATCGCCGCGGTGCCGGAGGCGTTGGTGCCGATATAGTTGCCGCGGACGACATTATCGTCGGCGTTTTTGTTAAACTCGCTGTAGATGTAGATGTTGGCGCTGCTATTTGAGGGCCCACCATTGCCGGCGATAACGTTGCGCTGCGCCGGATTGCTGCCGCCGATGATATTGCGGCTGCCAAAGACGACGATGCCCTGGGTTCCGTTGTTAACCTCGCTTGTGCCGTCTGCGCTGACGCCGAGGTAGCAGCCCTCGACTCGGTTATCGTTGGCCGGGTTTGTGTCGCTGGTGATGAAAATCCCAACGCCGATAATCAGCGAGGTCACGACAGACGTAAAGTTCTGGATCGTCAGCCGCCTGACGACGTTGCCCGATGATGCGATCACCAGGCCGTTGCCCCGCAGCCCGCCACCGTCGATGACGATCCGCGGGTGTGGCCAGCTGGTGGCCGGGGCGGCGCTGGCGAGCGGCCCATCGATCGTGAGCGCGCCGCTGCTGGCGCTGCCGATCGTCGGCAGCAGGGTGGCCGGCTGGATCGTCCAGTAGCCCGCTGGGTTCATCTCGCCAGCCGGCAGCGCGAACCCAATCGTGTCGTCGCCGGTCAGCGCGTTGGCCTCGCCGATCGCCGCGCGCAGGGTGCATGTGCCGATCGACGTCTGGCAGGTGCCGTCGCCGGGGCTGGCATCGGGCTCGTCGCCGCGCGATGTGACGGTGAGGGTGGCGGCGAGCGCCGGGCGGGCTGGCAGCGCCAGACCCAGAAAAAGTGCCAGCAGTGCCAGCGTGAACCATCGTCGGGGAGTATGCACTATCGGGTCTCCTTCTGTCTGGCAGCGCGCAGCATGCGAACAAGGCGACGAAGAATATATTCGTCGCCTTGTCCGCAGGCCGAACGCATCACACCGCCCTGGTGCGCCGCTCGGCTATGAGAATATCAGCGGCAGCCAGATACGTGGCGCGACGATGCCCTGGTTGATGGTGATGCGGTCGGTCACAACTGCCTCGCCGACGATGTTGTTGCGCGTGTCGTAGAGGTAGATCGTCACCACTTCGGTCTGGCCCGGCAGCGCCAGCCGCGCGATCCTGATGTCGGCAAAAATACTGAGCGTACGCGGGCTGCTGGTGTCGCTCTGGGTGCCCAGCGTGAATGTGTCGCCGTTGACCAGCGGCGTGCCACCCACCGCCCGGAATGTGACGGTGCTGCCGAGGCTGGATTGCGCCACGAGCCTGAACGTCGCTTTTCCATTGCTGAGGTTCTCCACATCGTGGATGACTGTCAGCAACTGGTCGGCGCGCCCCTGGTTATCGGTGCTTGGCTGGAACGTCGCCCGCGCCGTGAGGCTCGTGGTCGTCGTGTCGACGATATCGCGATCCTGGCTCGGCGTGACCGGGCTGGTGGTGCGCAGCTTGAGCGTGGTGAGCGCCTGGGTGCCGGAGATCGCCCCGGTCCCCTGTACCGGCACCGTCACGCTGACGGTCACGGTGCGCTGCTCGCCCGGCTGGAGCGTCAGCGAGCCGCTCGGCACGACCTTGGTCTTCCAGACGCCATCGACCGGGAAGGTCGGCGCGCCGGGGAGCGTGGTGGTCGCGGTGATGGTGAAGGTCGTCGGAATATTCCCATCGTTCCTGATGAGGTGGACGTACGGGATGGTGGTTCCTGGCGGCGCCGACGCGTTGAGGTTGCCGGGCGTCACGGTCAGCACCGAGCGCGCCTGGAGCGTAATAGTGTTGGTCACGCTGGCGCTGACCGCCGTCGGCGCGCTCTCGCCAAAGAACGTGAACTGGCCGCTCACGGTGACCTTGAGCTGTTCCGGCAGGTTGGGCGGGCCGGCCGAGACCCGCGGGTCAGAGCCGGTGGGGAGCTTGAGCGTGACGGTGATCGTGCGCTGCTGTCCAGCCGCGAGGTCGAAGGTCTGTGGCGTGAGGACGATCGGCGAAAACCCGCGGCTCGATGTGGCCGAGAGCCGCAGCCCGGTCAGGTCGAGGTTGCCGGTGTTGCTGACGGTGTGGGTCAGCGTGATCGCCTCGCCCGGCCCGGCGATGATGCTCTGCGCGGCGAAGATGTTGAGCGCGGCCTTTGGCTCGAAGACCGCGAAGCGCGATGTGTTGCCAGCCGCATCGGTCGCGGTCAGCGTCACCTGCGCCGGTAGCGTGCCGAGCGTGGTGGTGAAGTTGCCGCTGGCGTCTGGCAGCGTCTCGCCGAGCTTGGCCAGCCCCTGACCGTCTTTGCGGAAGCGGTTGGTGCGGAACGCCTGGATGGTACAGGTGTTGAGCGGCAGACAGGCCTGCGGACCGGCGAGCGCGACGCTGCCGCGCAGCTGCCCGGACTGGCTCATCGTGAGCCTGAATGGCGCGTTGATATCGTGGTTGGGATTGGCCGCGTTCTCCGGCGGCCCCTCGGGATTGAAGACGATGCCGCGCCCGAGCAAGGCCGCTGCTACCGGGACATCGGGGATGCCCAAGCCGCTGGGGATGCCGTTGCCGCTGATGCTGTTATTGACGATCTTCACCCGCTGCGGCGCCGGCAGCGTGCCGCTGCCCACTTGGATGCCGTTGACGGTGTTGGACAAGATCGTCGTCGTGTCGATGCCGACATCGGCGGCGCTGCGGTCCAGCAGCACGCCACTGCCGACGTTTTTGTTGATAGTCGAGGCGGTGAGCGTGACGGTCTGCGTATCGCTGATGACAACGCCGCTGCCGCCATTCTCGTTGCTCGCCAGCACCGTCAGGCTCAGGAGCGAGCCGCCGCTGGCGTAGAGCCCTGGTCCGCCGCTCTTCTCGATCAGGTTGGAGTTGAGGCTGCTGCGCGATGGCGCGAGCAGGTAAATCCCCGTGCCGACCGATCGGCTCACGGTGTTGAGGTCGATGGTGCTGCTGATAGCGTTGGCCACGTAGATGCCGTTGCCGCCGTTGCGCTCCACGATATTATCGGTCAGCGATGATTTGCTCAGGCCGGTCTCAATGCGGATGCCGCCCGCCGCGTTGCGCTCGATGCGCGGACTGCTGGAGATACTACCCTGATCGAGCGAGACGACTTTGATGCCGTAGCCGTTTGGCTGGGTGTAGGACGAGTTGCCGTCGATCGCCCCCTTCACCACGATGCCAATGCTGATGCCAGACCCGCCGAGGGCCGGGTTCAGCGTGTTGCTGTAGACATCGCTGCCGGCCACCGTCAGCTCCACGCTCGGGCCGGTCCACAGGATGCCGTTGCCCTGGTTGCCATGGACGGCGTTGCGCAGCAGCTCGGCGCGCTGCGCGCTGCCGGTCTGCGTGATACCGTCGAGCGTGTTGGAGTAGACCTGGTTATCGTTGATGTGGGTGTCGTAGAGCGTGCCTGAGGCGCTCAGCAGCTTGATGCCGTTCTGGGCGTTGATGCCGACGCTGTTGAAGGCGACGGTGGTGGTGGTGGTGGTGGTGAAGCTGACGCCGTTCTGCCCGTTGTTCGTGATCAGATTGGGGTTTGTGGCGTCGCCGCGCAGCGTGACGTTGACCGCATCGATCACCCTGACGCCATCGAGGGCGTTGTACTGCGCCGTGTTCTTGAGCATCGTCGTCGTCGTCACGCCGGTGCCGGCGATGTTGATGCCGTTGCCGAGGTTGCGCGAGGCGATGTTGCGCTGCGCATAGTCCTCGCTGCCGAGCACGATCGTCTTCATCGGCTTCGAGGTGCCGTTGCGCTCGAAGCGGATACCGTCGCCGCTGTTGCTGGTCGGCCAGCCGTAGGCGACGCCGCTGCCAGGTGTGACCGGATTGGCGATGGTGCCGACGAAGCCGCCGGCGATGTTGCCTGCGACCGTCACGTTGTCGATCTGCGAGTTGTTATTGAGGACGAAGATGCCGTGCTTATTGGCGGTCAGCGCGTACGGCGAAATTGGGCTGCGGCCGGTGCCGACGACGGTATTGCCGCTGATCGTCGTATCGCGGATCGGCGCGTTGAAGCCGTTGAGGAACACGCCGTGGCCGCCGTTGCCGAGCACGAACTGCGTCGGCGAGACGTTGGGGATGCTGCCGCCGATGAAGTTGCCAATAATCTGGTTGCCGCTGGCAGACGCGCCGCTGAGCGGGTTTGCGCCGCCCGAGATATCGGCGTCGATCCGCACGCCATCGCCAGGGTTGCCGGAGATGATATTGCGTTCGGCCACATCGCTGGTGGTCACGCCGGTCCCGCCGATCAGATTGTTGTCTGAGCCGTTCTGGATGATGATGCCGGTCTGGGTGAAGGGCGAAGTGGCGACGAGATAATAGAGACCGCTTTTCTGCAGCCCGATGTAGTTGTTTTGCACCCGATTGGCGCTGGTGAACTCGCCGGCGAGCCTGATGCCGGCCTGGCCGTTGCCGGAGATGATATTGCGGGTGGCGCGGCCGACCGCCGAGCCGACCTGGTTGTTGCTGGTGGTAGCGCTGTCGGATGAGATCGAGATGCCATCCTTGAGGTTAGGGATCGCGCCCGACCCATTCTTGTTGGTGCCGATCAGGTTGCCGAGGATCTGATTGTCGGAGCCGACAAAGATCGTGATACCGTTGGTGCGGTTGCCGGAGATAACGTTGCCGAAGCTGGTGCTGAACAGCTCGTCAGGCTCGATGCCGATGGTGTTTGTCGATGCGTCGCGCAGCGCCACGCCGGAGCCGCCGGTGGCCGAGCTGCCGTTCGGGATGGCATACAGGCCATCGCGAGCGATGCCGAGGTAGCTGCCGCGCACCTTATTCCCAAACGCCGAAGTAATAAGGACGCCATCGAGCAGATTGCCGGAGATGATATTGCGCTCGCCGTTGGTGGAGATCGAGCCGCCGATGATATTGTTGTTGGTCTGCACCCAGATGCCGTAGGCGTTGGCGCGCGAGGCGATGCCCACGGCATCGACGCCGATGTAGCAGCCCTGGATGCGGTTGCCGGTCGCATCATTGAGCTTGCCTGGGGTGGTGTTGCGGGTGATCTCGATGCCGACGCCGGCGAGCGAGCTGATGACATCGAAACGGTTGATGCCCAGGCCGCGGATGAAATTGTTGGAGGATTTGATCAGTAGACCGCGGCTCGGCTGGGTCAGATTACCACCATCGATGATGATCGTCGGGCCGAAGTCGTTCTGGGGGCCAGGAAGCGTATCTTCCTGCGAGAAACCATTGATGTCGATATTGTCGCGGATGAGCGCGTCGAGCGGCTGCGAGACCGCGATCGTCCAGGTCTCAATACCCATGGTGTTCGCGTAGCCAGGGCCGGACGGACCAATATCGAAGACGATCCGTGCCGGGTCGGTGCCAGCTCGCGAACTGGCGTTGAGCATCTTGATCGCCGCCCGCAGTGTGCAGTCCAGGCCGTTGTTTGTGCAGAGCACCGTCGGGTCATTGCCACCGGTGGCGTTATCTGGGTCGACCGGATACGGGTCATCGGCGCGATCGACGGTGATGCACTTGCCTGCCGCGATCCCGGCGCACGGGTCGGTCGATTGGGCATTGGCAGCCGGGAGGACGGCGAGCGTCGAGCCGAGCAGCATGAGCACCATGAAAGTGGAAATAGTTCGCAGCAGACGTGACATTGAACGCTCCTAGCGCGGCAACCGAGGGCTGTAATCGCCCTGTCATCTGTCAAGATTAATATACCATAAATGTAAAATGTATTGCGCTAGGAAGATAGTCCTAACCCGGCGAGCGCGGGAGGGGGCGCTGTGCGCCTCGATTGCGAATATCTAACAGAAATCTAACGGGCGATCTATCGAAGAATTAGCAGAAATTGAGTACACTAGAGAGGAGCAAAACGAGTACTTCCGCCGCATTGCGCGGCGTTCATTTCGTGAGTCAAGGAGCAGTTCAGATGGCAAAAATTGTTGGCATCGATCTTGGGACAACTAACTCGTGCGTAGCGGTGATGGAGGCTGGCGACCCGGTTGTGATCGCCAATGCCGAGGGCAACCGCACCACGCCGTCGGTGGTCGCTTTCACCAAAAACGGCGAGCGCCTCGTCGGGCAGACCGCCAAGCGCCAGGCGACGATCAACCCCGAGAATACATTCTTTTCGATCAAGCGCTTCATCGGCCGCAACTACGACGAGACGGTGAGCGAGCGCGAGATGGTGCCGTACCGGGTGAGTGCTGGGCAGCGCGCCGACGTGCGGATCACATCGTCGCAGACCAATAAGGAGTACGCGCCGCAGGAGATCTCGGCGATGATCCTGCAGAAGCTCAAGGCAGACGCCGAGGCGTATCTCGGCGAGCCGGTGACCAAGGCCGTGATCACGGTGCCGGCCTACTTCAATGACAGCCAGCGGCAGGCCACCAAAGACGCCGGCAAAATCGCCGGTCTTGAGGTGCTGCGCATCATCAACGAGCCGACGGCGGCGGCGCTGGCTTACGGGCTGGACAAGAAGAAGGACGAGACGATCCTGGTCTTCGACCTCGGCGGCGGCACGTTCGACGTGTCGGTGCTGGAAGTCGGCGACGGCGTGATCGAGGTCAAGGCCACCAACGGCGACACACATCTCGGCGGCGATGACTACGACCAGCGCGTGGTTGTCTGGCTGGCCGAAGAGTTCAAGAAGGACCAGGGGATCGACCTCGGCAAGGACCGGCAGGCGCTCCAGCGGCTGAAAGAGGCGGCCGAGAAGGCCAAGATCGAGCTGTCCAGCATGTCTGAGACCGAGATCAGCCTGCCGTTCATCACCGCCGACGCCAGCGGCCCCAAGCACCTCCAGGTGCGGCTGACGCGGGCCAAGTTCGAGCAGTTGACCAACGACCTGACCGAGCGGCTCAAGGGGCCGTTCTTCCAGGCGCTCAAGGACGCCGGCCTGAAGGCCGCCGAGCTCGATGAGATAGTGATGGTGGGCGGGAGCACCCGTATGCCGCTGGTGCAGGACCTGGTGCGCAAGATGACCGGCAAAGAGCCGAATAAGTCGGTGAACCCTGACGAGGTCGTGGCGGTGGGCGCGGCGATCCAGGCCGGCGTGCTCGGCGGCGACGTCAAGGACGTGGTGCTGCTGGATGTGACGCCGCTATCGCTGGGCGTCGAGACGCTCGGCGGTGTGATGACCAGACTGATCGAGCGCAACACGACGATCCCGACCAAGAAGAGCGAGATCTTCTCCACCGCGGCCGATGGTCAGTCGGCGGTCGAGGTTCACGTGCTGCAGGGCGAGCGGGAGATGGCGCAGGACAACATGACGCTCGGGCACTTCCGGCTGGAAGGGATCATGCCATCGCCGCGCGGCATCCCGCAGATCGAGGTCGGGTTCGACATCGACGCCAACGGCATCCTGAACGTCACGGCGCGCGACAAGGCGACGAACAAAGAGCAGCGGATCACGATCACGGCGAGCACCAACCTGAACAAGGATGAGATCGACCGAATGGTGCGCGATGCCGAGGTTCACGCCGGCGAGGACAAGCGGCGGCGCGAGGTCGTCGAGATGAAGAACCAGGCGGACAGCCTGGCCTACCAGAGCGAGAAGTCGCTCAGCGATCTCGGCGACAAGGTCGACTCGATCCAGAAGGGCAGGATCGAGGAGCTGATCAAAGATCTGCGCGAGGCGGTGACCCGCGAGGACGAGGGCCAGATTAAGTCGCTGTCCAGCGAGCTGCAGCAGGCCATGTACCAGCTGTCGCAGACGACGTACAGCGAGGGCGCGGCGAGCGGCAAGCAGGCCGACGGCGTTGTCGATGGCGAGTATACCGTCGACGAGTAGCATCGGGCGACGAGTAGCATCGGGCGACGAGTAGCGTCGGGCGGCGCGCTGCATCGGGCGGCGCGCTGCAAGCGAGCCGCGTCGATCGGACGGCGGAGAGTGCGCACACTCTCCGCCGTTTCGATTCTTGGCGGTGTGCATAGCAAAACGGCGCGAGACGCGGTACAATACACTGGCATAAACGCATGAGGAACTGATGCCTGTGAATCGCACCGATCTGGTCGTCGCGATCGTCATAGCCTTTGGGGCGCTGCTCGGCTGGCGCTGGGGCGCTGTCCGGCAGCTGCTGACGCTGCTTGGCACGGTGGCAGGTCTGGTGGCGCTGGCGCGATTTGGCGGGCAGGTGGGCGACGCGCTGCTCTCCTGGGTGGCGAGCGCGCCGCAGGCGTTGGCGATCGGGCGGCTGGCGACGCTGGCGGGCGTGACGGCGACGGTGGCGCTGCTGGCGAGCGCGACGCATCGGTCGATCGGGCTGGCGCTGACGACGCGCTGGGATAGTGTGGTGGGTATGGCGCTCGGGGCGATCCAGACGCTCCTTTTCCTAAGCGGCGTCGGCTGCACGCTGCTGCACGCCCCGCCGCAGCTGGCACAGGATCTGCATGGTTCGCTCGTGGTGGCGCGGCTGATCCCGCTCTGCGAGCGAGCCGATGGCTATTTACAGGGATCCGTGCTTCTGGTAGAATCAGCAGGTTCGCGGTGAAGGAGGCATGTTCTGACGACTGACACGACCGATACGATCAACGAGGCTGGCGCGGTGGCGCGGATGGCGGTGGCGCTGGTGGAAGACAAGCAGGCGCGCGATATTATGCTGCTCGATCTGCGGCAGCTCAACACCATCGCCGACTATTTTGTGATCTGCTCCGGCGACAATGACCGTCAGCTGCGGGCGATCGTCGACGCGGTGGACCAGGGCGTCGCGCGGGAGACCGGGCGGGACCCAAAGATCGAGGGTGCGCCGGATAGCGGCTGGGTCATCCTGGACTACGGCGATGTGGTGATACACATTTTCTCGGCCGCACAGCGCGAGTTCTACCGGCTTGAACGGCTGTGGAACCAAGCGACACCGGTCGTCGTTTTGCAATGAGGCAATCAATGGAAAGCAGCAAACACACTCGGGTCCTGCTCTTCGGTCTCGGCGCCGCGCTCGGCAGCGCGATCGGTTTGATCCTCGGCTCGTTGCTAACCTTCTGGTTTGGCGACGAGACGGTACGGGTGATCCAGCGCAGCCTACGCCGGCTGACCGGCGACGACGACCGGCCGAACTTTGAGATGCTGCTACAGTAGAGTCGGGCGGCGGTAGCTATGTGTGGCGCTGCTCGTCGCCGACCCACTCGCTCGCGCCATCGGCCCAGAGCTCCTTCTTCCAGATCGGGGCGCGTTCTTTGATTCGATCCATCGTCCACTCGGCCGCGGCGAACGCGGCGTGGCGGTGGGCCGACGCGACGACCACGAGCACCGCCACCTCGCCGATCTCCAGCGTCCCCACCCGGTGATGGATGGCGATCGGGCCGGTGGCGAAGCGCTCGCGCGCCTCATCGGCGATCTGCGACAGCACCCGCTCGGCCATGGCGGCGTACGCCTGATAGTC
>JAYUUK010000299.1:0-36046 GCA_043754595.1 Roseiflexaceae bacterium | reverse complement strand
CAAGCCGCGATGAACGGCATGAATGGTCAGCCGCTGGAAGGCCGCGCCATCGTCGTCAACGAGGCCCGCCCGCGTGAAGAGCGGCCAGGCGGCGGCGGCGGTGGTGGTGGCTACGGCGGTCCTCGCCGAGACACGCGCGACCGCGGCGAGCGCGACCGCTACTAGATCGCTGCCTCGCCGCGCGTGCATCGCACCTGCGGCGAGCGCGTTTCAGAGTACGAGCGTTCGTACTCTTTGAACTGAAAAGGGCACAGAGGGCCATGAGCTCCCGCTCATGCCACTGTGCCCTTCGCTTTGATGAAAGAACGAATGGACTTCAATCAACTTGGCATTCACCCCACCCTGCTCGATGCGGTTCGCGCACAGGGGTATACCGCTCCAACGCCTATCCAGACACAGGCAATTCCGCCGGCGATCGCCGGCGATGATCTCATTGGTCTGGCGCAGACCGGCACCGGCAAAACCGCAGCATTCGTGCTGCCGATGCTCCAGCGCCTCATGGGACGCCGCGGCCCTAGCCCGCGCGCCCTGATCGTCACCCCCACCCGCGAGCTCGCCGAGCAGATCCACGATACGATCGTGCTGTTCGCCAAGGGGCTCAACCTGCGCAGCACCACCATCTATGGCGGCGTCGGCTTTGAGGCGCAGGAGCGCACGCTGCGCGGCGGCGTCGATATTATCGTCGCCTGCCCCGGCCGCCTGCTCGACTTGATCGGCCGCAGGGTCGTTCGCTTCGACGCGCTCGAGATCCTGGTGCTCGATGAGGCCGACCGCATGCTCGATATGGGCTTCCTGCCCGATATCCGCCGACTGCTGGCGCAGCTGCCGAGCAAACGCCAGACGCTGCTGTTCTCCGCGACGATGCCGAGCGAGATTGCCGAGCTGGCGCGCAGCACGACCCACAACGCCAAGACGATTCAGATCGGGCTGGTGCGCCCCCCCAATACCGTCGCTCACGCGATCTATCCGGTGGCGCAGCACCTCAAGACTGGGTTGCTGCTCGAACTGCTGCAGCATACCGACACCGAATCGGTGCTGATCTTCACCCGCACCAAGCACCGCGCCAACCGCGTTCATCAGCAACTGGTTCGCTCGGGGTACAAAGCGGCGGCGCTCCACTCTAACCGCTCGCAGAACCAGCGTCAGGCGGCCCTCGATGGCTTCCGCGATGGCTCGGTGCAGGTGCTCGTCGCCACCGATATCGCCGCGCGTGGCATCGATGTCGAGCGGATCTCGCACGTCATCAACTACGATATCCCCGACACCGCAGATGCCTACATCCACCGCATCGGCCGCACCGGGCGCGCGGCCCGCACCGGCGATGCATTCACCCTGGTGTCCCCCGAGGATACGCTCATGGTCAAGACCATCGAGAAGGCGCTCGGCAAGCAGCTAGAGCGGCGCACGATGCAGAGCTTCGACTATGCCGCCCCCGCCCCGCCGCCACAGGCCCTGCCGCCCCGGCCGCCGCGCCAATCGCGCGATCAGGCGCAGCGCCAGACCACATCGCAGCCGAGCCAGCGACAGCGCAGCAGCAGGTTTCCGCGCTAGCTGCGGGTTACGGCTTCTTGACAATCGCTCCGGATCGCCCCAAACGTGGTGGATCGGCAAAGACAACGTGCTATGATACTCTTACGAGAGTTCACAGCACGTTGTTTTGTGGCCGGCCGGCCGATGGGAGAGTCTATGAGCAGTGACGCAGCCGGCGCATCGATCCTTGTTGCCGATGATAACGAGAATAACCGCGAGATGCTCGCTCGCCGGCTGCGGCGGCAGCAGATGCAGGTGACGCTCGCCGAACACGGCCTGGAGGCGCTTGAACTGCTGCGCACGCGCCCGTTCGACCTGCTGCTGCTCGATATTATGATGCCGGAGATGAATGGCTACGAGGTGCTTGCGGCGATCAAAAGTGACCCAGCACTGCGCCACATCCCGGTGATCGTGATCTCGGCGATCAACGATACCGAGAGCGTGGTGCGCTGCATCGAGCTCGGCGCCGAGGATTATCTGCCAAAACCCTTCGACCCGATCCTGCTCAAGGCCCGCGTCGGGGCGTGCCTGGAGAAGAAACGTCTGCGAGACCAAGAGCAGTACTATCTGCAGCAGATTGAGATCGAGCGCGAACGCTCCGACCGGCTGCTGCGCAACATTCTGCCCGAGGAGATCGCGCTGCGGCTCAAGGAGAGCAACCAAGTCATCGCCGATAGCTTCGCCGATGTGACGGTGCTGTTCGCCGATATCGTCGGCTTCACCGATCTCTCGGCGCGGATCTCGGCGCGGCAGCTCGTCGATCTGCTCAATGAGATCTTCTCGCGCTTCGATGAGCTCGCCGACCAGCACCTGCTGGAGAAGATCAAGACGATCGGCGACTCGTATATGGTGGTGGGCGGGCTGCCCCTGCCGCGCGCCGATCACGCCGAAGCGATCGCGGAGATGGCGCTCGCCATGCAACGCGCGCTCGATCAGATCAACTCGCCATCTGGCGAGCCGATCGAGCTGCGGATCGGGATCCATACCGGCCCGGTGATCGCCGGCGTGATTGGCACCCGCAAGTTTATCTACGACCTCTGGGGCGATACGGTCAACACCGCCAGCCGCCTCGAATCCCACGGCCTGCCAGGTGCGATCCAGGTCAGCGAGACGACGTTCGATCGTCTCCGCTCACGCTATCGCTTCGAGCCGCGCGGCGAGATTGTGCTCAAGGGCAAGGGCCCGCTGACAGCCTATCTGCTGCTCGGGCGTATACCCGATTCTGCCGCCGCGCATACCATCCGCTAATCTCCGCGAATTGACGCGCATGCTGGACGCGACTGTTCGAATCGGTCACGGCGAGCCGCAGCTAGCGGGTCGATGCGCTGCGATTCGGCCGATGCGGCGGCCAGACGGCGTGAGAGCGCGGATGCTCATCCCTTGACGAGCGGCTGCACTGTATCGAGAAACATCCCCGCCACCGTGTCCCAGTCGTAGCGCGCCACGTAGTCGCGCCCGAACGCGCCGTAGCGCTCGCGCAGCGCCCGGTCGCCGAGCTGCACGATCAGCGCGTCGGCGAGCGCGGCGACATCGCCAGGGGCGATCAGCGTCCCCGCCCGATCCTGCGGCACGACCTCGGGGATGGCGGCGGCCGTGGTGGCGACGATCGGCAGACCGCTGGCCATCGCCTCGAGATAGACGATCCCGAAGCCCTCCTGGACGCTCGGCAGACAGAAAACATCGGCGTGGCGATACATCCGCGCCACCTGCGCATCGTCTGGGATAGCCCCGAAGAAGCGCACCCCATCGCCGAGCTGGAGCTCGTCTGCCACCGCGCGCAGCTTGCCGTGCTCCGGCCCATCGCCGACGACCCAGACGTGGGCGTGTGGGATAGCGCGGCGCACCGCCGGCAGCGCCCGCAGCAGATCGACGACGTGTTTGCGCGGATACTGCCGCGCCACACACAGGATCGTCGCGCCGTCGCTATCGCGGGGCTCGTCGCGGGCGATCTGCCGCCAGCGCTCGATATCGATCCCCTCGGGCACGACGCTGACCCGCTCGGCGGCGACATCGTAGCTGCGCACGATCGCCTCGCGGCAGTACTCAGAGGTGGCGAGCACGGCGGCCGCGCTGCGCACATTCTGCCGCTCAAGCCGCGAGAGCCTCCAGAGCATCCGCTGTGGCGCGCCCTCCTCCTGCCGCGACTCTTCGGCCAGCACGCCTTTGATACTGCTGACAAATGGTACGCCGCCGGTGCGCCCTGACCACATGAATCCGTCGATATCGAAGCCGACGACCAGATCGTAGCGGATCTGCCGCAGCAGCGACGGGAGATAGAGATTGAACATCAGCCGCCGCGCCATCAGGTTGGCTGGGCGCAGCGATGGCGGGGCGAGCCGTGTGACCTTGATGCCGCGCCGCCGTAGCGCGCGCCGCAGCCCGCCGATGGCCACCGCCGTGCCGCTACCCTCGGCGCTGCTCTGGACCCACGAGTCAATAAAGGCAATGCACATCGTCGCGCCTCATCGCTAGTTACGGTATAGCGTAAAATACGTTGGGACGCGGCGGTTGGATGGCTGGTATCGTTTACGACCTAGCCTGATGGTGCAGCCGAGCGATCTCGGCCAGCACATCCTCTGGCTTCGTCTCTAGCTCCAGCTGCGCGAGATCGCTGAGATCATCGTCCACAATCTCCAGTTTCGTTTGGATCGCATCGAGCATCTGTAGCACTCTCGTGACCTCGTGCTCGGTCAATAGCCCGATGTGCAGATCGAGCTCGGCCCGGCGATCGGCGGCCTCGCCCATACGGTTCTGGCTGATCAGCACGAAGGTGGAGAGAAAGATCGCCTCAAGCGAGACCACCATCGTCAAAAACCCGTAGGGAAACGGGTCGAACGGGGCGATGCCGACGCGGCCAGTGTTGACGATGATCCAGGCGGCGAACCAGACGATGTGGACATAGACGAAGACCATGCGGCCGGAGAAGGCCGTGACGAGGTCGGCGATCCGATCCTGCAGCGACCGGTGCTTGCGCGACTCGGCGTCCAGACGAACCAATTTCTCGATGTTTTGCTCGATGACCGCGCTCAGCGATGACGATGGGGGTTGTTGGTCCATATGAACGTCCTTGGAAGCCCGAGAGGGTCGGTGCCAAGCGCCGCTCCTTTTCGAGCGCTCAGTATATGCCGTCTATGCCGTCTTAGGGCGATGGAAGCTCGCGCTGCAACGATACGACCAGCGTCACGATCAGCAGCAGCAGCAGCGCCGCCCCAGCGGCCGCCGGCGCCGCTCGGGCCAGCAGACCAGCGACGATGAGCGCCAGCAGCGTGCCAACCAGCAGCCGCATATCGCCCACCACAAAGTTGTAGACCGCGCGCGCCGCGCCGACGATAGCATTCATGACGCCACCTTCGCCAGCGTGCCCTGGCCGCGCAGCCACGTGACGAGCGCGAAGCTCAGCGCAACATAGATCGCCCCGATCCAGAGTAGCGCCAGATCGCCGCCCGGCCAGACGATGCCCAGCCCCTCGCCGGCCCAGAACGTACCGAATAGCGTCAGCATCAGCCCGACGCTCCACTTGAGCGTGTTCTCCGGCACCTGCTGCAGCGGCCGATGGACGATCGCGCCCACGATCGCCACCAGCGCCACCGCCGCCAGCGCGCCGATCGCCGCCGACTCCATGCCGCCGATCGTCTCGCCAGCCGCCGGCACCGCCGAGAGTCCGAACGTCAGCACGATGAACACCACTTCGAGTCCTTCGAGCAACACGCTTTTGAAAACCATGGCTACGCCGAAGCTGTTGATCTGATCGCCGACGCGCTCGCCCCGCGCCCTAAGCGCCGCGACCTCGTGCTCATAGATCGCCTCCTCATCGTGGAGCGCCTTGAGCCCGGCGTAGCGCATGATCGCCTTTTTGAGCCACTTGAGGCCGAACAGCAGCAGCAGCGTGCCGATCACCAGCCGGAGCGTCTCGATCGGGATGAGCTGGAGCAGCGTCGTGCCGAACACCCCGACGAGCAGCGCCAGCAGCGCCAGGGCCGCGATGGTGCCGACGAACGCGCTGCGCCAGTTGATGGTCACACCCACCACAAGCACGATGGTGAAGGCCTCGACGCTCTCAACAAATGAGGCGGCGAAGGTTGAGATTGCGGTCACCCAATGCATGGAAGCTCCTTGGTGTATGGATGGGACTGCGGCCCCGACGCGCTGCGCCACCGCCCAATGGACGTCAGCCGAGCGGCTCAAGCACCACCACGGGGATGGTGCGCGTGGTGGTGCGCTGATACTCGGCGAAGCCCGGCATCTTCGCCGCCATCTGGTCGAAGAGCCGGGTTCGCTCAGGCTCGTCTGCGGCGGCGGCGCGCGCCACGACCGTCTCAGTGCCGACTTCCAGCGTCACATCGGGGTGGGCGAGGACATTGTAGTACCAGTCGGGGTTGGTCGGCGCGCCGCCCTTAGAGGCGATGATCACCATGCGATCGCCATCGCGAGTGTAGACCAGCGGGTTTATCCGCTCTTTGCCGCTCTTGGCCCCGGTCGTGTGAAGCAGCAGCAGCGGCGCGCCGGCGAACTGACCGCCTACCACGCCGCTATTGGCACGAAACTCCGTGATGACGGCCGCGTTCCAATCGTTGGGATCGCTCATAGTAAAATCCTTACGGCCGAGCTGCGCGCCAGCGAGCTGCTCGCTGGCGGCTCCGGCTGAATCGACACATACATATGCGCTTCTTTGTGGACTCATTATAGCGCAAACAACCTACCCGCCGCCCCCCGATCGTGGTGTACTACAGATGCATCGATCGTCGATGCGCGAGGTACCGTAAAGGAGAACACCATGGCCGATCATCTGGACGCGCCGGGCCTGAAGCCGCCGAACATGGACGCGAGCATCGATATCACCGACCTCTTCGTGTTCCAAAAGCCGGGCGACCCGAGCACGACGATCATCGCGCTCGATGTCAATCCCGTCGCGCCGACCTACGCCGACGCCTTTAGCGCCGAGGCGGTCTACGAGGTCAAGCTGGACACAGACGGCGATGCAGTCGCTGAGATCGCCTACCGCATCAGCTTCTCGCCCAAGGCCCAGGGCGCGCAGCACGCGACGGTCCGCCGGGCGGTGGGGGCGTCGGCGAGCGGCAACGGCGGCGACGGTGAGATCCTCTTTCAGGATGTGCCGGTGGCCTTCGATGCGACGATCACGATCGCCGAGGCGGGCGGGCACCGCTTCTTCGCCGGCATCCGCAGCGACCCGTTCTTCTTCGATCTGGAGGGGTACAAGGGCGGCCTCGTGTTCACCGGTGCCGACACCTTCCTGGACAAAAATGTCTTCAGCATGGTGCTGGAGCTGCCGAACAGCGCGCTTGGGCCGAGCGCGCACGTGGGTGTGTGGGCGCGGGTGCTCATCCCCAAGGACGAAAACCCGTTCTTCCAGATCGACCGGATGGGCCACCCGCTGCTGAACATCGCGCTCACTACCGATGCGGACAAGGATACGTTCAATCGGATCGAGCCGACGCGTGACCGCGAGCTGTTCGCCGCCAAGTTCGCCGCCGTGCTGGCCAAAAACGGCAGGAGCCACGATGCGGCGCATGAGGCGGCGCTCGGGCTGCTGCCAGATATTCTCTCGTACAAAGCGAGCAGCGCGGCGGGCTACCCCAACGGCCGCAGGCTGACGGACGATGTGATCGATACGCAGATCGCGCTGTTCACTAACGGCGCGGTGACGGGCGATAAGGTAGGCGCGCACAGCGATCTGCTGACGACGTTCCCATACCTCGGACCGCCGCACCTGTAATTGGATATCTTTGCTTATGCTGCTGCGCAGATCCGCTGCGCAGCAGCATAAACATCGCTTCCTGGAAGCGCGCCGACAAAGCGGCGCGCTTTCTGTATCTCGCCGAGCTACATGCCCGACCGCGCCGATGCCAGCGCACTCCCACGCAGCCCACTCACGGCCCACCCGCCAGTAACCCGCAGCGATCGTTCGCCGGCAGCAACCGCAGCGCATGGCGCGGCCCAAACCTTGCTGTGAAGCCTGTACAGCAACGGCGCGCAATATACCTCACGAAGATATATTCATCGAAACCAGGTATTCGATGAATATATTGTTATAGTTTTCTGCGTAATTGTCAGCTCGTTACCGATAGTCCCTCAGGTATACTAGCAATACACCAACCGTTGCCATGATGGCAAGACCATAGTTAGCTGCTGATTCATTGCAGCGACGCTATTTACATTTTTATCCGATATTATCTCTCACGCTATCGATTTAAACGCATGTTAATGCACGAGGAGCACGTATGACGAACGCTACATCGCGCCCGACATGTCTCGTGATCATTCCGACATACAACGAGGCGCCGAACATCGAGCGGCTGGTGGCCGAGGTGCTCGGCCAGGGTTCACACTTCGATCTGCTCGTCGTCGATGATCGCTCGCCAGACGGGACCGGCGACCTGGTGGCCGCGCTGGCAGCCGACAATTCGCGGATCCATTTGCTACGGCGCATGGGCAAGCTCGGGCTCGGCAGCGCCTATATCGCCGGCTTCCGGTTCGGGCTCGCCCGCGGCTATGACTTTCTGTTCGAGATGGATGCCGATTTTTCGCATCAGCCGCACTACCTGCCGCAGCTGCTCGCTGCCGCGGAGGGCGGGGCGGATATCGTGCTCGGCTCGCGCTACGTCGTCGGCGGCGGCGTGCGCAACTGGTCGTGGCTGCGGAAGTGTATCAGCCGGGGCGGCAGTTTCTACACCCGCGCCATCCTGAGGCTGCCGGTACAGGACTGCACCGGCGGGTTCAAGTGCTTTCACGCGACAGTGCTACGCCATATCGGCCTGGAGACGATCCAGTCCAACGGCTACGGCTTTCAGGTCGAGCTGACATACCGCTGCTTTCAGGCTGGATATCGCATCAGCGAGGTCCCAATTATCTTTCCCGACCGTGTGGCCGGCCAGTCAAAGATGTCTGGTGCAATTGTGCGGGAGGCGGCGCGCGTGGTGTGGCAGCTGCGCCGATCGCCAAACCCGTACAAATCGCTTCAGGTCTCGCCAGACCGCCAGGTCTAGGCTGCGCTCATCCGAAAGGCTGGCCATATGAACATTCTTGTGATCATCTCCGAGGCACCACCGATCACCAGCGGCGTCGCACGCGTCTGCGACGAAATCTGCACGCGTCTGCGCGCCGCTGGCCACCGCGTCGATATCCTCTCCAGCGCCGACATCCTGCGGCTGGAGCTCGGCGAAGTGCGGCTCTCCAGCATGGTCTGGCGCGGGTTTGCGCAGGTGCGGCGGCGCATGCACATGTACGATGCGATCCATATTCACGGCCCAGCGCCGACGTTCAGCGACATGGCGCTGCTGCTCACGGGGCTTGGCAAGCGGCGCAATGGTCCGGCGATCGTGTACACCCACCACTGCGAGATCGAGCTGCCTGGGAAAGAGCTGCTGTGCGCGCCGTACAATACGATGCACCGCATGCTCGCCCGGCTCGCCGACCACGTAGTGGTCTCCACGCCCGGCTACGGCGATTCGTTCGCGGCCTTTTTGCCCGCATCGAAGATCAGCGTGATCCCGTGGGGCGTCACCATCGAGGCGCCGGTGCTGCCAAAGCCCGCCGGTATGAACGTGCTGTTCGTCGGGCAGCTGCGCCCGTATAAGGGGCTCGATGTCCTGATCCGCGCGATCCAGCGGGTGCCTGGGGCCAAGCTCACGATCATCGGCGATGGGCACCATGCGAAGTTTTATCACGATCTGGCGCGCGATCTCGCAGTACAGGACATCCACTTTCTCGGGCGCGCCGCCGATAGCGAGTTGCGACACGCCTACGATCAGGCCCACGTGCTGGTGCTGCCATCGCGCAGCCGCGCCGAGGCGTTCGGGCTGGTGCTGCTAGAGGGCATGGCCGCTGGCTGCGTGCCGGTGGCGTCGCGGCTGATGGGGCTGACCGATGTGGTCGGCGCGGTGGGGCGGACGTTCACACCGGGCGACGATGCCGAGCTCGGCGCTGTGCTGAATAGTCTGCGTGAGCACAGCGGCGAGCTCGCCGAGCTCGGCGTACAGGCGCGGCGCTGGACCGAGCAGTTCTCCTGGGAGACCGCCGCGCGCGGTTACGAGCACTTGTTCGTGGCCCTGACGCAGCAGCGCCACCACGCCGGAGCCAATTGGTTTCCCCGCGCGACCCTGGCGGCATCAATGACGCAGGACAGCGACGCCATGCGTGCGGGGCCGCTGAGCGCCGTCGCCGGGCTGTACCACATCTTGGTCCCGCTGTTCGACCAGCTCGTCGAGCGGTTTGGTGCATCGCGCGCATCGCTCATGCTCCAGCCATCGCCCCAGGCCGAGCTGGTGATCGCGGCGCAGAAAGGTCTCGACCACCGGCTGCTCGGCGCGCGGGTGATGCGCCACCAGAGCATCGCCGGCTGGGTGGCGGACCAGCAGCAGCCGCTGTATATCTCGCCGTCCACCGTCCCCGATGGTATGCGCGAGTATTTGCGCCTGCCGACGCTCTCGGCGGCGCTCTCGGTGCCGATCATGGACGCCGACCGCGTCTACGGCGTCCTCAATCTGGCGCGGCAGGCCGACGAGCGCGCCTACCGACCGGAGGAGCTCCCGGCGGTGATGGCGGCGGTGGGCGCATTTCTGCAAAAGGAAATGCCGACCAACAAATGGCGCGCCGCGCTCGCTGTGTAGCCACAGCAGGATAATTATGAGTAGGCAACAATTATGGTAGCAACACCCATCGATAGCCGCGCGGCAGACGAGCCGACGTCGGCCGCCCCGCAGACGCGGCGCCAGATCGCGCTGCTCTGCGCGCTCTTCTTTCTGCTCGAGCTGGCGATCCTCTCGTTTCGCATCAGCCAGGCACCTGATCTGTTCGCCGATGAGGCGTTCTACACCTCGATCGGCAACAACATCGCTGCGGGGCGCGGCCTGGTGGAAAATACTGGGATCACGTTTGTCTGGCACCCGCCGCTGTTCCCGCTGATCGCGGCTGGCTATCTCAAGCTCACCGGCCTGGTCGATGCCGACCCGATCGTGCAGATCTACGCCCTGCGGCAGATGAACGCCATCGCCGGCGCGCTGACTGCGGCGCTGCTGTTCGCGATCGGCTGGCGGACACGCGGGCGGCTGTGCAGCATCGCCGTGGCGCTGCTCTTCTGCCTGGACCCGTATGTCCAGCGGATCAACCGGCGCACCATGCTTGAGACCGTCGCCGCGCTGCTGCTGATCGTCGGCGTCTGGTTTTTTCTGCGCGGCCTCAACGAGCGGCGGCACGGCGCGCGCTACGCGGTCGCCACCGGCGTGGCGATCGCGCTGGCGGCGCTGGTCAAAGAGTTCATGCTGTTTGGGCTCCTGGTGATGCTGATCTTCGCCGCGCTGTACCGCCGCGACCAGATCAAGCGCGTGGGGCTGGCGAGCATAACCGCCCTGCTGGTGTACGGCCTCTACCCGCTCTGGATCTTCTTCATTGGCGCGTGGCCGGCCTATGCGGAGATGAAGACCCGACAGCTGTTCCGGCTGTTCAGCGGGCTCGTGAAGCACGCGCCGGCCGCCGCCGCGCCCGTGAACGCGCCGCGCATCTCGCTCTGGGAAAATGTGACGGCCACCATGCTGCCGTACGCATTTTCCTACATGATGATCGCCGCCGGTTCGCTGCTGGCGCTGATCATCATCGGCCGCTCGCTGATACGCAGGCGGCACGTGCGCGAGGACATCGCGCTGGTGGCGCTGTGGGTGCTCATCGCCGACCTCCTGATCGGGACGAGCATGGTCTTCGGCCAGGGGAGCGATCAGTTCTTCTATCTGGTGAGCGTGCCGGTGATCATTCTGGTTGGGGCGGCGCTCGCCGCCGGTGCCGCGCGGATGTTTGACGCGGGCGGGCAGACGCAAGCGGCGGATGCGCAGCTACGCGCGCCGGACACGAGACTGCGGCCACGCTGGACGATGTCACGCGCGCTGGCGCTGGGGGTCTTGCTGGTCGGAGCCTGTTGGAACATCGGCACCTACGTCAAGGTGTTCGTCCTCAGCCAGGATAATGGCTACGCGCAGGTGCAATCGTATGTGCGCCAGAATGTCCCGCTCGGCGCGACGCTTGAGGTGGGCAACGAGCTGGGGAACTACATTTTTCCCGGCTACAACGTGCGCTTCGACCGCTCGCCAGATCTGCTGCACGAGAATGGGGCGCGCTACGTTATCCTCAGCACCAAAGAGCGCTGGGGCGGCTACAATAGCGTCAGCCACGATTTCTACGATTGGGTCGCGGCCAATAGCGTGGTGCGCTTCGAGCACGAGGGACCCACGTTCTGGAACGTGCGGCTGTTTGAGCTCACCACGCCAGAGGCGAAAAAACCATGATCGAACGACCGGCAAGCCGATCGGCCAGCCCGCTGACGATCGGCATCGACTGCCGCTTCATCCAGGATAAATTCCACGGCATCGGGCGTTACACCTACCACTTGCTCCAGCATCTGTGCTCCAGCCCCGGCGAGCATACGGTGGTGGCGTACGTCGACCCAGCGGTGCCAAATAGCCGCTTCCCGCTCGATATGCTGCGGCGGCAGCCGCGCTGCGAGCTGCGCGCCGTTCATATCCCGCTCTACCACCCGGTGGAGCTCGTAGCCTGGCGCGCCGCGCTGCGCGCACGCCCGATCGATGTCTTTCACACACCCTACTTCTGGGCGCCTGCGCTGCTGCCCTGCCCGCTCGTCACCACCATCCACGATATGATTTTCGACCGCTACCCCGAGTATATGCCGCAGCGTCACCTCGCGATGATCTACCGCATCGCGTCGCGGGCCGCGATGCGGCAGTCGCGGCAGATCATCGCCGTTTCACAGGCCACCGGCGACGATATCGTCCAGCTCACGCGCACGCCAGCCAGCAAAGTCTGCGTAGTGCCTGAGGGGGTCGACGCGGCGTTTGGGCCGATCGCCAACGCGGAGCAGCTGCGCGATGTCCGGGCGCGCTACGATCTTCCAGCATCGTATGTGCTTGCGCTCGGCGCACGGCGCCCGCACAAGAATATCGGGCGGCTCGTGGAGGCATTCAGCCAGATCGCCGACGCCGTGCCGCACGCGCTGGTGCTGGTGGGGGCGATCGACACGCGGTTCACAGCGGGGGTGAGCGAGACCCTCGATCGGCTCAGACAGGCCGGGCGGGTGCGCGAGATCGGCCACGTTGCTGAGGCAGATCTGCCGTCGCTCTACACCCTCGCCGATCTGTTCGTCCAGCCGTCGATCATCGAGGGATTCGGTCTGCCGCTGCTCGAAGCGATGGCGTGTGGCTGCCCGGTGGCCTGCGCCAACACCAGCAGCCTGCCAGAGGTGGGCGGCGACGCGGCGATCCAGTTCGACCCATACGATGTGGCGGCGATCGCCACCAGCCTGACGCGCGCGCTCGGCGCGCCCGACATGCGAGCGGACATGGCGCGGCGCGGCCTGAGCCGGGCGCGGATGTTTCGCTGGGAGACGGCGGCGGCCCAGACGCTGGATGTCTACCGACGCGCTGCGGGTGGACGCCATGGATAACGCCACAGATACGATGCTGGGCAACGCGATGGTTACCACACCGCTGCGCGAGATCAGCCACGCAGCGCCTTCTGATGCGGCGCGCCCGCGAGTCTCGATCGTCGTACCCTCTTGGAGCGGCCAGATCGACAAGCTGCGCGCCAGCATCGCCGATCAGACATTCCAGGACTACGAGCTGATCGTCGTCGCTGGGGTGTCGCCAGCAGGACGCGCCCGCGCCGTGGGCGTGCAGCGAGCGCGCGGCGATATCATCGTGTTCATCGACGACGACGCGACGTTTGGCCACGCCGGTGTGCTCGGGATGCTGATCGCGACGCTGGATTCGGACGAGCGGATCGGCATCGTCGGCCCGTCGAAGATCGTCGCGCCAGACGCAACGTGGCTGCAGCGCCGGATCGCTCACGAAGTGCCGCGCTGGGTGTACCCCATCCTCCAGACCGATACCGAGAGCAGCCCGCCGCTCGACCGCTACGGCTTCACTGGGATCACCACGACGTGCTGCGCCACCCGCCGGTCGACGCTCGAGGCGGTGGGCGGGTTCGACACCACGCTGACCACCGGCGAGGACCCCGAGTTTTTCTACCGAGTCGGTCTCGCCGACTACCGCTTCGTCATCCCGGCCGACTGCTGGGTCTACCACAACCCGCCAGCAATGCTGCGCGAACTGCTGCGCAAGAGCTTTCGCTACGGCGATGGCCACGCGCAGGAGGCGACCAAGAACCCCGAGCGGCAAATGGATGTCGTGCCGCTCAGACAGTGGTACGGCCTGCCGCTAGTCGTGCTCGCGCCGCTGCTGTTTCTGCCGCTGCTGTTCGTCCATATCTACTTCGACCCGGTGCGCCACCTGCGGTTTGGCTTTCTGCCGCTCAAGACGCTCTCGAGCTACGCGACGCTCTACGGCTACACCTTTGGCTGGTACCGGCACCGGCGCGCCGGGCCGAGCGCAGCTGCGCCGCAGACGATAGATGAGGGAGCGCCCGCTCCGGTTGCGAAGGCCAACGCCTCGGCGAGCCGCAGCAGCACCGCGTCCGGGCTGACGTTCCTCGGCGTCGCTGTACTCAACAATATCTACGCGATCGTGATGGCGCGGCTGCTCCCAGTTCACGCTTTTGGGATCTTGGGGCTGACCCAATCCTGGCTGCTGATCGCCGCGACGCTGCTCAACTCCGGGTTCCCGTGGGAGCTGGCGCGGGCGCTGGCGCAGGGCGCATCGCTCGCCGAGGCCTACCGCAGCGCAAAGAGCGCGCTGGCCGGCAATTTGGCGATCTGGGCGATCTGTGGCGGCCTACTGGTGACCGCCACGCTCAGCGGCGCGCTCCAGTTCGACGCCGACGGCCACCTGCTCGTCGGGCTACTGCTGGCCGAGACCCTGCTCCTGGCGTTCGCCGCAGTGGGGAGCGGCATCTTTCAGGGCCGATTTCGCTTTGGCACGCTTGGCATCAGCCGGGTGATCGAGGCGGCGATCAAGCTCGCCGGCGGGATCGCGCTGGTGTTGCTGGGCTGGAGCGTGCTCGGCGCGCTGGTGGCGATGACGATCGGCACGCTGATCTCGGTCGTCGTACTGGCCTGGGGTGCTCGCGACTTTCGCTTCTGGCGCGAGCGGACCTGGGGCGGGTGGGGCAGCTACCGGAGCTCGCTGACCATGTTCGCTGGGCTGTGCGCGCTGACGATCATCAGCAACAGCGATATTATCGGCATCAAGCTGTTCAGCGCGCCGCAGCAGGCCGACGCGCAGGCTGGCTACTACCAGGCGGCGGCGGTGCTGGCACGCATCCCGTTGCTCCTAGCTGGCACCTACGCCACAGCGCTGTTCCCGTACATCGCGCGCGCCGAGCACGGCAAGCTCAAATCCTACAGCGTGCTGGCGCTCAAGTACGCGCTGCTGTTGGTGGTGCCGCTGAACGTCATTTTGATCGCCGAGCCGACGGCGGCGATCCGACTGATCTTCCCGGCGAGCTACAGCGCCAGCGCCGATGCGCTGCGGATCGCCGCCAGCGCGACGCTGCTCCTGTCGCTGACCACATTGTTTGCGACGATCCTCCAGGCCCGCGGCTTCGCGCATCTGCCGGCGCGCTGGCTGCCGCTCATGGCGCTGCTGGAGGTGGCGCTGCTCTGGTGGCTCACCCCGATCTACGGGATCGTCGGCGCCGCGCTGTCGCTGCTGGTGGCGAGCAGCGTCGCCTGCGCGCTGCTCGCCATCGCCTGCGCGCACCACTTCCCCTGGCTGCTGCAGCTGGGCACCAAACAGGTGGTTGGCTACCTCGCCGCGTGCATCGTGCTGGCCGCCGTGCTCCTGGCGATGCCAGGCGTGGGCTTGGCGCAGACCATCATCGGCGCGCTGCTCGCGCTCGGGGCCTACGGGGCGACGCTGGCGCTGTTTGGGCTCGTGCGGCCCGAGGATATCACGACGCTCACGGCCGGGCTGCCGCTCGGCCGCATTCCATTCGGCACGCTGGTACAGCGGCTGGGGGTGAGCGCGGTGGCGTGGCTGAACCGGCTGACGCAGTGAGCGCCGCTACGGCGCGCCGCGCATCAGCGTCTTGTACTGGGTCAGGGTTGGGCGCGCGTCGGTGTAGAGATCGCGCTCGAAGGCCCACAGCATGCCGCCCATGGCATTGACCTGCACCTGCCTGATGCAGCGCTGCATATCCGCGTAGTTATTGTGACCAGAGTTTTCGCCCCAGACCCGCAGCGGCAGCGGGTGGGCGGCGGCCAGCGCGGTGAAAAAGCGCGCTGGGCTCCAGGTGGTGGAGCTCGGTCCGCCATCGCCGCCATCGGGGGCTTCGAGCCATGTAGTGTACAGCACGACGTCGGGGTCGCGGATGCCGACGATGAAACGGGCGAAGTCCAGCCCGCGCTGCAGCTCACCATTGATCTCAGACGATGTCGTCCCGTTGAGATCGGCGGCGATGGCCGCGTCTACATCACCAGGGCGCAGCCCCCACGAAGGGTACAGCATCATGATTTTGCCGGGGTACGCCCGCCGCACCGCCGCGATCTGCCAGTCGTGAAAGTTGTGCAGACTTTCAAGATACCAGTTGATGAACGCAGCAGCCTCGCGATGTTGGTCGCTTGGCATGCCTGGCCGCCAGGACAGGTTCGGCGCGGCGGTCATGCCGAACGGCAGCCCGGCGACGCTGCCCTGCGCGATGGCATCGAAGCACCAGTAGCTATTGGTGTGGCCGCTGAAGAGCGTGGGCGGATACATCAGCTCGTTATACTGCCCCATGCCGACGCGAACCGCGTAGAAGTCGGTGCCAAGATCGGCGAAAACATGCTCGACGTAGTTCGCGATATAATCACGTATCGCGCCATTAAATACAGCGTTCACACCGTTGTTGCCCAGGCCGGCCGGGAAGACATCGCCATACTGATTGATGTAGCGGCTGTTGGGCAGCGCCATCACCCAGTCTGGCGGGTTCTGGACGCCGATGTCGAGGATGACCGAAAATCCGGCGGCGCGCAGCTGCGATGCGAGCGCCCGCTGCTGGTCGATGTAGGCGCTGCCCCAGACATCGTCGCGCGGCTCGTAGAGGTTCCAGCCGATCTCCAGCGTGCGCGCCCGCAGCCCGGCAGCGCGGGCATCTATCTGACGATGGGTATCCGGCTGGAGGACGCCGAACATGGGTGGGTTTATGGTCATAGGGAGAAATACGGTTTGCAGATTGGACACTTCGGGCGCGGTCGCCGACGATCCGGCTGGAGTCATCCAGAGCGCGATGAACGCCAGCGCATAGACGATACGATGCAACAGGGGCCGTTTGTCCAAAGACATCAAGGTTCATCTCCTTTAGCTATCGGGGTAGATTGTACCATCGAAGTCCTACAGCGCGTTGTACAAGCTGAGCGCGCCACACGATCATTTCGCGTACGAAGAGCATACGAGCTATGAACCAACAGCCAATTGCCGTCGCTATTGTGAACTACAACACCTGCGCGCTGCTCCGCACGTGCCTCGCTTCGGTGGCGGCGGAGCGCTGCGCCGAGGTGGTTGTGGTGGATAATGCATCGACGGACGGCAGCGCCGGGATGGTGGCGGCCGAGTTCCCGGCGGTGCGATTACAGGCGAATACCGATAACCCCGGCTTCGCCGCAGCCGTGAACCAGGCGGTGAACGCATGCGCCGCACCGTTCGTGCTGGTGCTCAACAGCGATACCGAGCTGCGGCCGGGGGCGCTTGCGGCGTTGGCGCGCTATCTCGGCGAGCAGCAGCGGGCGGGGGTGGTTGGGCCGCGGCTGGTCAACCCGGACGGGACGCTCCAGCCATCGTGCTTCCACTTCCCGACGCCGCTGCACCTTTTTTTGGAGCTGAGTAATCTGTCTGGCGCGCTGCGGCTGGTGCCGCTGGTGCGGCGCTGGTACTTGCGCTCGTGGTCACACGGCCACCCGCGGCCGGTGCCGTGGGTGCTCGGCGCGGCGCTCGCCATCAGGCGCATCGCCTTCACGCAGGTTGGCGGCTTCGATGAGTCGTTCTTTATGTACAGCGAAGAGGTCGACTTCTGCTACCGGCTGCGGCAGCGCGGCTGGGAGACCCACTTCGCCCCGCAGGCGACGGTGATGCACATCGGCGGGGCGAGCACCGTCCAGCAGCGCGCGGCCATGACCAGCCGCCTGTTCCAGAGCACGCTTGGCTTCTATCGCCGGCACTATGGCCGGGGCCAACTGGCGCGGGCCAAGCTGCTGCTGTCGGTCGGCGTTGGTGCCAAGCTCATGCGCGACGCCATCAGGCTGCGCTGGGCCACCGGCCAGGCTGGGCGCGAGCGGCTGGCAGAGGACGTGGCGATTTGGCGAAAGGTATTGATCGATGTCCGTCAGAGCTGAGTACGCGCGCGCATCGCCGCTGGCGCTGATGCACCCGATGGGCGCGGCGCGGCGGGTCAAAGTGATCGGTGCCGGCTGCCCATTGTCGCTGGTGCCGCCAGTGCAAATCGTGGCTGGCGATGTCGATCTGTGCGTATTTGCGCCGACGCTGGCGGAGTGCCGCGATCGGGCCTGGCTGGCGCATGCCGTGAGCGCGGCGACCGCGCTGGCACCTGATGGCATTGTATACCTGCTCGCGCCGCGGCGCTTCCGGGCGCAGATCGCGTGGCTGCTGCGGGCGCAGGGGTTTGTGGCGAGCCTGCGCGTCGGCCATCTGCCGATCAGCACGCCAGACCGCTGGCTGGTGCCGCTCCGCTCCGCGCCAGCCAAGTTTACGCTGTCGGCGCTGATTCCATCCCAGCCGCTGCGGCGCACGCTGGTGCTGGGACTGATGCATCTCCCCGGCGGCGACGGATTGGCCGCCGCGCTGCTGCCGTGGGCTGGGCTGGTGTTCCAGCGCGCCGGGGCGCGGGCGTGCTTCAGCTGGCTGGGCGCGCCGGCCGAGCTGCCGCGCGCGGTCGTGCGCGCCAGCCATGATCAGCACGACCACGCGGTGCTCCATGTATTTCGGCCAAAGGCGAAGCGCCCATCCGCAGTTGTGAAGCCGTCGCTGACCGCGACCCACCACGGCCACACCATCCGCGAGGCAGCGCTGATGCAGCACCTCGCCCCATCGGTGGCGCGCTCAGGGGCGATGACGGCGCACGCCACGCTGCGCATCACCGAGGATGGGCGGCCGGCGCTGTGGCAGACGGCGATGCGCGGGGTGCCGCTCGCGCTGCTGCTGGATCGCAGCCCGGCGCGCCTGCGGCCGAGCTTGAAACGCTTCACCTGCGGCGGCGCCCACACGAAGCTGGTAGCGACGCTGCTCGGCCAGCTCTGCGACGCGCTTGGCATCGATGCGGCGGTGGCGGAGCTCTGCTTCCACGTCTGCTGGCTACACCACGCTGCGCGCGAGCGGAGCGCGAGCGCCGTCCTCGATCGAGGACAGTTCGAGCAGATCGTGGCGTGGCTAGCGCTCCACCCCGGGCATAGCCTGGAGATCGGCCGATGAGCGCGACAGACCGACGCCGCATCCTCTACCTGCTGCCATTCGCGCCGCGGTTGGACGCCACCCACGGCGGCGGGCGCGCGCTGGCACAACTGCTGATGCCCATGGCCGAGCGCCACGACCTCGCGCTGCTGTACCTGCGCGCGCCCCACGAGCCGCCGATCGATGCGGCGCTGGCGGCGCGCTGCCAGCTCGCTGAGGAGATCCTGCGGCCGGAGGTGGGCACCGGGCCATGGGCGCGCTGGCGGCGGCGGCTGCGGCTGGCGGCCGGCTTTGCGCGCGGCGTGCCGATGCAGGTCTCCGACTGGCGCTCTGCGGCGTTCGCCGAGCGACTCGGCGCGCTGCTGCGCGGCTGGCGGCCGGAGATCGTCCAGTTCGAGTATCACGTCATGGCGCAGTACGCCGCCGTGTGTGCGCGATCGGATGCGCCGCGGGTGCTGACGGAGTATGAACCGGGGGCGGCCGCCGCCGACGAGCGGCTGATACAGCGCCCCGATCGCACGGCGGGGCTGGACGCGCGCGCCTGGCGACGCTTCGAGGCCAGAGCCGTGCGGCAGATGCAGGCGGTGGTGGTGTTCACCGAGCGCGACCGGCGAGCGCTCGCCCCGCTGTGCGGCACAATCCCGCTGGTGTGCATCCCGCTTGGCACGCCGCTGCCAGACGCCCCGCTGAGCCCGCTGGGGGCGACGCCGGAGCGGGTGCTGTTCGTCGGCAGCTTCATCCACGCGCCCAATCTCGATGCGGCGCAGTGGCTCACGGGCGCGATCTTCCCGCGCGTGCTGGCGGCGCGCCCCGAGACGCAGCTGGTGATCGTCGGCGAGCAGCCGCCGGCCACGATCCAGGGCCTCGCTAGCGTGGTCGTCGCCGGGCGGGTGCCGGATGTGGTGCCATTTTTAGACGCTGCGGCGGTGGTGGTCGCGCCGCTGCGGCTCGGCGGTGGGATGCGCGTCAAGGTGCTTGAGGCGCTGGCGGCTGGCAAGGCGGTCGTCGCATCGCCGCTGGCCATCGAGGGGCTGGGGGTGCGTGCCGGCGAGCAGGTGCTGCTGGCCGAGAGCGATGAGGCGTTCGCTGCAGCCATCGTGCAGCTGCTCAGCGACCCCGCACAGCGCGCGGCGCTAGCTGGCAGAGCACGCGCGTGGGCATGCGCCAATCTGAGCTGGGAACGGCCGGTGGCAGCGTACGAGGCGCTGCACCGGCGGCTACTGTCCACTTCCACACCGATAGGATCGCTCCATGGCCGCTGAACCGATCAAAGATAGACACATCCGGCGGCAGATCATCATCGGCACGGCGGCGAACTCGATCGCGAAGTTTGTGGCACTTGGCACATGGTTTTTTCTGACGCCGTTCATCCTGCGCGAACTTGGCGTCGCCCAGTATAGCCTGTGGGTGCTGGTGGGATCAGTCGTCGCCTATGGATCGCTGCTGGATTTTGGCATCGGCGGCGCGGTGGTCAAATACATCGCCGAGCATCGCTCGCGCAACGACCTCGGCGCGGCGCAGTCGCTGATCGCGACCGCGCTGTGGCTGTATTGCGGCCTCGGGTTGCTGGCAGTTTTGGCGAGCCTTGTGCTCGCGCCGCTGTTCCCCGCGCTGATCCACCTCCCGCCCGAGGAGGAGGCCACCGCGCGCTGGCTGATCATCGTGATGGGCATCAACGTGGGCGTCGCGCTGCCGAGCGCTGTGCCATTATCGGTGCTGCGCGGCCTGCAGCGCTACGAGATCACCAACGCGCTCAGCACCATCGCGCTGCTCATATCGGCTGGTGCCACCGCTGTGATTCTGTGGCTCGGCGGCGGTGTGGTGGCCATGGCCGCCGTGAACATCCCGATCGCGCTCGCCACCCAGATCCCCGGCATCATCGCCATCGCGCGCATCGCCCCGGAGCTGCGCTTCGGCTGGCGCGGCGCGCGGCGCGATCTGGCCTGGGAGGTGCTGACATTCAGCTCGTCGATCTTTCTCAACGACGTGGCTGGCTACCTTCAGACAAAAACCGATGAGCTGGTAATCGCGGCGTCGATGGCGATCGGCGCGGTCGCGCCATACTCGATCGCGCGCAAGCTGAGTGAGGCGGCGCTGCTGTTCACCGACCAATTTCTCAAAGTGCTGCTGCCGATCGCCTCGTCGCTCCACGCCGAGAATGACCGCCGGCGGCTGCAGGCGCTGTACCTCAACGCAACTCGGCTGGCGTGCGCCATCTACCTCGCCTTTGGGCTCATCCTGGTGATGCTGGCCGGCCCGCTGCTGACGCTGTGGGTCGGCGCTGAATACGCCGCGTATGCGCCGCTGGTCACCATCCTGACGGTGGCCGGGCTGATCAGCATTTCACAGTGGTCGGGCGCGGCCATCCTGCAAGGTATGGCGCGGCATCGCATCCTGGGGTTCACCGCGCTCGGCAGCGGGATCGCCAACCTGCTGCTGTCGCTGACGCTGATCGGCCCGCTCGGCCTGGTGGGCGTGGCGCTTGGGACGCTGATCCCGACCGCCATCGAGTGCATTTTCATCATCCAGCCATACGCGCTGCGCACGATCGGGGTGCGCTGGGGCGACATACTGCGGCAGGCGTACGGGCCAGCCCTGCTACCGGCGCTGCCGGCGGTGGCGGTGCTCGCCACGCTGCAGCAGATGGTCGCCATCAACTCGTTCTGGATGTTGGCGCTAGTGGCCGGGGCCGGGCTGGCAGTGTACCTGACCGGCTACTTCACGCTCGGCGCCGGCAGCGTCGAGCGCAACCTCATCCGCGACGCCGTGCAGCGCGTCTCCGGTATGGTGCAGACCTACCGCGCCGGCCCGTAGCCCGCGCCGCCCCGTAGACTGTGTCCCTGAGCGCAGTCGACGGGCAAGCTTCGCGCCCGGCCGGCTCCCCAGCAGCGTGCGCCATAGCGATCCGCTGGTAGGATTGCTCTATACTGAGCGCGCTGTCGGCGAGATACGCGCTGAAGCTCGACGGGAGAGCGAGAGCTATGACAGATTCAATCACGTTCCAGGTGCTGCGCGCCGATGAACTCAGCCTCGCCCAGCGAGCGCAGATCATCGACCTGGGTGCCGCCGCCTACGATGAGCCGTTCGACTGGCTCTTCGACATGCTCCCCGACTCGACGCACTTGCTTGGGCGTCAGGCGCACGATCTGGTGTGCCACGCCGCATGGGTCACCCGATGGTTCGAGCCGGAGGGACGGCCGATGCTGCGCGCCGCCTACATCGAGGCGGTGGCGACCGCGCCAGAATATCAGGGCCGCGGGCTCGCGACGGCGTTGATGCGCGAGGTAGCGACGCTGATTGGAGGTAGCGACGCTGATTGGCGGCTACGATCTGGGTGGTCTCTCGCCGTTCTCTGTGGCGTTCTACGAGCGGCTGGGGTGGGAGCGGTGGCGTGGGCCGCTCGCGATCCGAGCGGAGGGTGAACTGCTGCCTACGCCCGATGAAACGGTGATGATCCTGCGCCTGCCTGGGACACCGCAGCTCGATCTGGGGGCGGGGCTGACGGCCGAGTGGCGCACGAGCGAGCTGTGGTAGCGCCGGCGGTGAACCGCTATACAGGCGGCCGGTTTGTTCGCGATCGGCTCGGACGTGCTCTGGCGCGACAAAAACGCCGCGTCTGCCAGCCCGCAGGATGCGGTGCTGACTGACGCGGCGATCGTGATGGTGACCTCGACTGGGCTCGAACCAGTAACCTTCAGCTCCGGAGGCTGACGCTCTATCCAATTGAGCTACGAGGCCGGCTGAGAAGAATAAAGGGTTCGAAACGGAAGTTCCGAACCCTCCACGGGTGGTCGGGGCGAATGGATTCGAACCATCGACCTCAGCGACCCGAACGCTGCGCTCTACCAGGCTGAGCCACGCCCCGACGTATTGCTAGCGGGCCATTCTAGGAATGGCTGGTGCCGAAGGTGGGAGTCGAACCCACACGGAGTCACCTCCAACGGTTTTTGAGACCGCAGCGTCTGCCATTCCGCCACTCCGGCAACGCTCAGCTATTATAGCCGAACGCTCGTGCGGTGTCAAACGCCGCGCAGCTCCTGGGAAAACAGGCGCTCGTGCCGTGCGGCCGGGCCGTCCCTCACCTCGCCACCCCCTCCTGTGCCATAGGCCGCGGGTGCTGACGCACAGCGACAGCCGCTGCAACCTTCAGCAGAGCATCAGCGTCTCTTCACTGTTCAACAAGCAAGGAGACACCCGATGAATGGAACAATACGGCGTGAAGATGCGACGCTGATCGGCGGGGCGCTGGTGGGACTCGGGCTGGTCTGGGCGCTCGATCTGTGGTGGCTGGTGCTGCCGGGGATGCTGCTCGGCCTGGCGGTCTGGAGCTACCGCCATAGCCACAAGCTCGGGCGGGTCGAGGAGGCGCTGCAGGCAGCGCTGTGGTTCGGCGGGTTCGGCCTGCTGGCGCTGACCGGCTTCGTCTGGCCTGGCGTGCTGATCCTGGCCGGGATGGCGCTGCTGCTGCGCGGCCGCGAGCACGAGGTGGACGCTCGGCTCCAGCAGATCATCGGCGATCTGCGAGGGCTGCTGCGCCGCCCGGCGCCCGGCACCCCGAGCGCGTCGCATTCGGTGCCGATCGATGTCGACGACGACCAGGATACCACGACCACCAGGCTCTAGCGGCTGTCTCACGCTGTGCGGCCTTCGGGCGGCCTGAAAGCCGCACAACAAGACCACGCAGCAGCAAGGTCGCCCAATAAGGCCGCACAATCTGGCACGCACAGCACGGGATACATCACCCGCGCTGTGCTACTTCGCTGGGGGGAACAGCGCGCTGACCCATCGCTGCCAGTTGGGGATCTGCGCCGGGGCAGGGATGGCGCGCGGGTTCGCCTTGGCCTCCTCGGGCGGCGCGTCGGCGAACGTCGGCAGCAGCACGGTGTCGCCCTCGCGCGCATAGCCGAGCTGCTCGCGCGCGATGCGCTCGGTGTACACCGGCGACCGCGCGTAGTCCACCCGCGCCTTGAGCCGCTCGATCTCGCTGGCCAAGTCGTCGTTCTGCGCGTTGAGCTGCGTCACCTGCCGCTCGATCTGGCTGCTGGTGATCACCTGGCCGACGAAGCTCGCCAGCATCCAGAGCGCGATAACGATCATCAGGAGCGCGACGAGATGCACGCCGGATCGGGCGAGCCGCGAGGAGCGCGTGAGCTGCGGCTCGATAGCTGGCGGTGTCTTCATACATTCCCCATCAGAATCACGTGCGCTTCGGCGCCTCAAGCAGCAGCGGCTCGTCGCCGCCGGTCATCGCGCTCTGGCCGCGGAAGATGCCGCCCGGCTCTATCTGCAGCGATGCGGTGTTGATATCGCCCCAGACCTTGCCGCTCGGCGAGATCTCCAGCCGCTCAAGCGCCGTGATCTCACCCTTGACGACGCCGGAGACGTGGATGTTCTGGGCTTTGATCGTCGCCATCAGCCGGCCGGTCGCGCCGACGATCAGGCTACCGAGCACCTCGATGTCGCCCTCGAACGTCCCATCGACGCGCACGTTGCCATCGGTCTTGAGCGTGCCGTTGAACGTCGTGTTCTGACCGATCACGGTCTCGGGGCGGCCGGCAGGCACTGGCTGCGCCTGTGGCTGCGCCCGCGCCTGCTGTTTGTTGTTGCTAAACATCCTGCTCCTTCCCGGCTCCATGGCCGGTATTATACCATTCCTCCAAGAGGGAAAGGGGGATGATTCGGGGGCTGTGCCCCCACACCCCCGCCCCGCATACCTCCGCCATGGCCCCGTACGGAAGGGAGATGATTCGGGGGCTGCGCCCCCACACCCCCGCCCCGCCGCCATGGCCCCCGTACGGAAGGGGAAGGGGGATGATTCGGGGCTGCGCCCCCATACCCCCGCCCCGCATACCTCCGCACGCCATGGCCCGGTACGAGCGAAGCAAGCGCTCGGCATGCCACTCTGGCAGGGATCGATCTGGCGCGCTTCGCCCCTACGCCATGGTCTCGTCGATCTCACGCCCGCCGGCCCACCCGAGCTCGGCGAGGTACGCCCGATCCTGCGCCGTCAGCTCGGCCGTCGGCAGCAGATCCGGCCGCCGCGCAAGCGTCCGGCTGAGCCGCTGCCGACGGCGCCAGCGCGCCACCTCGGCGTGGTGCCCGCTGAGCAGCACCGGCGGCACTGCCAGCTCCTCCCACAGCACCGGCCGCGTGTAGTGCGGGTACTCCAGCAGCCCACCGCTGTGCGACTCCTCGTCGGTGGACTCGGCGTCCAGGACGCCGGGGATGAGCCGCGCCACCGCATCAACCACCGCCATCGCCGCGATCTCGCCGCCGGTCAGCACATAGTCCCCGATCGAGATCTCGCGGTCGATCAGCCGCTCGCGCACCCGCTCGTCGACCCCCTCGTAGTGGCCGCACACCAGCACCAGACGCGGCAGCTGCGCCAGCTCGGCGGCCAGCGCCTGCGTGAACGGCTCGCCGTCTGGGGTGAGGTAGATCACGGTGGCCCGTGCCTCAGCGTCGCCCGTCGCAGCGCCGACGTCGCAGATGGCGGCGGCGAGCGGCGCGGCTTTCATCACCATGCCCGCCCCACCGCCGTAGGGCGAGTCGTCGGCCATGTGATGCTTATCAGTGGTGTAGGCGCGGATATCGTGCAGCGCGATCTGGATCAGCCCGGCGTCGCTGGCGCGCCTGAGGATGCTTTCGGTGAGTGGGCCGCTGAACATCGCGGGAAACAGCGTCAGAATATCGAAGTGCATAGCCGCATTGTACCATCAATGGGCGCGTCCAAAATGTCTGAAAGCGACGGGCGCGCGGCGCATTACTCTGTGCGACAGCCACTAGCACTGGAGATACCATGTCGATCGCCCAGCAGACCCCCGCGCCGCAGATACTCCCGCCGATCCCAGGGCCGGCGGCCATCCCCGCCGCGATCGTGCAGACGATCGCGAGCTGCGCCGACGCCTGCCGCGCTACGCTGCTGCGCCTCGATGCCGAGCGCGACGGGCTGCGCGACACGCTGGCCAGACGCATCGCCCGCGCGCCCGAAGGCCCGGTGCGGCGACTGTGCGCCGTCGATGGGGCCAACGCGGTGGTGCCGACCGCCGGCGTGATGTTTGCGGCGATCGCCGCGGTGGCGGTCGAGGACTCGGACCTGACCGATCAGGACGTGCAGGTGCAGCTGCTGCCGCCGATCGAGGAGCTGGAGAGCATTATCGGCGGGGTGCGGGCGATGATGGAGCTGCGGCTGCTGGCGCGGCGGGTGCGGGCCACCAGCAGTGGGCTGTTTCTGCTGGACGGCTCATTCTACAGCACGCTGCTCGAGGTCAATCGGCTACTGATGCGCCTGGCGCAGGATAGCCGGCAGCCGCACATGCCCGGGTGGTGGGGGCCATTTCGCGAGCGGATCGAGGTCTTCTTCGACGACGAGGACTGGCGCACGGTGCTGACCTGCCGCCGGGTGGTGGCGCACCCCAAGCTGGCCACCGCCGCCGCCGATGTCGCCCAGCTCGCGCCGCATCTCTCAGGCACGATCACCGACCGGACGCTGTGGGGCGCGGTGCTTGAGGCTGGCGAGTACGCGCTGCCGTCGCCGCTGATCCGCGAGGATCGGCCGCATCTGCTTACCGGCTACCGCTCGATCGGCGGGCTGAACTTCGCCGAGCGCCGCGCCGCCATCGAGCATGGCTACGGCCAGCTGTACGTCATCTACTACCGGCCCGAGACCACCGGCCCGGCCTACCGGCTTGAGCTGCCGGCCGGGCTGATCGCCCGCGAGCCGCTCGGCGCGGTGCTGGCCACCTTCCGCCACGCGCTGCAGGCCGGCGCGGTGCAGGAGCCGCTGCCGCAATTCCTGGCCGACACGATCTGCAAGCAGGTCGGGCGCGCGCTCGACGCGACGGCGGAAGGCACGCGCACCGCGCTGCAGCGGCAGTTCGGCGTCGAGCTGGTGCAGCGCTACCTCGGCCCATACCGCACACAGCGCTAGCGCAGTGGCAATTGACGATTGACAATTGACGAAATTTCCCCTTTCGTAACCCCCTCGTACGACGCCGCTCCATAACAGATAAAAACGACCTCCCGCAGCGTGTATTCTCCGCTATAATCTCAAATGGGTTGCAATCTCAATGGAGCGCGGGGCACGGATGTCGAGCAAGCTTCACCGGCTGATCGCCATCGATCAACTTATTCGCGCCGGAAGGCACCCGAGCGTGCGGACCATCCGCGCCCAGTTCGAGATCGGTGAGCGTACGGTTCACGAAGATCTCGAGCGGCTACGGCAGGATTTCGGCGCGCCGATACGCTACAGCAGGGCACACCAGGGGTATCACTATACTGACCCGACCTTCGTGCTGCCGGCGCTGCTGACCAGCGAGGGCGAGCTGCTGGCATTCTTCCTGAGCCTTGAGCTGACGCGGCGCTACCTCGGCACAGCATTCGAGGGCCCGCTGCGGGCGGCGATCGCCAAGATTGCGCAGCATCTGCCAAACGCGCTGCAGGTAGATCTAGCGCAGCTCGCCGGGCACTTCACCTTCGAGCCTGGTGCGGTGGCGATCGCCGATCCGCTGCTACTTACGGCGCTGAGCAATGCCATCGGCGACCGCACGCCGCTGCGGATCACCTACTTCACCGCCAGCCGGGGCGAGCGCAACGAGCGCGTGATCGAGCCGTATCAGCTGCACAACATCCGCGGCGATTGGCTGGTGACCGCCTACGACCGCCTGCGCGAGAAGTTTCGCCAGTTCGCGATCGGCAGATTCGAGCGCTGGGAGGTACTCAGCGGCGAGCGGTTCGAGCGACAAGGCGACTTCGACCTGAGTGCATACTTGTCCACCGGCTTTCTCAGCGAGCGCGGCGATACCGCTCAGAGCGTTGCAATCTGGTTCGACGCGCACCAGGCGCGCTATATCCGCGAGCGGCGCTGGCACGCGAGCCAGCAGATCGAGGAGCACGACGATGGCGCGCTGACACTGCGCTTCGCCACCGGCGCGCTCGGCGAAGTCCAGCGCTGGGTGATGTCATACGGCAGCCACGCCCGCGTGCTCGCGCCCGAAGCACTCGTCGATGCGGTGATGGCCGAAGTGATTCAGATGACAAAACTGTATACCGCACCGGCGTAGACTGCGGATATTTCGCAGTCTCGGCTGCTAGACTACGTAGAGGTGGCAGAGAGAACGGAGGAATGATGGAGACGCTCGTCGCGCATACACCAGCTACGGGCACTGAGGTCTGGCATACGCTTGAAGCGCACACGCTCGCCGTGGCGCGGCTGGCCCGGGAATTCGCCGCAGCGTTTGGCGGCGAGGCGCTGGCCTATCGCGCCGGCATCCTGCACGATACCGGCAAGGCCAACCCGGACTTTCAGGGCTACCTGCAGCGCTGCTACCGCGAGCCTGACCACAAGGGTCGCGGGCCAGATCATAAGGCCGCCGGCGCGACGATCGCGCTCGGGCAGATCGAGCCGCTCGCGCTGCTCATTCAGGGACACCACGGTGGGCTCAAGAGTAGGGAGGAGTTCGCCGCCTGGTACGCCGAGCGGCGGGGCGATCGCGTCGCCGGCACTGATGACCCATCGATCGAGCGGGCTATCGAGCGGATGCGGAGGATCTTCCCCGAGATCGATGATCAGCACCCGCTCGATCCGCCGGCATTCGTGGCCAGCGAGCACGCGGCCGAGCTGTTCTTGCGCATGCTGTTCTCGACGCTCGTGGATGCCGACTACCTCGATACCGAGGCCCACGGCAGTCCGCACAAATCCACGCAGCGCGGCACGCCAGTGCAGCTGACAACGCTCCTCGAACGATTCCTCGCCGACCAACAGCGGTTCGCGATCACCGCCGATGACACCGTCAGCCAGGCGCGCAGCGCCTTCTACCAGACGTGCGTCGCTGCGGCCGTGCAGCCGCCCGGGCTTTTTCAGCTTGCCATCCCAACCGGCGGCGGCAAGACCCGATCCGGGATGGCGTTCGCGCTGCATCACGCGGTGCGCCATGGCATGCGGCGGGTGGTGGTGGCCGTGCCATATCTCAGCATCACCGAGCAGACGGCGGATGTGTACCGCAGCATGTTTCAGCGCGACGATGAGCCGCCGGTGTTGCTCGAACATCACAGCGGCGCCGAGAGCCGAAACGACGGCGCGGAAGATATCGAGCGCGAGCGCTGGCGGCGGCTAGCCTCCGAAAACTGGGATGCGCCGCTCGTCGTCACTACCACAGTGCAGCTCTTCGAAAGCCTGTTCGCCAGCTCGACGAGCCGCTGCCGCAAGCTCCATCGTCTGGCCAACAGCGTGATCATTCTGGACGAAGTGCAAGCGCTGCCGACCCATCTGCTCGGACCGATCGCTAGCGTGCTGCGCGAGCTCGTCGATCACTACGGCGTCACGGTGGTGCTTTCCACGGCCACGCAGCCGGCCTTCGAGCAGATCGAGGCGTTCACCACACTCCGATCGGTGCCGATCGTCGCCGATGCGGCGCGCTGGTTCACGGCCCTGAGCCGGGTGCGCTACAGCTGGCGCACCGCCGAGCGGATGGCGTGGGGCGATGTGGCCGATCTGCTGCGCGACGAACGGCAGGCGCTCGCCATCCTCAATACCAAGCCGGACGCGCTGGCGCTGCTCGATGCGCTCGGCGATGCGCAGGCGCTGCATCTCTCGACGCTGCTGTGCGGCGCGCACCGCCGCGCCGTGATCGCCGATGTGCGGCAGCGGCTCAGCGCTGGCGCGGAGTGCCGGCTGGTCAGCACGCAGGTCGTCGAGGCGGGTGTCGATATCGACTTTCCACTCGTGCTGCGCGCCATGGGGCCGCTCGACCGGATCATCCAGGCGGCGGGCCGGTGCAACCGCGAGGGCCGCCTGCCCGAGCGAGGGCGGGTGATCATTTTCGAGCCGGCCGACGCCACCATGCTGCCCGCCGGCGCGTACCGCACGGCCACCGACATCACCCGCGCGATGGTCGCCGCTGGTTCGCTCGACCCGGATGCGCCAGCGACGGTGTCCGCCTACTTCCGGCAGCTGTTTCGGACCGTGCCGCTCGATCGCGACGGCATCCAGCAACTCCGCAGCGCGCTGAACTACAGCGAGGTAGCCAGACGATTTCGCCTGATCGATGACGACACCGAGGAGGTGATCGTCGCCTATGGCAGCGATGCTGAGCGGGCGGTGGTGCGGCGCGCCATCGAGCTGGTGCGCAGCCGCTCGCCATTTGCGCGGCAGGCGCTGCGGCAAATTCAGCCGTACACCGTCTCGCTGCGCGCCCGCGCCGCGCAGTCGTATCGCTCGCGCGGGCTGATCGAGCCGATCGACCCAGAGGGCAAGCTGGCGATCGGGGTCTGGCACGGCAAATACGATCTGGTGCGCGGCATCGTGCCGGACGACGACCGGAGCCTGCTGGTGTTTTGAGAGTGTATGAAAGGAGAGCTGTATGGCCGATATCCATCCCCCGCTCGCGCTCAAAGTCTGGGGCGACTGGGCATGCTTCACCCGGCCCGAGATGAAAGTTGAGCGGGTCTCGTACCCGATGATGACACCGACGGCGGCGCGCGGCGTCCTGGAGGCAATCTTTTGGAAGCCAGAGTTCGACTGGCGGGTCGAGTCGATCGCGGTGCTCAAGGCGATCAGCTACTTCTCGATCCTGCGCAACGAGATCAACACCCGTCAGAGCGATCGGACGGCGGCGAGCTGGCGTCAGGAGGGCGGCGGCTACGACGCGGCGGCAGATAGGTCGCAGCGCCACACGCTCGGGCTGCGCGACGTGGCCTACATTATTACCGCGCAGGTTGTGCTCAAGCAGCACGCCGATGCCGATGTTGCCAAGTACCGTGACCAGTTCCGCCGCAGGGCGCGCGCCGGGCGATGTTTCGCAACGCCATTCCTCGGCTGCCGCGAGTTCAGCGCCAGCTTCGCCGAGCCAGACGGCGACGAGCGGCCGATCGGGCTGACCGACGATCTTGGGCCGATGCTGCGCGATATGACCTATGCGCCGGATCGCTCGGGGCGCGGCGCGCCAAGCTTCTTCAACGCCAGGATCGAGCACGGCGTGCTCCATCTGCCGCAGACGACGGAGGGCTAGATGCTGCTGCAACGCCTCAACGAGTATGCCAACACGCGCATGAAGCTGCCGCCGCAGCTCTATAGCGAGAAGCAGATCCGCTACATCATCGAACTCGATGATACCGGGCACGCGCTCGGGGTCACCGACACCGCCGATGCCGCGAGCCCGAAGACCAAACGCGGCGTGCGCTTTCTGATGCCCGACGTCACCCGCTCGGTTGCCATCGTCCCGCTCCTGCTGGCCGATAAAGCGGACTACACGCTGGGCATTGGCGGCCCGGATGCCAAACCGAAGCGCGTGGCCGAGTGTCACGCCGCCTACCGCGATCTCATCGACCGATGCGCGGTACGCACCGATGCTGCGGAGCTGCGCACGATTCAGCAGTTCTATCGCGATGACGGGCCAGCGAAGCTCACGCTGCCAAATGAGTTCGACCCAACCGCGCTGCTAACGTTTCGCATCGCCGGGGCATTTCCCACCGAGCTCACATCGGTGCAGGCGTTCTGGGCGGCCGAGCATAACCCAGCATCGGGCGACGAGACGATGATGCAGTGCATCGTCTGCGGCCAGCGGCGCCCAGTGCTGCAGCGGCTGCAAGGCAAGATCAAAGGCGTGCCTGGCGGGCAGATGGCGGGAACATCGATTATCTCGGCCAACAGCGCGGCCTTCGAGTCGTATGGGCTGGAGGCATCGCTCATCGCGCCGACGTGCGCCAGCTGCGGCGAGCACTTCACCAAGGCGCTCAATTTTCTGCTGAGCAGCGAGCAGAACCATCTCAAGGTCAACGAGACCGTATGTGTCTTCTGGACGCGCACGCAGCAGACCAGCTTCAACTTTGGCACGCTGCTGAGCAAGCCAGACGCTGCGCAGGTCAAGGCGCTCGCCGATGGCATTCGCAGCGGCAAGCGCGGCGCGGCGCTCGACGACGATGCATTCTACGCCGTGACACTTTCGGCGAGCGGCGGACGCACCGTGATTCGCGACTGGATCGACACGACGGTGGGCGAGGCCAAAGCGGCGCTACAGCGCTGGTTCGCGCTCCAGGCGCTGATGGACGAGCGCGGCGAGCTCGCCGCGCCGCTCGGCCTGTATCTGCTGGCCGGCTCGACGGTGCGCGAGCTGAAGGATCTCCCGGTGACCACGCCGCGCGCGCTGCTCAACGCGGCGCTCACGCAGACGCCGCTGCCGATGGCGATGCTTTACCAGGCGGTGCGCCGCAACCGCGCCGAGCAGGGTGTGACCCGGCCGCGCGCCGCGTTGATCAAACTTGTGCTTCTCAGCCACCAGCCACATGAAATGGAGACGACCATGGTCGAGCTCGACCCGACCCACCCCGACCCGGCCTACCACTGCGGGCGTTTGCTCGCGGTACTCGCCGATATCCAGGAGGCGGCGATCGGCAAGGCCGCCATCGTCGATCGGTTCTACGGCACGGCTTCATCGGCGCCGGCCTCGGTCTTCGGGCGGCTGCTGCGCGGCGCACAGCCCCACCTCGCCAAACTCGAGCGCGACCGCCGCACCACCGCCAGCGCGCTCAACCGGCGGCTCGAAGGCGTGGTCAGCGCGCTCAGCAGCTTCCCCACCACCCTGACGCTCCAGCAGCAGGGGCTATTCGCGCTCGGGTTCTACCACCAGCGCGCCCACGACCGGGCGCAGATGGTGGCCGCCGCAGCGCGCAAACGTGCGGCAGCCGCAGACACAGCGGCACCGTCGAGCGCCGCCGATGACCAGGACGATCTTTTTGCCGATACGCAGTCATAATAAAGGAGCCCGATCATGACCAACGACCTGATTACCAATGTGAGCCGCCGCCACGATTTCGTCCTGCTATTCGATGTGGCCGATGGCAATCCCAACGGCGATCCAGACGCCGGCAATCTGCCACGCCTCGACCCCGAGACCATGCAAGGGCTGGTGACCGATGTGGCGATCAAACGTAAGGTGCGCGACTACGTCGATATGGCGCGCGGCACCGAACAGCGCTACAAGATCTATGTTCAGCACGAGGCATATCTCACAGATACACGTAACCGAGTCTTTGGCGAGCGCGCCAATGGCCAGAAGAGCGTCGCGATCAACGATGGGCGGCGCTGGATGTGTGAAGAGTTCTTTGATGTACGCATGTTTGGTGCCGTCATGAGTATGAAAGAGGCGAACGCCGGGCAGGTGCGCGGCCCACTCCAGATCACCTTCGCACGTTCGATCGATCCGATCATCCCACTGGATCTCTCGATCGTGGGGCCGGCGCAGAATCAGGGGCAGGCCAAACGCGCCGAGGGCGATGAGAGCGACAAATTCGGCACGATGGGACGCAAGGCGCTGGTGCCATACGGTCTGTACCGCGCCTACGGCTTCTTCAACCCGCACTTCGCCAAGCAGACCGGTGTGACGAGCGAGGATCTCGCGCTGTTCTGGAAGGCGCTCGAAATGATGTGGGATACCGACCGATCGGCATCGCGCGGGATGATGGCCTGCCGCGGACTGTACATCTTCAGCCACGAGAGCAGCCTGGGCGATGCGCCGGCGCACAAGCTGCTGGAGCGCGTGAGCGTGGCGGCACACGCGAGCGTCACCGCGCCGCGCGCGTTCGGCAACTACCGGGTGGCGCTGAGCGACGAGGCGATGCCAGACAAGGTGACGCTGACCGCGCTGGTGACGGGCTGATGGACGACGACAATGCGCCAGAGGTGCTGATCTCAGCGCTTGAGCACTACAGCTATTGCCCGCGACAGTGCGCGCTGATCCACGTCGAGCAGACATTCGACGAAAATCTGTATACCATCAAGGGGCAACAGATGCACGAGCGCGTCGATAGCGGCGAGGGGGCGGCGCAGCGCGGGGTAGCGACCGACCGCGCCATCGCCCTCTGGTCGGATCGGCTCGGACTGCGCGGCAAGGCGGACGCGGTGGAGTGGCACGACGGTGTGCCGCTCCCCGTCGAGTACAAGCTCGGGCGCGGCCACGGCCAGCACGCCGATATTCAGCTCTGCGCCCAGGCGCTTTGTCTGGAAGACATGCTCGGGCTCGCCGTGCCGCGCGGCGCGATCTACGAGGGCGCGACCCGCCGCCGCCGCGAGGTTACCTTCGATACCGCGCTGCGCGAGCGGACGCTGCTCCTGATCGAACAGGTGCGCTCGATGCTGGTGGAGCAGCGCGTGCCAGAGGCCCCAAACGACGCGCGCTGTCCCAACTGTTCGCTGATCAACGCCTGTATGCCGGGCGTCATCGCCAGCCCGGAGCGGCTCGCGCGGCATGGTCGGGCGCTCTTCATGCCGTTACCGCTCACATAGCGAGGTGGAGATATGCGCGAGCTGCTCAACACACTGTATGTGCAGACCCAGGGCGCGGTGCTGCACGTGGACCACGATGCACTGACAATCACGGTGGAGCGCGAGCTCAAGCTGCGGCTGCCGCTGATGCGTCTGACCGGGATCGTCGTCTTCGGCCGGGTGACGATCACGCCATTTCTCATCCAGCGCTGCGCCGACGACGGGCGAAGCGTGGTCTGGCTGAACCGTAACGGCCGGTACAAGGCGCGGGTCGAGGGCCAGATGCGCGGCAACGTATTACTGCGGCGGGCGCAGCATCTCGCACTTTCTGACACCAGACGCGCGCTGGCGATCGCGCGGCAGATTGTGGCGGCAAAGCTCCAGAATAGCCGCTACGTGCTGCTCCGGAGCGCCCGCGACGCGACCACGGCGGAGGACCGCGAGGCGCTAAGCGCGGCGGCGGGGCGCATCGCCACAGCTATCCCGCTGCTCGCAAATGCGCGTGCGCTCGACGAATTGCGCGGCATGGAGGGCGACGCGGCGCGGGCGTACTTCGGCGTGTTTGGCCACCACATCCGTGGCGACCGCGAGCGGTTCGGCATGGACGGCAGGACGCGTCGGCCGCCGCGCGACCGCGTCAATGCCACGATCTCATTTCTCTACGCGCTGCTGCGGAACGAGTGCGCCGCCGCGCTCGAGAGCGTCGGCCTCGACCCGCAGGTTGGCTTTTTGCACGCGCTGCGGCCGGGGCGTCCTGCGCTCGCGCTCGACCTGATGGAGGAGTTTCGACCGCTGATTGCCGACCGGCTGGCGATCACGCTCATCAACCGCAAGCAGCTCCAGGCGGATCACTTCGCCGACATGCCGGGCGGAGCGGTTCATCTGAGCGACGATGGGCGAAAGGTGGTATTGCAGGCCTATCAGGAGCGAAAGGAGGAGGAGATAAGCCATCGGATGCTGGAGGAGAAGCTGCCACTCGGGCTTGTGCCATACATCCAGGCACGGCTGCTGGCGCGGCACCTACGCGGCGACCTTGATGCATACCCGCCATTTCTGATGCGCTAGTGCATATGCAATTGCGGGCGTTTGAGGCGCAGCTCCCAAGATCTACTTTCCTACCCTCATTAGGAGTGCGAGAGGAGCCACGTGGAGATTCTGGTGACGTACGATGTGAATACCGAGACTGCGGCGGGGAAGCGGCGACTGCGGCGGGTCGCCAAGGTCTGCGAGAAATTTGGGCAGCGGGTGCAGCTCTCGGTGTTCGAATGCGTCGTCGCGGCGGCCGAGCTAGCGCAGCTGACCCATGCGCTCGCGGGCGAGATCGACGCCGAGCTGGACACATTGCGGATCTACCGGCTACAGGAACCGAGGTCGCGGCACGTCACCGTGTTGGGCAGGGCGCTCGCATTTGACCAGCGCGAGCCGCTGGTATTCTAGCGACTAAATAGCGGGGGGAGGATGCGCGAACCAGAAGCGATCGGCGGATCAGGGAGGGCTCGCGCTGGACCGATGACATGTGGACAGGAGGATGGTATGATAGCGAGGTGTGAGACACACTGTGCGTGTTGGGGAGGTGGGCGAACACGCCGATCCGGCGCTCAGAAATGCCACTGAAAGCGGGTAATCCGCTATTTAGTGCCATCGCACCCGGTGTTCGCGCCGGGTGAGCATTGAAACTGGGTTAACCGTTGGGAAGTCTCGCAGGTCGCGAAATCGCACCCGGTGTTCGCGCCGGGTGAGCATTGAAACTGGCTGACATACACGGTGCCGTCCACGAGCGCGAGCATCGCACCCGGTGTTCGCGCCGGGTGAGCATTGAAACTCTAACACATCCTCGAACAGCTCAATCGCCGCGAATCGCACCCGGTGTTCGCGCCGGGTGAGCATTGAAACAGCATAG
>JAYUUK010000298.1:0-3820 GCA_043754595.1 Roseiflexaceae bacterium | reverse complement strand
TGCCCGACGGTCGCTTCGACCTGGCGATCTCCAACGCCGCTTTTGAGCACTTCCTCGATGTGCCGGCGGTGCTGCGCGAGGTTGCGCGGACGCTCAGGCCAGGCGGCATCATCTGGGCCGGCATCCACCTGTTCACAAGCCCATCGGGCGGGCACGATGTCAGCTTCACCCAGATCCCGCTGCGCACGCTGCCGCGCGGCGCCCGGCCGTGGGACCACCTGCGCGGGCGCTCGCGCGGGCGCGGCGTTCCGCTCAACGAGTGGCGCATGCAGCAGTACCTCGATGCCTTCGCCGCCCGCTTCACAATCCTCGACCAGTACTGTGGCACCCGCGAGGGCCAGCAGTGGCTCGCCAGCGATGCGCGCGCCGACCTGCACGGCTACAGCGACGATGAGCTGACATGCCAGACGCTGGTGATCGTCGCGCAGAAGCCGGGGCGGCCGTGACCGCCACCGCGCCGCTCAGGGGCCACGATCCCGCCGCACCGGTCATCGCCCGCGAGGCGTTCAGCGCGGTGCTGCGCGACGATGCGCGCATCGTCTATCGGCGGGCGCGATGAGCGACGCCGCGCCGCGCCGCTCGCTGTGGGTCAGCGGCGCGTCGTCGCTGGCCACCGGCGTGCTCTCGATCGGGCTCGGGCTCATCAGCAGCGTCCTGATCGCGCGCGGGCTTGGCCCAGGCGGCCGCGGCGGCTTCGACCTGATGCTGACGACGGCCAATCTGCTGGCGACGCTGGTTGGTCTGGCGCTGCCGGCCGGTGTGACCTATATCGTGGCCCGCGGCGGCGCGAGCCTGCCGCTGCTCGGCCGCCAACTCGTCGGCGTCATCGCGCTCCAGACGCTCGCCGCCTGGGCCGCGCTGCTGCTCGCCATCCGCCTCGGGCTCGGCGCCGCGCTGCTGCCGCCGGGCGAGCAGCAGCGCATGATCGTGCTGGCCACCGCGCTAGTGCTGCTCACCCAGCTCACAGTCTGCTGCCGCGCCGCGCTGGTCGGCAGCCAGGCGATCGTGCGCTCCAACGCCATCGATCTCCAGATCCGGATCATCTTCATCGTCACCGTGGTGGCGCTGCTGCTCGGCGCGCGCGCCAGCGCCATCCACCTCGGCGGCGGCGAACTGATCATGGCGCAGGTGGCGGCCATGGCGGCCGGCGTGCTGCTGCTGCTCGGCGCGCTGCGTCCGATTGCGGTGGCGTCCGCCGGAGGCGATGACCGGCTGCGCCAGCTGCTGCGCTACGTCCCGCCGATCGCGCTGGCCAACCTGGCACAGTTTCTCAGCTACCGGATCGATGTTTTCTTCGTCAGCGCCTTCCGCGATGTCTCGCAGGTGGGCTACTACACGCTGGCCACCAGCCTGACGCAGCTGATCTGGCTGGTGCCGAGCGCGGCGGCGCAGGTGCTGCTGCCCAGCGTGGCCGCCGATGCGGACAGCGCGGCGGCGCAGCGGCGCACCGCCCGCGTGACGCGGCTGGTGCTGTGGGGTGGCGGCGGCATCGGGCTGGCGCTGATGCTGGTAGCGCAGTGGCTCATCCCACTGGTGTACGGCGCGGCCTTCGCCCCCAGCGTCGCGCCGCTCAGGCTACTGCTACCGGGGATCGCCTGCTATGGCGTGGCCAACGTGCTCAACGCCTACATGGCCGGCAGCGGCAACCAGCGCCACACCATGACCATGGCGATCGTCGGGCTGGCGACGATCGTCGCGCTCGACCTGCTGCTCATCCCGCCATACGGCATCGAGGGGGCGGCCATCGCCAGCAGCATCGCCTACACGATCATCGCTGCCGGGCTGTGCCTGATCTTTACCCGCCACAGCGGCATCGGGCTGCGCGCGCTGCTCATCCCAAACTACGACGACCTGTCGCTGGTTGGCGCGGCCTGGCGACGCATCAGCGCCCGCAAACGATGATACAATGCGCAGCAGCGGCCGCCGATGCGGCCACACGAGAGGTCGCCCCTATGCTCGCATTCAAACACCCCGCCCCGGCGATCGAACTCGTGAGCGTGGCGGCCGGCACATTCTCCATGGGCCACATGGACGGCCACGACGACAGCGGACGCGAGTCGCCGACCCACGATGTGACTCTCAGCAGCTACGCTATCGGCCGCTTTCCGGTGACCAACGCGCAGTACGCACTGTTCATCGATGACACCGGCTTTGCGCCGCCCTCCACCTGGAAAGATGGCGAGCCGCCGTACGGCCGAGATGACCACCCGGTCGGCGGGCTTTCCTGGCTGGATGCCGCGCTGTTGTGCGCCTGGCTGCGCTACAAGACTGGCGAGCCATACCACCTGCCCACCGAGGCGCAGTGGGAGCGCGCCGCAACCTGGGACGAGGCAAGCGACGCCAAGCGCGCATACCCCTGGGGCGACCAGCGCGACACGTCGCTCGCTAACACGCTCGACGCCGGGCCGAAGCGCACCACGCCGGTCGGCGCGTACTCGCCGCAGGGCGATAGCCCGTGCGGCTGCGCCGATATGGTCGGCTCGGCCCAGGAGTGGTGCAACACCGCGATGCGCGAGTACCCCTACGAGGCCGACGACGGCTGCGAGTCGATCGCCGCCGATGGCCGGCGCGCGCTGCGCGGCGGCGACTGGTACTCAGCGATGGTGACGGCGGTGCGGCGCAACACCCCAGGCCCCGAGTGGCGCCATCTTTGGGGCGTGCGCGTGGCCAGCAGCGATGCACTGGCGGTGGCCGAGCGCGGGTTTCGGCTGCGGCTGGCCGCCTGGGCCGCCGATGAGGAGCCATCCTACCTGCGCGCCACCGGCCAAGACCCGGAGAACCCGCAGGCGTGGTATACCTACGGCATGTGGCTGCTGGAAGTCTGCGATGCGGGGATCGACCGCGCCGCCGACGCGTCGCGCGCGCTGAGCAACGCGCTCACCCGCGAGCAGAGCGCCGCGCGCGGGGTGCTCGGCTTTCGCAAGCCGCGTCTCACCGCCACCCTCGCCGCCGTCTATCACGCGCGGGCGCGGGCGCGGCTGCTGCAGGCGCGCCGCGATGATGCCTTCGCCGACGCACTGGAGGCCTACAAGCTGGAGCCGGCCAACCTCGAGTATGCGCTGCTCAGAGCGCAGATTACCTGCGCGCTCGAGCGCTGGCCGCAGCTCGCCCAGGATCTTGCGCTGCTCGACGGCGCGGCGCTCATCGATGGCAGCGCCGAGTTCGCACTGATCGAGGCCCGCTTCCACAGCGGCGTCCGCGACTATGCCAAGGCGCTGGCGGTGCTGAACAAGCTCATCGGCCGGTCGGTCGTCGAGCCGCCGCCGCTCGAAGCCTTTCTGCTACGCGGCGAGGTCTACGACAAGCTCGGCCGCGCTGCCGAGGCGCTCGGCGACTACTGCCGCTTCGCGCTGCTCGCCCCCGCAGACCAGCGCAGCCCCGATCTGCTGCGGCGCATCCTCACCAGCCAGTGATGCCGCACCGCCGCTGGCGAACGGGCGCTGTCCCTCCCGCCACGCCGGCGCACGCCCCGCATAGCCAGTAGCGCGTGCCGGGCTGCGGCGGCTGACGCCGATGACCGGCCATCTCGCCCCTGGCACAGCCATTGCTCCCCCGTCTGCGGGCGGCTCGCACACCAGGGAGAACCACGATGAACCAGGAAGACCTAGCGGCGATCGGACAGCGCTTCATCGAGGCGCTGCGTCGCGTCGAGAGCGGCGAAGATGGCGCTGCGGCAGCGATGGCCGAGCTGTTCAGCGACGACGCACGGATCACGAACGCCGCGCTGCGCCTCGCCGGCCGAGAGCACCAGGGGCGCGAGGGTGCCAAGATCTTCTGGGAGGAGTATCAGCGCTCGATCGGCCGGGCCCGCTCGAACTTC
>JAYUUK010000297.1:0-36403 GCA_043754595.1 Roseiflexaceae bacterium | reverse complement strand
ATCTGTGCCAGGATCGTGGGTCCACCGCGCGGGCGACGGAGATGTTCTGCGCCGCGCTGACTATCCGCGAGGCGCTGCACCACGCCGATGAGGCCGCGGCGCTGCGGCGCAAGCTGTGATGAGCGGGGGCAGATGACGGCTGCTACGGCACAGCCAGATATCGCCGAGCACGAGCCGCTGGCGAACTATACGTCGTGGCGGGTCGGCGGTGCGGCGCGCTATTTCGCCCAGCCGAAGACGCCGGATGCGCTGCTGGCGGCGCTTGGCTGGGCCGAGGCGCGCGGGCTGGTGGTGCATCTGCTCGGCGGCGGCACCAACTCCCTGTTCCGCGAGCGCGGCTGGCCCGGCCTGGTGATCCGCTACCGCGACCGCGATGTCCAGGTCGCGGACCGCGGCGATTGGGCCGAGGCGCGGATCGGGGCCGGCGCGCCAATGGCCGGGACGGCGCGCTGGCTGGCGCGGCAGGGCTGGGCCGGCCTGGAGTGGGCCGAGGGTCTGCCTGGCACGATCGGCGGCGCGATCGTCGGCAACGCTGGCTGCTACGGCGGCGATGTGGCGGGTGCGCTGCTGGGCGCGACGCTGCTGGCTGGCGGCGAGGTGGCCGAGCGCGATGCCGCCGAGCTTGGGTACGGCTATCGCAGCAGCGCGCTCAAGCGGCTGGAGCCGGGTGTTCGGCCGATCGTGTTGGGCGGGCGCTTCCGGCTGACCCGCAGCGATGCGGCGGCGCTGGCGGCGCAGATGGAGCAAACGGCACAGCTCCGCAAGAGCAAGACGCCGTGGGGCGCATCGTGCGGCAGTGTGTTCAAGAACCCGGCCGGCGCGAGCGCCGGGCAGCTCATTGAGGCGGCCGGAATGAAGGGCAGGCGGGTCGGCGCGGCGCAGATCGCCGAGAAGCACGCCAACTATATCGTCAACCTCGGCGGGGCCACGAGCGACGATATCCTGGCGCTGATCGAGCTGGCGCGCGCGGCGGTGCTGGCCCAGAGCGGCATCGCGCTCGACCTTGAGGTTCAGATCGTCGGCTGACGATCGCGGAGCGAAGTTCATCGATGTGCGGAGCCAGGGCCGAGGGTGAGGGCGCAGCGCCCGCGTAACGCCTCTCGCGCAGCGTCGGGAGCGTGCCGGGGCTGAGGCCAGGGGGTGTGGGGGCGTAGCCCGAGACCCCTCTTGCGGAGCGCCGGGGGTGTGTAGGGGCTGAGGCCAGGGGGTGTGGGGGCGTAGCCCCCACGAGACTCCCCACCCTCGCGCACCGCGCAGCGGTGCGCGAGATCATGAAATAGTAATCTGGCCGCGCTAGCCAAAGCGCATGGAACTAGCGATACTAGATGAATGTGAGCAGGCGTATGCGAATTGGCGTACTATTTGGCGGTCAGTCTGGCGAGCACGAGGTCTCGATCGTCTCGGCACGCGCCGTGATGGACGGACTCAGCGCATCGGGCTACGACGTGGTCCCGATCGGGATCGCCAAAGATGGCCGCTGGATCGTCGGCGAGCGCGCCCCCGCCACGCTGGAGGCTCAGGCAGACCGAGCGCGGCTCCCAGGTGGCCCGCCGAGCGATGCGCCGACCGACGCGAGCGCGCCCGGCGCTGCAGACGACGGACTGACGGTCGCCAGCCCATCAGCGCTGGCCGGCGATGCGTCGCCGCTGGCTGGGCTCGATGTGATCTTCCCGGTGCTGCACGGGCCGAAGGGCGAGGACGGCACGGTGCAGGGCCTGCTCGAGCTCGCCGGGGTCCCGTACGTCGGCTGCGGCGTGCTGGCATCGGCGGTCTCGATGGACAAGGCGATGATGAAAGCCGCCTTTGCCGGCGCTGGGCTGCCGCTGCTGCCGTGGCTGCTGGTGCGCCGCGGCGACCTGGAGCGCGAGCCAGAGCCGGTGATGACCTGGGTCGAGCGGCAGCTGCGTTACCCGATGTTCGTCAAGCCGGCCAACATGGGCAGCAGCGTCGGCATCTCGAAAGTCGGCGACCGGGCCGAGCTCGCCGCCGGACTGGCCGAGGCGGCGCGCCACGACCGGCGGCTGGTCATCGAACAGGGGATCGCCGCGCGCGAGATCGAGGTCAGCGTGCTCGGCAACGAGCATGTGGAGGTCAGCGTCCCCGGCGAGGTGGTGCCGTCTGGCGAGTGGTACGACTACGAGGCAAAATACCTGAGCGGGGCGTCTGAGATCCTTATCCCCGCGCCGATCACGCTCGAGCTGGCCGGCAAGGTCCGCTCGCTGGCGGCGCAGGCGTTCGCCGCCGTCGATGGGTCGGGGCTGGCGCGGGTCGATTTCCTGCTGGATAAGCAGACCGGCGAGCTGTACCTCAACGAGGTCAACACCATGCCAGGGTTCACATCGGTGAGCATGTACGCAAAAATGTGGCAGGCGAGCGGGCTCGGCTATACCGAGCTGCTGGTGCGGCTGATCGAGCTGGCGCGCGAGCGCGCGGAGGGCCGCCGATGAGCCGATCGCCCAACAATCGTGTCAGCTCGCGCGAGCGGATCGCCAGGCGGCGCAAACAGATCGGCGCATCCCCGGCGCAGTCGGCGGTGCTGGCCGGGCCGCGCCGCTCGATCGGCGGGCTGCTCGGCAGCGGCAAGCTGCTCTCGCTCGCGCTGCTGATCGCTTCGACGGTGCTGCTGGCGTTTCTGGCGGCGGACCAGCGCTTCGTCGTCAGAGATATCCGCGTCAGCGGGACGCAGGCGCTGCGGGCCGAGGACGTGATCGGGCTGACCGACGCGCGCGACCGGTCGATCTGGCTGGTGGACACCGGGCGGGTCGCGCAGCAGCTGCGGCAGAGCGCCTACGTCGAGACCGCTTCGGCCACGCTGCTGTTCCCTAACCGGCTGGATATCGTCCTGACCGAGCGCCGGCCGAAGGTGCGCTGGAATGTGGCCGGCATCAACTACCTAGTGGACGCCACCGGCAAGGTGCTCGGGACCGATACGGCGGCGGTGCTGACCGACACGCTGGTGATCCAGGACCGCAGCATCCGCCCGCTCCAGGCGAACGACCAGGTCGACCCGGACGCGATCAAGCTGAGCCAGATCCTGGCGCTCAGGCTCGCCCCGGAGACTGGCATGACGCCGGCGAGCATCGGCTGGGATATGGGCACCGGCGTGTTCGTGCTCAGCGCCGATAGCCGGACGATTATTTTTGGCCAGACCGACAATCTGGACCAGAAGATCCAGGTTCTTCATACGCTGGTTCAGGATGGCACGGCCTATAAATACCTGGATCTGCGCCCGACAACGCCGTTTTACACAAAATAGAGACGCTTATGGCACCACGTACAATCGTCGGGATCGATGTCGGCACAACTAAAGTCTGCACCATAGTGGCGCAGGTCCAGGAGAACGGGCGCGTCAACGTGCTCGGCGTTGGATCGACCCCGGCGCGCGGTCTGGACAAAGGAGTGGTGGTCAACATCGATGACGCCGTCAACGCGATCGCCACCAGCGTCGAGAAAGCTGAGCGGCTGAGCGGCTACCGGGTCGGCACCGCATTTGTGGGCGTCTCGGGGCGACATATCTCATCGCTCAACAGCCGCGGCGTGGTGGCGGTGGCCAGGAGCGACCACGAGGTGACTCGCAAGGATGTGGAGCGGGCGGTGGAGGCCGCGCAGGCGGTGGCCATCCCGACGCAGCGCGAGGTGATCCACGTCATCCCTCGCGCCTATGTAGTAGACGGCCATGGCGGCATCCGCGACCCGATCGGGATGAGCGGGTTCCGGCTGGAGGTGGAGACCCACATCGTCACCGGCGAGGTGATGGCGATCCAAAACCTCATCAAGAGCGTGCAGCGGGCCGGCATCGAGATCGATGACCTGGTGCTACAGCCGCTGGCGGCCGGCGAGGCGGTGCTGACCGACGACGACAAGGATCGGGGGGTGGTGCTGGTGGATATCGGCGGCGGCACCAGCGACATCGCGCTGTTCGCGCAGGGCGGTATCTGGCACACCAGCGTCATTCCGGTGGGCGGCAACCACTTCACCAACGACATCGTGCTGGTGCAGCAGACGCCGCATAACACCGCCGAGTATCTCAAGATCAAGTACGGCTCGGCGATCGCCGATGTCGTGGCTGAGGGCGAGAGCGATATGCTCGAAGCCGAGGGGTTTGCGCCGGGCGAGAAGCAGCAGATCAGCCGCTCGACGCTCAACCAGATCCTGCAGGCGCGCGCTGAGGAGGTGACCGAGCTGATCTACAACGAGATCCGGCGCAGCGGCTACGAGGGGCTGCTCTCATCGGGGATCGTGCTCACCGGCGGCGCTGCGATGCTGCCGCGGCTAGACGAGTTGATGCGCGAGATGCTCGGCATCCCGGTGCGGGTCGGCGTCATCGGCGATATGACCGGGCTGACCGACGCGATCGTCACGCCGCCATACGCAGCGTGCGTCGGGCTGGTGCGCTGGGGGATGCGCCACGGGGCGGCCACGCCCACGGCCGAGCGGAGCGGCGATGGAAGCGGGATGGGCACGGTCTACGATCGATTCAAGGGCTGGCTGCGCGAGTTCTTGCCGTAGCGTCGGTGCGGACCGGGGCGGCGGGAGAGCGGGAGATGCGGGAGATGCGGGGACGGGATGGCACCCAACGTCTGTCATGCTGAGCGCGCCAGGCGGGGTATCTGCCGCCAAGGACATCAGGCCCGCGAAGCATCTGTGCTGGCACGGCACTGCGAGACGAGGTGACCGGGGCGGCGGAGTGGAGACCGGGGCGGCGGGAGCGTCCGCAGGGCCGTCGGTGGACGCGGGCGAAGCGGGACGGTGCGAAGCATGCAGGGTCGTCGGTGGAGGTGCGGATCGTGGTGGCGCTCGCTTCGCCCATGTGGGGCGCGGATGCGGGCGGAGCGGGGGTATGGGGGCCCGGCAGGCCCCCGCGATGAAACCTGTGGCGCGCGTGCGCCAGTGGTGCTGGCGTACACGCGCCACAGCAAAGCGGTAGAAGGAGCATGGGCGATGGCAGAATTTTCACCATACAACAACGGTGCCGAGAACTTCGCGGTGATCAGGGTGGTGGGCGTCGGCGGCGGCGGCTCAAACGCGGTCGACCGGATGGTGGCCGACGGGGTTGGCGGGGTGGATTTCATCACGATCAACACCGACTCGCAGGCGCTGATGAACTCGCGCGCCGAGACCCGCATCCGCATCGGCGATAAGCTGACCAAGGGCCTCGGCTCTGGCGGCAACCCGGTGATCGGCCAGAAGGCCGCCGAGGAGACCACCGAGGAGATCTATGAGTCGCTCAAGGGCGCCGATATGGTCTTCATCACCGCCGGCATGGGCGGCGGCACCGGCACCGGCGCCTCCCCGGTGGTGGCCAGCATCGCCCAGGATCTGGGGATGCTGACGGTCGGCGTGGTCACGCGGCCGTTCACCTTCGAGGGCAACCATCGCCGCAAGACCGCCGAGGCCGGCATCGAGCAGTTCCGCCCGATGGTCGACACGCTGATCATCATCCCCAACGACCGGCTGCTGCAGACGGCGTCCAAGAACACCAGCATGCTCCAGGCGTTCCAGATGGCGGATAACGTGCTGCGCCAGGGCATCCAGGGCATCTCGGACGTCATCACGCAGCGCGGGCTGATCAACGTGGACTTCGCCGATGTCAAGGCGATCATGGCGCGCGCCGGTTCGGCGCTGATGGCGATCGGCGTCGGCTCTGGCGATAACCGCATGGTGGACGCGGTCAACGAGGCGATCGCCTCGCCGCTGCTCGAAGTCAGCATCGACGGCGCGCGCGGCGTGCTGTTCAACGTCACCGGCGGCGAGGATCTTGGCATCCTTGAGGTCTATGAGGCGGCCGAGATCATCGCCAAGGCCGTCGACCCGGACGCGAACATCAAGTTCGGCGCGGTGATCGACCCGAACTTCCCTCCCGGCCAGGTGAAGATCACGCTGATCGCCACCGGCTTCGACTCCATCGGCCCGCGCGACAGCAAGCGCAAAAACGAGCGGTTCTACGTCCCGGCCGCGCAGCCCACCGGGCAGCAGGTGCCTCAGCCGGTGCAGGGCCAGCCGACGCCGAGCCAGCCGGCCAGCCGCCCGGCGGCCCAGCCGCAGCAGCCGCAGCGCAGCAGCTCGCCGATGATCAGCGGCGATGACCTGGACATCCCGCCGTTTCTACGCAACCGCAACCGCGGCAAGTAGACGCGTGTTGATCTAAAGCGATGATAGGGACGAAGCAAGGGATGAATGGATGAAGGGATGAGTAACATCATCTCTTCATTCTTTCATCCCTTCATCGCTTCAGACGCCTGGGCCTCATCCCACGCGCTGCAAATTGGCGAAGCTGGCCAGCAGGCGCTTGACGCCCTTAGCCGCAAACGCCACCGTGACCTCCTCGTCGCCATCGACGAGCTTGGAGCTGACGACGATCCCCTCGCCGAAGGTGTCGTGGCGGACTTTCTGCCCGGCGAAGAATTTTGCGCCGCCGCTCGGCAGCGCAGTGCCGCGCTGCCGGCTCGGGGCGACGTTCTGCGCGCTCGCTCCGGGGCGTTGCCGCGGCTCGCTCGGGCGCTGGGCGAACGAGCGGCTGCCGAACATATCGCTCTGCTGCACCGGCGTGTAGCCGCGCTTGGGCAGCTGCTTGATCAGCTCTTTGGGGATATCTGCCAAAAAGCGCGACGGCGACGCCCCGGCGGTGCGGCCGTACAGCACGCGCTTGAAGGCGTACATCAGGTACAGCCGCTGCTTGGCGCGCGTCGCCCCGACGTAGAACAGCCGCCGCTCTTCGTCGAGCGCCTCGCGGTCGTCCAGCGAGCGCGAGTGCGGCAGCAGCCCCTCCTCCAGCCCCACCAGAAACACCACAGGGTACTCTAGCCCCTTGGCCTGGTGCAGGGTGATGCATGTGACCACGTCGCGCTGCCCGTCCACTTGATCGACGTCCGAGACCAGCGCCACGTCTTCGAGAAACGTCGCCAGCTGCGACTCGCGCGGCAGATTCACCACCGTCTCGGCAGCGTTGCGCAGCTCAAGCACGTTGTTCCAGCGGTCGCTCCCCTCCTCCTCGCCGTACTCGCGCAGCAGCGCATCCTGAAACTCGACGCGGCGCAGCACCAGGTCGATCAGCTCGCCGAGCGTCATCGTCGCGCGCGCGGCGATCAGTTCGTCGAGCAGCGAGAGAAAGGCGATCAGCGACGCCCTGGTGCGCGGCGCGATCCCCGCCACCAGATCCGGCCTGGCCGGTAGGTCGGCCTCGCCCAGCATCTGCAGCACCACGTAGACCGGCACACTGCCCGTCGCCGAGCGTCGCTCCAGGTCTTCCAGCGTCCGATCGCCGATGCCGCGCCCCGGCCAGTTGATCACCCGCGACAGGCTGATGCTATCGAACGGGTTGTGGGCCAGGCGCAGGTAGGCCAGCGCGTCCTTGACCTCCTTGCGCTCGTAGAAGCGCGTCCCGCCGACGATGGTGTAGCGCACGCCGCGGGCGATCAGCGCCTCCTCGACGGCGCGCGACTGCGCGTTGGTTCGGTACATCACCGCGATATCGCCGTAGCTGTACTCGCCAGACGCCACCAGCCGCCCGATCTCGCTGGCGACCAGCTGCCCCTCCTCGTCCTGGTCGTAGCCTTCGAGCAGCTGCACAGCGGTGCCGGCGCCGTTGCTGGTCCACAGCTGCTTGTCGCGCGAGCGCTGCGCCGAGCGGTTGATCACCGCCTGCGCCACATCGAGGATGGCCTGGGTGCTGCGGTAGTTCTGCTCCAGCATCACCACCTTGGCGTCCGGGTAGTCCTTCTCGAACGAGCGGATGTTGCGGATATCCGCGCCGCGGAAGGCATAGACACTTTGATCCTCGTCGCCCACCACGAAGATATTGCGGCGCTTGGCGGCGAGCTGCCGCAGCAGCACATACTGGACACGGTTGGTATCCTGGTACTCGTCGGCGAGCAGATAGCGGTAGCGCTCCTGGTATTTTTCCAGCACCTCGGGGTGATACTCAAACAGCTGCGAGACCGACATCAGCAGGTCGTCGAAGTCCAGCGCGTTGCTCTCGCGCAGCAGGTGCTGGTAGCGCTCGTAGCAGCGGGTCACCACCTCGTCGAAGTGTGAGCGGGCGTGGCGGGCGAACTCGGCCACGTCGATGATCTCGTTTTTAGCGCGCGAGATGGTGCTGAGGATGGAGCGTGGCGGGTGCTTCTTCTCATCGAGGCTCAGGTCGCGCAGCACGCGTTTCATCAGGCGCAGCTGATCGTCCGAGTCGTAGATCGCAAAATCGCGCTCGCGGCCCAGGTGGACGATATCGCGACGCAGGAAGCGCACGCAGATGCTATGGAACGTGCCGACCGTCAGCGCTGCCGCCCTGCCGCCGCCGAGCAGCCGCTCCAGCCGCTCCTTCATCTCGCGCGCCGCCTTGTTAGTAAAGGTCACGGCGATGATATTGAACGGGTCGATCTGAGACTCGCCGATCATATAGGCGATGCGGTGGGTGAGCACGCGGGTCTTGCCCGAGCCGGGACCGGCGAGCACCAGCACCGGGCCGTCGATGGTGCGAACGGCGGCGCGCTGCGGCTCGTTGAGGGTTGTGAGCAGATCGTCGGTATCGGACATCGCAGGCTCCTTGGCATCGCGGCGCGCGGCGCGCCACGCGGCATTATAGCACGCTCGTGTCATACCACGCCCCGCCGTCGCGGGGGATCGCTAGAACTCCGGGACTTCGAACTCCAGACGGGCGTCGCCGCCTGCGCATCCATCTTCTACGTCTCGAACTGCACGCGCTGTGCGCCCGGACGCAGCACGCTGCCATCCCTACGCCGGGCGTTGCCGCCTGCGTATCCATCTTCTACGTCCCGAACTGCATGCGCTGTGCGCTCGGACGCAGCAAGCTGCGGCCCTACGCCGGGCGCTGCCGCCGCGCCGACGCGGCTCGTCGACGCGCGGGGCAGCAGCTTCAGAAGCGGCGCAGCGAAAGGAGCGTGTCACCTGGGTACTGGATGTGGGGGGTCTGCTTGTCATGACCGGCGAAGCGCGCTACGATTTTCTAGCATCACGCTTGATTTATAGAGATATACCCAGTATCATTGATATCGACCTTACTCGACGAGATGAAGATTGGCTAATTTCAATTGATTAGAGTCAAATTCGATGAATGTAACGAACATGCAGTGGTTTGTTAGAGAAATGATCGCTATCTACATATCGCGCCAAATGTTCGTCGTGGATATAATGAATGAGATAAAACCTTACATACTTCTCATTTGTAACGAAAGCATGGATGGAGGCAATATCGATCTTAGTATGGTAAAAAAATATGCATCAACGCCGAGTACTGGTGAATGAATTGCTCGTGATGGTGTCATATGGAAATATTATTTTTATGGATGTGGATGTCAACTACTGAATCCTCAAAACAACGAGATAATTGAGTGGGACGCTCCGCATGTGTGAATGTTTACTCGGCAATGGTTTGCGAACTATTTTTGCTGGTGGTATGTGTTTGGTGATGTTCATTGTGAATATAAATAAGCTATTGCCAAAGAAGCAGGCGATGCATTGTATGATTATGCTATTATATCCACGCATACCCTTCAACGCCTAGGTATACTATCTGCATCCTCGAAAAATGAACATCGTCTTTTTCTGAATTCAGGGGGACCTTCCTGCAACGTCGATGTGTGAATGCCCCGCCCGCCGCGTCAATGCTCAGTGTCGGTGTTTCGGCATTCAGCGCCGCCATCGTTGACCCATCCCTGAGGCGCACGGGCCGGTGGTGTTCGAGGCAAAATCGCTCACTCTTCCTGAGTGGCGATCCATTGAGAAAATCGATCAAGTCCCTACGTTCCTTCTCATCCTGCGAAGGCGGTTGGGTGGTGTGACATCCGAGATCTCACACTGCGCACCGTATGACGCGCCCGGCTCACCGACGGCGCGTGGCGGGTGCAGCACTCGGCGATCGCGTACATCAACAGCAGGAAGCGGGGATTTTGTGCGAACGAGGCCCACAATTGGGCACACGCGCCGCGAAGATACAAAAGAACGCCGTGCCCGCGATGGGGTTTACGGCGTCCTCGTCTGGAGCGGGAGACGAGATTCGAACTCGCAACCCTTTGCTTGGGAAGCAAATGCGCTACCATTGCGCCACTCCCGCTCACGTCGATATGCTAGCAGCTCTGACGCCACTTGTCAAGTTTTGATCAGCGCACGAACCTTCAGCAGTAGCGTCTCGTAGTCGATCGGCTTTGACAGATAGTCGTCGCAGCCGGCGTCCAGCGCCCGGATGAGCTCGTCGCGCATCACGTGGCCGGTGATCGCCAGCAGCGGCGTCTCGCGCAGATCTGCGCGCTTGCGGAGCTCTGCCGCCAGCGTCCAGCCATCGACCTGCGGCATCGCCAGATCGAGCATAATCAGCGCCGGCCGCAGCGTGGCCACCTGGCCCAGCGCGTCCTGGCCGTCGATGGCGGTGACCACGCTGAACCCGCCGATCTCCAGCATCCGCCTGAGGATGAACCGGTTATCCTCGCTATCATCGACGACTAGGATCAATGGCATGGGTGTACTCTGCTAGCGCCAGATCATCGTGTGGCTGGCTGTCGGTTGGAATGCGGACGGTGAATATCGAGCCAACGCCGAGCTCGCTGCTGACGCTGAGCGCGCCGCCGAGCAGCGCGCAGAGCTGCAAGCTGAGCGCCAGCCCGAGGCCGGTGCCGCCGTAGCGCCGCGTCGTCGAGGTGTCCGCCTGGACGAATGGCTGAAACAGTCGGTCCATCTGCTCTGGCGAGATGCCGATGCCGGTGTCGCTGATGGCGAAGCAGATCTGGTCTGCAGCGTCATCGAGCTGCACGCTGAGCACGATCGCGCCGTGTTCGGTGAACTTGCAGGCATTGGCAAGCAGATTGTAGAGCACCTGGCGCAGCTTGCCGCTGTCGGTCTCGATCGGGCTGACGTAGACTGGGCAGTCCAGTTTCAGCGTATTTTTGCGCTGCGCCGCCAGCGGCTGCACAATGCTGATCACATCGCGCGCCAGCGCGCCGACGTTGACGATCGAGCGGTCGAGATCCATTTTGCCCTGCTCGATTTTTGAAAAGTCCAACACATTGTTGATGATCGTCTGGAGGTGCCGCCCAGCCGAGATGATCCGGTCGAGCTGCGGCAGGACGTTGTTCTGGCCATCGGCCTGTACCTCGAACTGGATGATCTGCGCGTAGCCGAGGATCGCCTGCAGCGGGGTGCGCAGCTCGTGGCTCATCGTCGCCAGGAACATGCTCTTGGCCTGGTTCGCCGCCGTGGCCGCCGCCTCGGCCTGGAGCGCCGCCGCCTCGGCCGCCCGCCGCAGCACCAGGTCCTCGCGCAGCGCTCGCTCGTTGGCCAGGCTCGCCAGCAGCTCGCGGTTGCGCTCCTCCAGCAGCAGCCGCTGGTGCCGCAGGCTCAAGATCATCTGGTTGAAGTTGCGCGCCAGCCTGCCAAGCTCGTCGTTGCCCACGGCCGGGACGCTCCGCTCTAGGTCGCCGTCCGCTACCGCCAGCGCAGTCTCGGTCAGCCGCCCGACCCGCCGCACGATCGTCCCGCCGAGCACCAGCCCGATGACCGCCGAGATGATCACGGCCCCGCCCGCCACCGCCAGGATGACGTAGCGCGATGTCTCATATGCCCCATTGACCACTGCGACGGCGTCGGCGGACTGTGTGCGGCTCAGCTCGCTCAGCCGCCGCGACGCGCCGAGCAGATCGGTGTAGTAGGGGTTCATCCGGTTGAACGATGGCTGGACCGTGCCGGTGTTCTGCTGCTCGCTGTCAGGCATGAACTCGTCGTGGGTCAGATGGGTGTAGATCGCCCAGGTTGCGCGCAGCCGGCCAAGCACGCTGCGCTGCTCGTCGGCGAGCGTCAGCCGGCCGAAGGCGTCGAAGTTTTCGTCCATCTGCTGCTCCAGCACCGCCAGCTCATCGCCGACCCGCTGCCGGTCTGCGGCGCTGACGTTGATGAGATATTCCTGCTGCAGCGTGCGGTAGCGATGGACATCGACGTCGATCTGCCCGGCGTACTCCAGCGCGGGGATCGCCTGCCCGCCGATGAACGCCGCGCGCCCCTCCATCGTGCCCATCTGATGGATGACGAAGATGCCGAGTGCCACCAGCAGCAGCAGGTTGGCGGCGAAGGCGCCGAGCAGTTTTGCGCGAAATGACAGATACATCAGCGCTCCTCTAGGGCCAGCAGCTCGCGCGCCGAGATACCGATCTGCGGCGTTCCACCGAACACCGAGCCGTCCGTCCGCCGCTCCAGCCGCCGCCGGATCACTGCCGATATGTCGTCTGGCAGTGGCACATAGCGCGACGCTGCCACCACCCGCGCGACGTTGGCGCTGTAATACTCGACGAACGCGCGCACCTCGCTGCGGTCCAGCGCGCTGCGATTAATGTACAGAAACAGCGGACGTGAGAGCGGCGCGTAGTGCCCGTCGGCGATCGTCGCGGCGCTGGGCAGCACACAGCCGCTCCCCGAGTCCACCGCCACCAGCGCGAGCTGTCGCTCGAACTTGCGATAATAGGCGTAGCCAAAAAAACCGAGTGAGTCCGGCGTCGAGACGACCGACTGCGCCGTGATGTAGTCGTCCTCGGTGCCGGTGTAATCGTGACGGCTGGCCTTTGGCGTCCCGACGATCGCCTCGGTGAAGTAATCGTAGGTGCCCGAGTCGGCGCCCGCCCCAAACAGCGCGATCGGCGCGTCTGGAAACGTCGGCCGCACCTGCCGCCAGCTCGTGATCGCCCGCTCGGCTTGCGGCTCCCACAGCCGGCGCAGCTCAGCGACCGTGAGGCAGGTGAGCCAGGTATCGGACGGATGAGTCACCAGCGAGATCCCATCGTAGCCGATCGGGAGCTCGATAAAGGCCACGCTGTTGCTGGCGCACACCTGCATCTCGGCGCTTGTAATCGGGCGCGATGCGTCGGCGATGGCGATGCTGCCGCTGCAAAACTTCCGCAGCCCGCCGCTGGTGCCGCTGACGCCAAGCCTGACGGTGACGTTTGGCGCGACCGCCCGAAACTCGTGGCTCACCAGCTCGCTGATCGGGAAGACGGTGCTCGACCCATCGATCACCACCTCGCCGCGCAGCTGCGTCCCGAGTTTATCGCGCGACGCGCCCGGGCCAATGATCGCCAGCGCTACCGGCGTGGGGGTCGCCATCGGGCTTGTGGCATCAGCCGGGGTGGGCGCTGACGCTGATGATGGTCCGGCCAGTGTGCCGCAGCCAGCCAGCACGATAAACATCACAAGCCCGATCAGACGCTGTGCCGCCATTGCGATGCTCTCCGTCGTCGAAGGCACTGTGCGATGGCAGCGCACGTTAGCGCCGCGATGCTCCAGCCGATCCATCATACACGAGGATAATGAACAACAGGTCAAGAGTAGGTTAAAATTACGAGCATAGACCGTGGGCATGCGTGGCGTGGGGCGAAGCTTTGCCGAGATAGATAGCCGACCGGGATCGATCGTGGCGCGCGCTTTGCCCGTACGGGGCCCGGGCGTGAGTGGGCCGATCTAGTGGCGGTAGGCGCGCGGCCAGGGCGTGCCGAGGGCGACAACCCGAGCCATAGTGTCGCTGACGAGCGGAAACTTGCGCAGCCACCCAGCGGCGCGCAGCCACCCGGCGCGGCCAGCCGTGGGGCGGCTGGGGAGCAGGAAGTGATGCAGCAGCGCCTGGATCGTCTGGGTGATGCTGGTCTGGCGCTCGCGCCGCCGCTGCACCAGCGCCAGATCCTCACGCCGCAGCGCGCCGGCGGCGAGCGGCCGCGCCAGCGCCGCCGCCGCCGCAGCATCGTGGATGGCGCAGTTGATCCCCACCCCGCCGAGCGGCGACATCACGTGCGCCGCATCGCCGATCAGTAGTAGCCCATCGCGGTGCCAGCGCCGCAGTCGGCCGGCCTCGATGGTGAGCAGCGTCAGCTGCTGCCAGCTGTCGAGCCCGCCGACGCGATCTGCCAGCTCGGGGACCAGAGCGGCGAAGTGGCGCTGGAAGGTGTCCAGACCGTCGCGGCGGAACTGCTGGTAGCTGCCCTTAGCGATCACATAGCCTACCTGCCAGTATGTGCCGCGGTCGAACAGCACCGCGACGCCGCCGGCCCCCAGGCGCACGGTGGCGGCCAGCGGCTGCTGGTCATCGGCGCGGCGCGGCAGGCGAAACCAGAGCACATCGATCGGCGCGCCGATCGCGCTGAGCTCCAGGCCAGCCAGCCGTCTGGTGCGCGAGAAGCGCCCATCGGCCCCGACGGTCAGCGTGGCGCGCAGCTCGCGCTGGCTGTCCTCGCCGCCGTAGCGGACGCCGCAGATCGCGCCGCCCTCCTCGATCAGGCCATCGACCCGCGCGCCCATCACCACCTGAACCGCGCCGCTGCGCTGGGCTACATCCAGCACCCAGGCGATGAAGCGCGCCTGATCCAGCATCATGATGTAGGGAAACTTGCTCGGCAGGCGGCGCAGATCGGCGAGCAGCAGCGGCGCGCCGAGCGCTGGGCCGCTCAGTGTGAAGCGCTCGATCCTGGTGTGCGGCAGCCGCAGCAGCTCGTCGGCCAGGCCGAGGTCATCGAACAGCTCAAGCGCCGATGGGTGCAGCGAGTCGCCGCGGAACGCGCGGTCGAAGTGCTGGTGCGACTCGAGCACGGTGACGCCGATGCCCTGCCGCGCCAGCAGCAGCGCCAGCACGGCCCCGGCCGGCCCGGCCCCGACGATGCAGCAGTCAGTCCGATCGGGTGTCTGAGAGGTCGAAGCCTGGGTGGTCATCGGCGCGCTCCGGCGAGGTGAAGATCAGCGTGTACCACAGCGGCCGATGGATCTGTCGCGCCAGCATAAAGCCGGCGCGCTGGCACCAGCGGCGCATGATAAGCGGCGGGACGTACTCTGGCTCGATCAGATCCTCGCTGACGGCGAGCACGCCGCCAGGGCGCAGCACCCGGCGCAGCTCGCGCAGCGCAGCGGCCTTGTCCACCACCATCGGCAGCACAGCGATGGCGTAGACCAGATCGACCGAGCTATCGCGGAAGGGCAGCCGCTCGGCGGTGGCGCAGTGCAGCGCGACGTTGCGCAGACCGGCGTCGCGCACCAGGCGCTGGAGCGGGCGCAGCATGCCGCGCTGGAGATCGACGCACAGCAGACGCCCATCGCAGCCGACCTGCCGCACCGCCTCGGCAGTGAACATCCCCGGCCCTGGCCCGAGCTCGACCACGCGCATCCCCGGCCGCAGATCGAGCGGCGCGAGCGTGGCCGCCGGGTCGCGGTAGTGGCGCCGCCAGCGGCCGGTGAGCAGGAAGCGAAAAGCCGGGGGGGTGATGCGCGGCCAGAGCTGCATGGCCAGGCTCAGCAGCCCTTTGCCGAGCGCCAGCAGCGCCAGCGCGCGGCAGACGCCCCAGATTCGCCGCGACCAGCGTGTGTTCATGATGGCTCGACGTCTCGCGCTTGGGCTGCGGCTCGCCAGCGGTTCGGATGCAAGAGCCGCGCCAAAGAATGGCCCGCCAGTATATGGCGAGGGGCCGGTGACGATGCCACCGGCCCCTCGCGCCCACGATCTCGCCCGCGTCTTACTCGCGCCGGCGCGGCCGGTTGCGGTCGCCATCGCGTGGCCGGTCACGGTCGCCGCCGCCGCCGGCGCGCGGGCCACGACCGCCGCCCGCCGCTCGTCGCTCCTCGGCGGTCTCGCCGGTGAGCAGCGCGCGCCGCGAGAGGCTGACCTTGCCGGTGCCCTGCTCGACGCCGATCACCATCACCTCGATCTCATCGCCGAGCTGCACCACATCCTCGACTTGCTCGACGCGCGAGGTATCCAGCTCGGAGACGTGAACCATGCCGTCTTTGCCAGGCACCAGGTTGACGAACGCGCCGAACGGCATGATGCGAACAACTTTGCCGGTGAAGATCTCGCCAACTTTGATCTCGCGGGTCAGCGCCTCGATCATCCCCACCGCGCGCCGCGCTGCCTCGCCATCGGCTGTGGCGACGAACACCCGGCCGTCGTCCTCGACATCGATCGATGCGCCGGTGGCCTCGGTGATGCTGCGGATCGTCTTGCCGCCCGGCCCAATCAGCGCGCCGATCTTCTCGGGGTTGATCTGGATCGTGATCACCCGCGGCGCATAGACCGAGAGGTCCTCGCGCGGCCCCTGAATGGTGGCGGCCATCTTATCCAGGATGAACAGCCGGCCATCGCGGGCCTGCGCGAACGCGGCGCGCATGATATCGTAGGTGATGCCGGTGGTCTTGATATCCATCTGCATGCCGGTGATACCCTCGGTGGTGCCCGCCACCTTAAAGTCCATGTCGCCGAGTTGGTCCTCGATGCCCTGAATATCGGTCAGCACTTGCCACTTGCCATTGCTGCCGGTGATCAGGCCCATAGCCACGCCGGCCACCGGGCGTTTGATCGGCACGCCGGCATCCATCAGCGCCAGCGACGAGCCGCAGACCGAGGCCATGCTCGACGAGCCGTTGGACGAGAGGGTCTCGGAGACCAGCCGCAGCGTGTACGGAAACTCCTCTTTGGTCGGCAGGACGGCGTGCAGCGAGCGCTCGGCGAGCGCGCCGTGGCCGATATCGCGCCTCCTCGGCGAGCCCATGCGCTTAACCTCGCCGGTGGAGTACGGCGGGAAGTTATAGTGGTGGATGTAGCGCTTGGACGTCTCGATGCCCAAGTCGTCGAGCCGCTGCTCATCGCCAGGCGCGCCGAGGGTTGCGATCGTCAGCACCTGCGTCTGCCCGCGGTGGAACAGGCCAGAGCCGTGGACGCGCGGGATGATGCCGACGTCGACGGTGATCGGCCGGATCTCGGTGGTCTTGCGGCCATCGACGCGCATGCCGCGCTCCAGGATCGCCGAGCGAACCTCCTCGTACTCGATGTTTTCGTAGGCCGAGTCAACCGCCTTCGTGCGCGCGCCGACCTCCTCCTCTGGCTCATCGGCGGTGAAGTGTGCCAGCAGATCGGCCTTGAGCGCATCGGTGGCATTCTGCCGCGCCGTCTTGTCGGGGTTGTTCAGCGCATCGCGCAGCCGCGTGCCCATGTAGCTCCGCAGCGCATCCTCCAGCGAGGTATCTGCCGGGGGCGGGGTGAAGGCGCGCTTGGTGCGGCCGGCCAGCTTGACCAGCTCCTCCTGGAGTTCGCACAGCTGCTTGCAGATCGCGTGGCCCTGAATGACGCCTTCGAGCAGCTCGGCCTCGGTCAGCTCTTTTGCGCCGGCCTCGACCATCAGCACCGCCTCTTTGGTGCCGGCCACCACCAGATCGAGCCGGCTATTGGCCATATCAGGCATCTCGGGGTTGACCACCAGGCTGCCATCCAGGTGCCCGATCATCGCCGCGCCGACCGGCCCGCTGAACGGGATATCGGAGATCGCCAGCGCCGCCGATGCCGCAACGATCGCCAGCGGCGCCGGGTCGTTGATCATATCGATGGAGAAGGTGGTGATGACGATCTGGACCTCGTTTTTGTAGCCCTCGGGGAACAGCGGCCGCAGCGGCCGGTCCGTCAGGCGCGCGGTCAGGATCGCGCTCTCGGTCGGCCGGCCCTCGCGCTTGAAGAAGCTGCCGGGGATCTTACCAGCCGCGTACATCCGCTCCTCGTAGTCCACCGTGAGCGGGAAAAAGTCGATACCGGGGCGCGGCGATTTGGTGCCGACGACCGTCGCCAGCAACATCGTGTCGCCACATCTGATGGTGACTGCACCATCGGCCTGCTCCGCGAGACGTCCGGTCTCGAGCGTGATCGTCTTGCCGGCGATCTCCGCGCTGACGGAGTGGATCTGTCGTTCTGCCATGAGTCTTCAATTCCTTCGCTGATGCCGCAGCTGCGGCCAGAGGGGGACCGTTAGGCACTGGAGGCTGGTGTCTGGCGCGCGCCAGGCCTCAAACTCCAATCCCTAACGATCCGAACAAATACGCAAAAGCCCATGGGAGCCACTCCCAGGGGCTTGCACAGGACACACATTCTGACGAGCGATAGACGAAGCCCGCCGACGCGTCGACCGCCGCCCATCGCTCGTGCAAACCACACTAGCGGCGCAGACCGAGGCGCTCGATCAGCGAGCGGTAGCGATCTTTGTCCTTATTGCTCAGGTAGGCCAGCAGCCGACGGCGGCGACCAACGAGCTTCAGCAGGCCACGGCGCGAGTGATGATCCTGCGCATGGGTTTTAAGATGGTCGATCAGCAGGTTGATCCGCTCGGTGAGCAGCGCGACCTGCACCTCTGGCGAGCCCGTGTCGGTGCCGTGCGTCTGATAGCCGGCGATGACCGTGCCCTTCTCGTCTTTCAATAGCGCCATGGAGTTTCTCCTTCGTAATCGCGAGCGGGCCGGCGTTGCCCGTCGTTCCCTGTTGCAAGCGTTGTACAGTATACCATAGTTTGCCGCGATCCGCGCGCTGGGAGCAGGCGGCGGGTATGCTCACCGCGCCGCGAACGACCCGCTCTCTACGGCATGTGGCAGGCGGCCTCACCGGAGGGCCGCCAGACCGTCGGGGCATGTGGCAGGCGGCCTCACCGGAGCGACACATCTGGCCACGGGCGCGTCCGGCCGTGAGCGGGGTGTGACGCACGCGGGCTGCGCCAGCCACACCGCACCCCACGCGGGGATCGTCTCGGAGCGTGCGTCGCGCGATCGTGCTATAGTGGCGCAACTATCGGCAACTACAGGAGGTCGCGATGAACGAGCGGCGCACCCCATCGATATCGACCCACGTGCTGGATACCGAGCGCGGTCTGCCAGCCGCCGGCGTCCCGGTGACCATAGCCCGCTGGGAGGGCGACCGGCTGGTGCTGTTGCGCGAGGCGATCACCGACGCCGACGGCCGCATCGCCGATCTGCTCGGGGCGCGGCTGACGTACGGCGGCTACCGGCTGACCTTCGACATTGGCGTGTACTTCCGCGAGCTCGATGGCGATATGCCATTTTTCACGACGGTGACGCTCGACATCGAGATCACCGACGATGAGCGCCATTATCATATCCCGCTGCTGGCCTCACGGTTCGCCTGCACCTCGTACCGCGGCAGCTAATATCGATTGACGATCGGCAACTGACAGCGACCACACCAACCATGTCACCATCACTCGTTTCAATCGCCGAGCTCAATGCCCTCGACAGGGAGGCGTTCGTGGCCGCGCTCCAGCCGCTGTTCGAAAGCGCGCCCCCGCTGGCCCAGGCGCTGTTCGACCTCAGACCGTTCGTCTCGTACGCGGCGCTGCTCGATGCTACCGCAGCCGCGATCGAATCGCTGACGCCCGCCGAGCAGACCGCCGTGATCGACGCGCACCCACGGATCGGCGCGAGCGCCACCGAAGTCGCCGCGCGCTCGGCGATCTCCTACGCCGAGCAAGGCTACGACCGCGAGGCCGCGCTGGATCGGGCCGAGCTCGCGCTGGTCTACGCCGAGCTGGCGCGGCTCAACGATGACTACGCCGCCCGCCACGGCTTCGGCTTCGTGGTCTTCGTGGATGGGCGCAGCAAGGCCGAGGTGCTCGCCGTGCTGCGGCAGCGGATCGGCAACGCCACCGACGACGAGCGCCGCGCCGCGCTGGACGCGATGCTGGCCATCGCTCGCTCCCGGCTGGCTAAATGGAATAATAAGGAACACCATGTACTACCCGACGTATGTGCCTGACCCGTTCGCCGAGGCTAACCCGTTCAGGACGATGACCCCAGAGGACGCGCCGCTGCCGACGCTCGATGCGGTCCGCGACCTGCTCCCGACGCCCACCTGGGACGGCCACGAGCAGACGATCGCATGCTACTGGAAGGTCTGGGAGCTGGCCTTCAGCCACCTCCACCGCCCCGCCCCCGGCTCAGGCTTCGTGGCCAACTATATTGACACCGCCTTCAACGACTGTATTTTCCTCTGGGACTCGGCCTTCATCTTGCTGTTCGCCCGCTACGGCCGCCGCGCCTTCGACTTCCAGCGCACGTTGGACAACTTTTACGCCAAGCAGCACCCCGATGGGTTCATCTGCCGCGAGATCGGCCGCGCCGCTGGCGACGACCGCTTCCAGCGCTTCGACCCAGGCTCGACTGGGCCGGAGGTGATGCCGTGGAACGAGTGGGAGTACTTCCTCCAGAGCGGCGACACCGCGCGGCTGGCGCAGGTCTTCCCGGCGCTGGTGGCGTATCACCGCTGGATGCGGATGTACCACACCTGGCGCGATGGCAGCTACTGGAGCTCTGGCTGGGGCTGCGGCATGGATAATCAGCCGCGCATGGACGAGAGTAAGTACCACGTCGAGCTGCAGCACGGCCACTTGGTCTGGGTCGATGCGTGCATGCAGGCGGTGTTCTCGGCGCGGGTCATCCTGCAGATAGCCGCCGTGCTCGGGCGCGAGGCCGAGGTACCGGATATGCAGGCCGAAATCGCCAAGCTCGGCCGCTTCATCAACGATCGACTGTGGCGCGACGCCGACGCGTTCTACTACGATATGGACGGCGACGACGCGCTGACCGGCGTGAAGACCATCGGCGCGTACTGGGCGCTGCTGGCTGGCCTGGTGCCGCTAGAGCGCCGCGAGCGCTTCATCGCCCATCTGCGCAACCCGGCCGAGTTCGACCGGACGCACCGCATCCCGACGCTCAGCGCCGACCACCCCGCCTACAAGGACGATGGCCGCTACTGGCGCGGCGGCGTCTGGGCGCCGACGAACTACATGGTGCTGCGCGGGCTGACGGCCAACGGCCAGGACGCGCTGGCCCACGAGATCGCCATCAACCACATCGAGAACGTCACCGAGGTTTTTGGCAGCACCGGCACCGTTTGGGAGAATTACGCCCCCGAGTACGCCGGGATCGGCAACCCATCCAGACCGGACTTCGTCGGTTGGACGGGTCTCTCGCCGGTGACGATCATGTTCGAGTACGCCTTTGGGCTGCGGCCAGACACGCCGAACAACACGCTGCTGTGGGACGTTCGGCTGCTGGAGGCCCACGGCGTCGGGCGCTACCCATTCGGCGCCGATGGAGTGCTTGAGCTGCGCTGCGCCGCCCGCGCCAGCGCCGGCGAGCGGCCACAGATTACGGCGAGCAGCACGGTGCCGCTGACGCTCATCGTTCGCTGGGACGGCGGCGAGGCGCGCGTGGCGCTGTAGACCAGACGCGATTCCGCGAAAAGAGGGCCTCGCTAGCGGACCAGGCCGGTGACGGAGGCGGACGCTGTGCAGACTGATCTCATCGCGCTTGAGCAGATCGCCCTCGAGCGACAGCGATTCGATGCGCTCAGGCGCAGGATCTCTATGGTCGCCGGATCGCTCGGGGCGATCATCATCACCTACGCCACGGTCGAGCAGATCTTGTGGGGGCCGGTCGTCCCATTCCAGGCGGTCTTCGTCACCAATAATATCCTCTTCGGGCTGTTCGCCGCCGTAGTGGTGGTGCTGGCGGCGCGGCGCACTATCAGGCAGGAGCGGCTGGAGCAGGTGACGCTCGGCGTGTTCGCCATCGAGTCGATCCTGTTCAATGGGATCCTCCCGGCGCTCACCTATCCGACGCTGCCGCTGCTCTTCAGCGATACCACCGGCGACGATATCTGGTTTCTGCTGCTGATCTGCATCCTCATCCTGCATCTCTTCCCGCTACGTCGGGCGTTCTGGCTGACCGGCGGCATGTATCTGGTCTCCACCGCGATCATGCTCTGGCGGCTGTGGCTCGGGCTGCCGGGCGGCGAATATGAGCAGGCCCTCGCCGTCGTACGGATCTATCTTTTCGGCGCGGTGCTGCTGTCCTTTTTGTATCTGCTGGTGCGCTACCGCGACAATTTGCTCCAGATGCGCCTCCAGCACGATCTGCTTGAGCAGCTTGCGTTCGTCGATCAGCTCACCGATTTGCACAACCGGCACTCGCTCAACCGCGTGCTGGCCCAGCAGATCCAGCTCGCCGCGCCGCTGAGCGTGCTGATCTGCGACATCGACCACTTCAAGCAGGTCAACGATCGGCTGGGGCACAGCGCAGGCGATGCGGTGCTCAGGCGTATGGCGCAGGTGCTGCGCGAGAACGTCCGCGCCGCCGATGTGGTGGGGCGGTGGGGCGGCGAGGAGTTCCTGGTGGTGATGAGCGCCATCACGCCCGATGTGGCGCTGACGAGTGCCGAGCGGCTGTGCGACGCGGTGGCGCGCGCTCCCATCCTGGATGATATGCCGGTGACGCTGAGCATCGGCGTGGCCGACTACGCTGCGTCTGAGACGCTCGACAGCCTGCTCCAGCGTGCAGACTCGGCGCTGTACGCGGCCAAGCACGCCGGGCGCAACCGGGCGCGCGCGGCGTGAGCCCGCCCCGCCGCCCTACTCGACGCCGGTGACTTTTGTGATACGATGAAACGTCCCAGGGGCGATGCCGAGGTGCTGCGCCATGCGCCGCGCCAGCAGCTGGATGGGCACGATCTCTGGCAGCGCCGGCAGCGGGCAGGCCGGGACAACGATGCAATCGCGCTGCGCCGGCAGATCGGCGAGCAGCAATGTGTCGCTGCCGGCAGCGCGCAGCTCATCGGCCAGCGTCCTATCGTAGCCGAAGGTGGCCCCTGGGCCGGCGACGACGATCGCGCGGTGGCCTGGGCCGGCGATCTCGAGCGGGCCGTGGCGGAACGCCGCGCTGCTCATGCCCTCCGATGGGATCTTGGCGGTCTCCTTGAACAGCAGCCCGGCCGAGATTGCGGTGCCGTGGGATGGCCCGCGCCCGACGATCGTGAGCGGCCCGGGGGCTAGCCACAGCGCGTCGAGCGCATCGATCTGGGCCGGTGTGGCGTCGCAGACGGCGGCGCAGGCATCGATGCTGCGCTGTGCAGCATCGTGGAGCGCTGCGCGCTCGCGGCCGGCGGCGCGGCCTGCGAGCAGACTGAGCGCGAGCAGCGAGCAGCTGTAGGTCTTGGTGGCGATGGTCAGCTCATCGCCGGCACCGCTGAGGATGCAGTGATTCGCGGCGCGCGCGAGCGTCGAGCTGGGGGCGTTTGTTACGGCGATGACGGTGGCGGCACGGACGGTGCGCTCCAGCAGGCGGATCATTTCGACGGTCTCGCCGGACTGGGAGACCAGCACCAGCGCCGTATCGGGGCCGATGGCACCGGGGGCGAAGTGTAGCAGCTCGGAGAGCTCGACCCAGCTGGCGGGCATGCCGGCGTCCAGCAGGGCGAGGTAGGCGGGGTAGCAGGCGAAAAATGAGCTGCCCATGCCGGTGAGCACGATCTGGCGGGCGGCGCGCAGGCTGGCGGCCGCAGCTTCGAGCGGGCCGTCGGCGGCGAGATGGCCGGTGAGCGCGGCTGCGAGCAGGGTAGGCTGGGCGAGAATATCTTCGAGAATATCCATAAAGGAGGCTCCGTGGAGATCAAAGGCGTTCTGTAAGGATCCGGACGGCAATATTTTGGAGCTGTACCAGCCGATCGGGAAGCGCTACCCAGGCTAGCGCAGCGCTAGACGAACGGCCGCACCACGGCGGCGAGCTCATCGATGCCACGCCACGATTCGGGGCGGTCGTAGACCAGCGTGAGCGGGCCGCTGAACCCGGCGGCCACCGCTGCGGCCAGGCAGCCGCTGACGTCATCGGGGAGCAGCGCGCCGTCAGCGCCGTACGACGCCTTGACGTGGATGACCTCGGCGCGCGGCACCACCGATGCGAACTCGCTGAGGCGCGATGCAGCGGGGAAGTTGCCGATGTCGGCGCACAGCCCGACGCTGCCGTCCAGTGCGTCGAGGATGGCGTGGCAGCTCGCGGCCGTCGAGGCTAGCGGGCGAAAGTTCTCGGTGGTGACGCGGAGATTGAGCGTCTCGCCGAGATCGGCGAGCAGGCGCAGCTGCGCGATGGCGCGGGCGCGGGCGTCCTCATCGTCCGCCGAGGCCTCGCCGGCCACCACCCGCACCGCCCGCGCGCCGAGCCGCGCCGCCACGTCCATCCAGCCGGCGACGAGTTCGCGCTCCTCGGCGGCCCGCGCCGCGTCGGGGTGGCTGATATCGCCGGTGTCGATAAGCAGCGTCTGGAGCTCGACCCCCGCAGCATCGAGCGCGGCGCGCAGCCTGTCCAGGGCGGGCTGCTCGGTGCTCAGCAGGTGAAAGTGGCACAGCTCAAGCGTCCCGATGCCGTGGGCGGCGAGCTGCGCCGGCAGATCGAGCAGATCCAGCGGGGCCGTCTTATCGGTCAGCAGCCGGTGGACACTCCAGGAGGTGAGGGCGAGGCGGCGCATAAGTTTCTCCTTACGCATTTACATCGACGACAATTCGGCCGCGCACGCCGCCGGCGACGATCCGCCCGGCGGCCTCGGGGACGGCGGCGAGCGGGATCGTCTCGGTCAGCGAGTCCAGCAGCTCGCCCGGCAAGTCGCGGGCGATCCTGGCCCAGGCCGCGCGGCGGCGATCCATCGGGCACTGGACCGACTCGACGCCCTGCAGCCTAATGCCGCGCAGGATAAACGGCAGGACGGTGGTGGACAGCGCAGCGCCGCCCGCGTTGCCGCAGGCCGCCACCGTGCCGCCCGCCACCGTGCCGCGCAGCACCCCGGCCAGCGTCTCGCCGCCGACGGTGTCGATCGCGCCGGCCCAGCGCTCGCGCTCCAGCGGCTTGCCGGGGGCCGTCAGCGCGGCGCGCTCCACCACCTGCCGCGCCCCCAGGCGCTTGAGATACGCGTGGGTCTCGGCGCGGCCGGTGGACGCCGTGACATTGTAGCCGCGCCGCGCCAGCAGCGCCACCGCCACGCTGCCGACGCCGCCGGCCGCCCCGGTGACGAGCACCTCGCGCTCGCCGATCGCCAGGCCGCCATCTTCGAGCGCCATCACGCACAGCATCGCTGTCAGCCCGGCCGTGCCGACCGCCATGGCCTGTCTGAGCGTCAGCGGGCCCGGCAGCGGCACCAGCCACTGCGAGCTGACCCGCGCGCGCCCGGCGAAGCCGCCCCAGTGGCGCTCGCCGATCCCATAGCCGGTCAGCACCACCGAGTTGCCGATGCTGTAGGCCGGGTCGCCGCTCTCGATCACGGTGCCGGCCAGGTCGACCCCCGGAACCATTGGGTAGGCGCGCGCGATCTTGCCGGCCCCAGTGACGCACAGGCCATCTTTGTAGTTCAGGCTGGAGTAGGCGATGGCCACCGTCACATCGCCGGCCGGCAGCTCGGCCACCGGCAGGTCGCGGATCTCGACGTACTGCTGGTCATCGCGCAGATCGACGACCAGCGCTCTAAAGGATTGTGTGTTCATATGTTGGCCTGCGGCAGCGCAGTAGCTGCTGTTTTTGCTGCTGCGCAGCGGAGCTGCGCAGCAGCATGAAACCGTCCTTCCACGACGTGCAGCGCCGCAGAAAAAACACGCGTGATGCGCATGGTGCCTGTGCCCCTACACCCCCGCTGTGCTCTACGCTGCGTTTCAGTTTAGCGCACCTCGGGCAGCAGCGTATAGTCGGGGAAGTTACCGTACAGCCTATCGCCCTCGCCGCCGACGGTGACCGACTGCACCAGGTAGCGCCCGCCGACGAAGCAGCCCTTCCAGCTCTGCCCGATGCCGCCAAACACCTCCTCGCGGTCGCCGCGCGAGCGGACGTTGTTGGTGCCGACCTTGAACGAGCGCAGGTCGCCGGCGATCTGCTGCACCACCTTCGCATCGTCGCATGCGATCGATGAGACCAGCGAGCCGTTGGAGATATTCATCTCGGCGATCAGCTCCTCGACGCGGTCCACCACGATGATCGTATCGAGCGGGCCAAACGGCTCGTTGTGATAGATCCGGCTGTTGCGCGGGATGTTCATCAGCGCGATCGGGGGCATGTAGGCCGAGGTATCCTGGCCGGGCAGCACCAGCGACTCAGCGATCTCGCCCTCGTAGAGCGTGACCGCGCCCATGCCAAGCGCCTCGGACTCCATCACCCGCAGCTCCTCGGTCTTGCGATTGTTGATCAGCGGGCCGAAATCTAGCGTCGGCAGCGGGTCGTCCGCACTCTTCACCACCGTCGGGTTGCCGACTTTGAGCGACTTGAGCACCGGCAAGTAGGCGTCGAGAAATTTGGGGAATAGCCGCCGCTGCACCACGAAGCGGACGTACGCTGTGCAGCGCTGCTTGCCGTAGTCGTAGCCCTTTTTGATCTGCTTGGACAGATTATCCCAGTCCGAGAACTCCCAGACGCCGTAGGCGTTGACGCCCTCCATCTCAAGCATATAGCGCTTGTTGCGGTCGTAGAGGCTCGCGGCGATATCGCGACCGTTGGACTTGCCGCCGACGAACGCCAGGCAGGCGATATCCGGGTTGCGCACCAGCGCCTCGGAGAGCTGCCCGCCAGAGCCGCTCGCCAGCGAGACCGGCAGGCCGCAGCGCCGCGCCAGCGCCATGCAGACCGTCAGCGAAAAGATCCCGCCGTCGGTCGGGGTTTTGGCGATCACCGGGTTGCCGGCCAGCAGCTGCACCAGCACCGCGTGCATCAGCACCGAGAGCGGATAGTTCCACGAGGCGATGTTCGAGATCAGGCCGAGCGGCTTGCGGCCGGCCATCATCGGCTCGATATTGTCGAGGTACCACTCGACGCCCGAGACACAGCGATCGACGTCAGTCATGGCGGTGGCGTAGGCCTTGCCGATCTCCCACATCAGCAGCTTGCCGATCAACTCGCGGTGCTGCTTGATCAACGCGGTACACTCGGCGACCTTCGCCCGCCTGGTGTCGAGGTCAACCTTGGACCAGCCCGTGAACTCCTCGGCGGCGAAGTGAACGGCCTTGCGCGCGGTCTCCAGATCGAGCATCGGGTAGTTCCCCAGCGTCGTCCCGTCGACGGCCGAGTGAAATGGGCGGCCGTGGCCAGGGTGACCCCACTCGCCCATGATCAGGTTGAGCGGCTGTCCGTCGCTGCCGAACGCCTCTGGCACCAGCGCCCGCGCGCTCGTCAGCAGCATCGTCCAGTCCACCGAGGGGGAGATCATGTTGGTCATCGCTGACGGTTTCCTTCTTTCATCAAGTAGTGTACGTATAACAATCCCACGGGAGTAGGAAAAAGAAGATTTTGGGGCGCAGCCCGCACTCCCCATATGCATCAAGTTTCTTACGCGCTCCGCGCGGGGCGCTGCGCGCTGCGGAAGCACTTTTTCGTTCTGCTGCGCAGCAGCAGGGAAACCGGAGCTACCGCGCTGCCGCAGGCCACAAAAGCGCACCGTGCAGCGTCAAAACCAGTTCCGTGAAACAAGCTTGATGTGTATGGGGCCGCGCTCAGTGCAAGCCCCAACCCCCGCTGTGCGCTTCGCGCGTTTTCAATTGCTCAGTTACGCAAGCTTGCTCTCGCGCATCCGGCTGAGCAGCTCAGGGACGTAGCGCGTCGAGATCGTGCCCTCAATGAATGGCCCATCGTCCATCATCGCCTGGGTGAACGGGATGGAGGTCTTGACCCCGGTGACCACCATCTCGCCAAGCGCGCGCCTGGTGCGCTCCAGCGCCTCGTTGCGGTCCTTGCCCCAGCAGATCACCTTTGCCAGCAGCGAGTCGTAGGCGGTGGGCAGGGCGTAGCCGGGGTACAGGTGCGAATCCACCCGCACGCCAGGGCCGCCTGGCGGCAGATAGTACTCGACCTCGCCGGAGGACGGCATGAAATCTTTCTCGGGGTCCTCGGCCGTCACACGGCATTCGATGGCGTGGCCGCGGATCTCGACATCCTGCTGCCGCACCGTCAGCTTCTCGCCTGACGCGATCCGCAGTTGCCACTTGACCAGATCCATCCCGGTGATCATCTCGGTCACCGGGTGCTCGACCTGGATGCGGGTGTTCATCTCCAAAAAGAACCACGCGCCGTCCTGGAAGATGAACTCCATCGTCCCGACGCCCACATACCCCACCGCCGCCGCCAGCCGCACCGCCGCAGCGCCCATCTCGGCGCGCAGCGCCGCCCCCAGCACCGGCGATGGGCACTCCTCGATCAGTTTCTGGTGGCGGCGCTGCACAGAGCACTCGCGCTCGCCGAGGTGGATGACATTGCCGTATACGTCCGCCAAGATCTGGATTTCGATATGGCGCGGGTCAGGCATGTAGCGCTCGAGGTAGACATCGGCGTTGCCGAAGCCGGCCAGCGCCTCGCGCCGCGCGCTCGCAAACGCCTCGTCTAGCGCGGCGGGGGAGGCCACCACGCGGAAGCCGCGCCCGCCGCCGCCAGCCACCGCCTTGATCGCCACCGGGTAGCCGAGGTCGGCGGCGACGCTCGCCATCTGCCCGAGGTCATCGATCGGCTCGGTGGTGCCAGGCACCACCGGCACACCGGCCGCCAGCGCCTCGCGCCGCGCCGCCGTCTTGCCGCCCATGCGCTCCATGGCGCTCGCTGGCGGCCCGATGAACACCAGCCCGGCATCCTCGCACGCGCTGGCGAACGCGGCGTTCTCCGCTAGAAAGCCGTAACCTGGGTGGATCGCCTGAGCGCCAGCGCGTTGCGCCGCCGCCACGATCGCATCGCCGCGCAAGTAGCTCTCGCTGGCGGCGGCCCCCCCGATCAGGTAGGCGTCGTCGGCGTAGGCTACGTGGAGCGCATCGCGATCGGCCTCGCTGTACACCGCCACCGTCCGCAGCCCCAGCTCTTTACAGGCGCGCATCACCCGCAGGGCGATCTCGCCGCGGTTGGCCACCAGCACGGTGTCGAACATAGCACGCCCTTCGTTGTATGGCCTTCGGGCCGCCAGCGCGGCCCACACGGTCTACGAGGACTCGGAGCCCTCGACGCCCCTGCGCCAGCGCGTGGCAGTAGTAGTGCGCTGCGCACTATCGACGCCCTCGGCGCGCGCTGCGCGCTGCCACGCGCTCGGCGGCCGGCGCTGCGGCGCTGCGGCCTGTGCAGCAGTCTCGGCCAGCAGCGCGGTCACGGCCACGATGGCGGCGGCGCGCTCGGCCACATCGCGCTCAGCGATAGCACGGTCACTGACAGGGCGCTCGTCCGGTGGATTTGACGCGTCGATCATGGCTCCTCAGCGGCGCGGGCGGCGGTTTGGCCGCGATGGCGCCGCGCGGGTCCGGCCGCGCCGCCGCCCGCGGCGGACCATGATCTGCCACGCCAGGTCATCGTCGAGGCGGCGGCTCAGGTCGCCGAGCTCGTCGTCTGTGTAGCGGTTTGCTTGCTTCTCGTTGAGCGCCGCCACCTCGCGCTCGTACTGATCCTCGTCAGCCGACATATCCAGCTGCTCTTGCCAGTAGCGCCACATCACCAGCGCGATGCCCGAGATCGCCACAGCGGCCACAATCAGGACCAGAATCGTGCTCATCGTCACACCCGTTTCCGCCATCGCCCGCCGCGCTGCCCGCAAAACGACCGATCCCCAAGCAGAATCGCTTTGACTCAATACTAGTTGATCTTCTGGCACAATCATTTTACTATACTCTACACATGAACAAACGGATTGCGTCGCGCGCGGCGCGGAACCGGCGGGCGCGCGCCGAGCTTCAGATACGGCTCGCGCAGATGGTGGCGCAGTATCGGGCGGACACCACCATCGATGTGGCCTTCCGCCACGCGCTGGACGGGCGGCGGCTGGCCGCCGAGTACGCCATCGTCGATGAGGCGCTCGATGACCTGCGGCTCGCGCTGGCGCAGATGGAATCGATCTTGCTCCGCTGGGTCGATGCCCAGGAATCGTGGGAGGCGCTCGTCGTGCGGATCAACCAACTGCTGGCGCTGCTCGAGGCCGAGATCGGCCAGGGCGAGATGCGGCTGCTGGTCCAAGCTCACGAGGCGCTCATCGAGATGCGCGCCGCAGCACCTGAGATGTCTGGGCCGGAGGAGCTCGCCGACCGGGTCAACGAGGTGGTTGAGTTGATCAACGGACTGCGGCTGCTGATAGACCAGTTTCGGCCGGCGCAGTCGCTCTGGCGCGATCTCGCCGAAGCTGGCAGCCCGGCGGCCACAGCAGTCGGCCCGCGCTTCGCCGAGCTGGAGCGGCTGCTGATGGTTAGCCGCCTGGGCGACCGCAGCGACCGAGCGCTGATCCAGATGGAGATGGCGTCGCTCGCCAATGATCTGCGCCAGACTCTCCCCGAAGTCTCGGCGCTACTGGGGAAGCTGACATGACGTATGTGCTGGAAAACATCGGTCTGATCGCGCGGCTGTTCGGCGAGCATCTGGCGCTGACGTTTAGCGCGCTGGCGATCGCGCTGACGATCGCGCTGCCGCTCGGCGTGCTGGTGGCGCGGGTCAAGTGGCTACGCGGGCCGGTGCTCGGCGTGCTCGGCACGCTCTACACCATCCCGACGCTCTCGCTGTTCGTGCTGCTGATCCCGATCCTCGGCCTCGGCACCGGCCCGGCGCTGACGGCGTTGGTGATCTACGCCCAGGTCGTCCTGGTACGCAATGTAGTGATCGGCCTCGACGGGATCGACCCTGGGGTAATCGAGTCGGCGCGGGGGATGGGGATGAGCCAGGTGCAGCGGCTGCTGCGGGTCGAGCTGCCGCTGGCGCTGCCGCTGATCTTGGCTGGGGTGCGCGTGATGACGCTCTCGACGATCGGGATCGGCACGCTGGCAGCTTTCGTCAACGCTGGCGGGCTCGGCACGCTGCTGTTCGACGGGGTGCGTAGCGGTAACAACGAGAAGATCGTCATTGGCGCGCTGGCAGTCAGCCTCTTGGCGGTAGCTGCCAACGGGCTGTTCGGTTTGGTCGAGCGGCGGGCCGCTATCTAGCGATCTCGCCTTTTCCGCTGTCTCGCGATCCGGCCTTTTCCGCTACTTGATCGTCAGATTGGCGGCGTTGGGGATGGCCGCCACCCAGATCTGGCCACGGTTGAACTGGACCTCGCTGCCATCCTTGAGGTAGAAGTGCAGCGGCGCGCTGGCGGTCTCCTTCCTCCAGGTGATCGCCGTCGCGCTGCCGTCCTGGAATAGCATGCCGACGCCGCTGCCCACCACATCCTGTTCGATCCGGCCCTTCGGGTCGCCGACGATCTTGCGCTCTTTGACCTCGATCACCACCACGTTTTTCGCATTCAGCCGCTTGCCGGTGGTCGCTTCGACCGCCGGTTTGGTGCGGCGCGTGCGCAGGTAGCTGTTGCTTGTAGCGTCGTACGTCCAGCCGGCCAGCTCCTCCTTGTAGAGGAAGTAGTAGCTGAACGCCTGGCTCGTCGGGCGCTTTTCGGCGGCGAGCTCGTCCTTGTAGAGGTAGCCGATATCTTTGTTGTCAAGATCGACGGCCTTGTTCTTGAGCGTGGCGGCGGCGAGCGAGGCCGTCGAGGTGTACAGGTTATGCGGCGCGAAGCGCTTGGTCGAGCGGGTGAAGTACGCCGTCCCATCGCGGCGCAGCGCGTCGAGGTTGAGGATCTCTTTGGTGGTCTGCGCCAGCGCCAGCCCGTTCGGCGAGCCGCCGGCGTGGGCGTAGACCCCCTTGAGCCCCATGGCCCACTGGACGAAGTACAGCCTAGCGCTGCGCACCGGGCCGATCGCTTTGGCCTCAGGGCTGCTGCCAGGCACATAGACGACCATGAAGCGGGTGATGCCGAACTCGGCGAGTGCCTCGTAGACCATCGCGGCGTTGTCCATGCCAGACTGCGGGTAGGCGTCGGGGTGGTTGTCGACCATCACCACATACGGGCGCTTGGTGATCGTCCCGCGCTCCAGCGGCTGTGCCGGCTGTGCCGGCGCGGCGTGCGTGGCCCCGCCCTGCATGAGGACGATGGCCGCCAGCACCAGCAGAGCTACACGTCGAAGCATCATTGGTTCTCCATCTCGGGTGTTAGATACTGTACAAACCAGTCGATGTAGCGCCGCGACCGATCGAGCACGTGGGGGTGCTCCATGAAGCCGTGCGGCTCGCGCGGGTAGACCACGAGCTCGACGGGGACGCCGCGGTCCTTGAGCGCGCGAAACCACTCGTACCCCTGCGTCACCGGCACGATGGTATCATCGCTGCCGTGCAGGATCAATGTTGGGGTGCTGACATTGGCCACATGCGCGATTGGCGCGAAGCTGTCGTAGACATTGCCGATCTGAAACGGCGACGCCCGGTACGAGATCGCGTCCCAGGTGCCGATGCTCGCCGTCCCGTGAAACGATCGCCAGTTGATGATCGCCGCGCCGACGATCGCCGCCGCAAACCGCGCGGTCTGCGTCGTCGCCCAGGCGCTCATATACCCGCCGTAGCTCCACCCACCGATCCCCAGCCGGCGCTCGTCGGCGATGCCCAGCGCGACGATGTGGTCGACGCCGGCCATGATATCGCCGTAGTCTGCGCCGCCCAGATCGCCGATATTGGCCTCGCCAAACGCCCTGCCCCAGCCGACGCTGCCGCGCGGGTTGGGCAGCAGCACCGCCATGCCGCGCCCCGCCAGCGACTGCTGCACGTAGCGGCCGGTGCCGTAGAAGCCGTGGGCCGAAAGCCACGCCGGCCCACCGTGGACCCACGTGACCAGCGGCACCCGCTGACCTTCCCGATAGCCCACCGGCAGGATCAGCAGCCCCTGGATCGGGGTGCCATCAGGCGCGCTCCAGCGCACGGTGCGGGTCTCGCCGAGCGCCATCGTCTCCACCTCGCCGTGGATGTGGGTCAACTGGTGCCAGGTATCGGCCGCATCGAGCATCCAGAGCTCCGGCGGGGCGGTCGAATCATCGCGTATGAACGCCCAGCAGCCGGTGGCGCGGCAGTAGTAGCCGGAGGCGGTATCTTCGCCGAAATGGACCTCGCCGCTCCAGCGCACTGTCCGCGCGCCGCTGGCCGCGTTCACCCGCCCGATCGTCGCCCTGCCGTCCTCGTAGGCCAGCGTCTCGATCGTCGCGCCGTCGTCGCTCCACTCGCTCCACCAGACGCTGCCACTGTAGCCTTCGGTCAGGTTGCGGGTCTCGCCGCCATCCACGGGGACCAGCAGCAGGTCGCCGCCGTTGACGCCGCGGTCGCTCCAGATCGCCGACAGCGCCGCCACGTGCGATCCTGAGGGCGCGGTGCGCGGGCAGGCAAACTGCCGCTCGGGGACCGACGCGATCGTCGTCGGGCGCTGCTCGCCAGGCCCAATCTCGGCCAGCGCGGCGGTGAACCACGACCACTCGTAGGGCTCGCTGCCGATAACCAACGCGAAGCCGCCATCGCGCCTCCAGCTATACTCCCAGACCTGCAGCTCGCCGGTGATACGATGTAGCGCCCCACTCGCCACATCCACCGTCCAGAGCCGCTGCCAGCGGTGATGGCCCTCGATGCTGACCTCATCGAAGCCGGTGGCGCTGCGCTCGGCTTGCTGTGGGGTCTCGGGGTCGGTCATCAAGAAGGCGATCTGCGCGCCGTCCGGCGACCAGGCGATATCCTCTGCCGAGGCGGGGAGCGCGCCGAGGAGCTGCGCCTCGCCGCCGCGACGCGACGCGACGTAGATCTGATGGCGCGCCGCATCCTCGCGGTTGGAGAGGAACGCCAAATACTCGCCGTCTGGCGACCAGACCGGCGAGTGGTCCTGCCAGATGCCGGCGCTGAACGGCATCACTGCACCGCCATCGGTCGCGGCGAGCCAGACACGGCTGCGGCGGTGGCCGACGTGTGGCGTCGTCGCGTCCGCCACGGTGAACGCGATTGCCGCGCCATCGGGACTGAACTGCACGCCGCCGAGGCTCTTGAACGCCAGGCTATCTTCGGGGAGGATCGGTCGTTTACTCGGCATGGTCACTTTCTAACAAGCGCGGTGCAGGTCGCCTTATCCTACCACAGGTTGCATGTCGGGACAATTCACGAGCCGATGCCCGAGAGCCAGAGCATCCGGCTTTCGCCGATGAGCGCATACGTTGCGTCCCCGTTCCCGCTCCCGTGAAGCTCGACGGCAGCAGTTGGCGTACGCGCATCATCGATGCGAACCCACTCGTCGTGTTCGAGCCGATAGAGACCGACCGAACCGGCGCGTATTGGCAGTTGTTGCCGCACAGTATCATAACTCGCCTCGATGCGATAAGGGTTCGTCAGCTGCGTCCCTGGTGGGAGAAAGAGGCGGAAAGCGCGCACGATCGGTCGACCGGGAAGCTGTGGCAAATCGTCGGGGGCGAGCGGGGTGGTGAATGAGCCGTCGATCCGTACCCATCGCGATCGAACCCTCTGGAAAAAGGAAGCAAATCCTGTGCTCGCACATCGAGGGTTCTGCTATCGAGAACAATCCGCCGTGGCAGGGTCTGACCAGTATCAATTTCAGCGATGAGCAGCTCGCCTACCGGTGTGATACTAAGAACGTCGCCGCCGATATCCGATAGTCGCTGCGGAGTGTGCGGTTGTTCAGGTGTGACATCGGCGTATGCAGCGTGTGGGGCGAGCGCGAGACAGAGGAGGACACAAACAGCGACAAAGCGAACGTTCATAGCATGGCTCCTCGACACTACGATAGCCGTAGGATCAGCGCGCCGACCAGGCTCGCAAGCAGGATGCCGATCGCAAACGAGCGCGCGGCGGTGCGGTGCGCGCTCAAAAGCCAGAGCAGCGCGATCAGCCCAGCGGCGAGCGCGAGGTTGGCGAGCTCATTGAGATTGCGGCCAAAACCGCTGACGACCACGATCATCGTCGCGCCGTTGATGGCGTACCAGCCGCCGCCGAGCAGCACCATCTCTAGGTTCCAGCGCCGCGCGCCGCCAATGCGCCGCTGCCCGCCGATACACGTGCTGACCGGCACATAGCCGATCCGGCCATCGTAGAGCTGGATGAGCGCGAAGCGGTCGTCGTGGCCGAGGATCTGGAGCCGCTCGCCCTCGCGCGCCGCCCACCACGCGCCCATGGCGGGCTGCGCCGAGAACTGCTTGCCGGGGAGCGGCTGGGTGTAGATCGCCACGGTCTGCGCCATGATCGTCTCCGCCGGAGACTGCGGTGTGCCAACGGCCTGCGCCGCGCTGGTGGCGTTTGGCACGTAGCCGCCGTCGCTTAGCTCCCAGAAGCCATCGGTCAGGCGCGCGGCGCTCAGCGCTGCGCCGGCCTCGGCGATTCCCTGGGTGGGCGCGCTCAGCGATGGAGCGCGCAGGATCGGCGTGGTGTGGACGATGGTGATGGTTGGCATGCGTGTGGCGCGCGTCAGCGCTGGCGGTAGTGAGTCTCGGAGCAGGCGATCAGTCTGGCGGCCGCCTGCTCAGGGGTGATGTCGCGCTGCGCCTCGCCGAGTAACTCGAAGCCGACCATGAACTTGCGCACGGTGGCCGAGCGCAGCAGCGGCGGGAAGAAGTGGGCGTGGAGGTGCCAGAACGGATGATCGCCGCCGTCGGTCGGGCGCTGGTGGAGCCCCATCGAGTAAGGGAACGATGTGCTGAACAGATTGTCGTAGCGCGTCGTCAGCCGCTTGAGGATCTCGGCAAAGCCCTGGCGCTCGGCGTCGTCGAGTTCGGCGACCGATGTGACGTGGCGGCGGCTGATGATCATCGTCTCGAATGGCCAGACCGCCCAGAAGGGCACCAGCGCGACGAAGTGATCGTTGACGCAGACCACCCGCTCGCCGAGGTCGAGCTCAGTGGCGAGGTACGCGCCGAGCAGCGACTGCCCGGTCTGGGCGAAGTGCTCCTGCTGCGCGTCGTGCTCGCGCTGCACCGTGAGCGGGATCTGCTCGGTGGCCCAGATCTGGCCGTGCGGGTGTGGGTTGGACGCGCCCATCATCGCGCCGCGGTTCTCGAAAATCTGGACATGATTGACATACTCTAACGACGCCAGCTCGCGGTACTGCTCGGCCCACATCTGTACGACTGGGGCGAGCTCAGCGACAGTCATCTCGGCCATTGTGAGGTCGTGGCGCGGCGCGTAGCAGATCACGCGGCAGGTGCCGCGGACGCTGGTGGCGCGCAGCAGCGCCGAATCGCCGAGCACGATCTCGCCAGGCGGGGTGTCCGGCAGGAGCGCCGCAAAGTCATTGACGAAGACGAACGTCGAGTCATAGGCCGGATTGACGGAGCCATCGGCGCGGGTGTTGCCGGGGCAGAGATAACACGTCGGGTCGTAGCTGAGGCGCTCCTCGCGGCTCGGCTGCTCGACCTGGCCCTGCCACGGGCGCTTGGTGCGATGCGGCGAGACCAGCACCCACTCGCGGGTGAGCGGGTTGAAACGACGGTGCGGGTGGTCGGTCAGCGAGAACATGCACACTCCAGCCGGGCGTTCGCCCTTCAGCGTTGGGTGTAGGCGCGCACCACCAGCGATCGGCCGTCTGCGGCCTCTTCGACCTTGATCTGGATCGGCACCGAAAGGGTGTTGGTGATCTGAAGATCCTGGGCGCCGCCGGCGCTGCCCGCCTGCCCGCCGATATTCCAGATCGATACGGCGTCGGCGTCGGCCACGTCGGCGATACGGATGCCGTTGGTGACGCGCAGGTGGTTGGGGAAGGCGATGGCGTCGGGCGGCAGCAGCGGGCGCAGCGCCTGGACGTAGCGGCTCGCAAGATCGCACCAGCCGCCGCCGGCGATGCCGTTGATGCTGCGGACCTCGACGTGTGCCGGGTCACCGACGGCCGCGTTGAAGCTCCACGTCTGCCCTGGGGCGATACGCACGTTGCGGATCGCGCCGCCTGAGGCGTCGAGCGCCGCGCGGATGTTGAAGCCGACGTCGCCGACGACCGCGAGCGGGATGCTGCTGC
>JAYUUK010000296.1:0-11660 GCA_043754595.1 Roseiflexaceae bacterium | reverse complement strand
TTTACAATTCATTTAGGAATGCTATAGCTCAATTGCAAAGACACTAAGGCATGCCGACTGGCACGCGAAATTGGACCGTGACGTCATCGGCGTCGACGCGGCGCACCAGCACATCGACGATCCAGGTATCGACCATGGTCAGTGGCAGGGCGTCGACCTGGTAGCGGCCGTCGCCGAGCGACCGCGCGACGAGCTGCGTCGTGCCCATGTCCATCGCCTCGGCCGCGACCGTCAGGCGCACTCGCTGCACGTCCAGCGGGCGGCCCTGGGCATCGCTGACGGCGATGATAGCGGTGGTATCGCCGATGGTCGGCGGCGGCAGCGTGAGGCGAACCGCGAGATCATCGGCGCGCTGGGTCTCGTCGAATGGTGCTGCTGGCGCGGTGGCCGCGATGACCGGCAGTGCGGTGGCCGCGACGACCGTCGCCGCGAGCGGCGCTGCGACAGCGCGCTGCGGCGGAGGCGTCTGGGTCAGCGATGCTGTGGCTAGCACCACGCCGATGGCCAGCGCGGCCTCTGCACCGCTTGAGCGGCGGAAGCGGCGCAGCCAGGCCAGCGCCGCGTCGCCCGCGATGAGGGTGGCGAGCTGTGGGCCGACGCGGCGCCGGTGGTACGCGCCGAGCGCGAGCATAGATGTCACGATGGCGAGCTTGAGGCCGAGCGCCCTGCCCCACGGCGTCGTCACGAGCTCGGCTGGGGCGCGCAGCTCGCGCATCGCCGCCACCGCCCCGGTGAGCAGCAGCAGCGCGACGCTGGCGAGCGCCGCGCCGGAGAAGCGCTCGAACAGCCGCCGCAGCGCCGCCGTCCGGTCTTCGTCAGCGATGTCAGCGGCGGCGGGGAGTGTGGCCGCCAGCTGGAGCAGCCCGCCGACCCAGACGGCGGCGGCGAGCGCATGGCCGACGGACGCCAGCTGCGCCCCGGCGGCGGCCCCGGCGGCGTGGCCGCCGAGCGCCAGTGCTCCGAGCAGCGCGGCGGCCGGGAGCAGCGCGAGCCACGCCCAGCCAGCGATGGCCAGCAGCGCCAGCAGCGCGGCGGATAGCGCGCACACCGCGAGCAGCGTGCCTGAGCGGGTGGTCATCGCTGCGGCGATGTCGCCGCTGGCGAGCAGCGCCGCCGCAGCGCCGAGCAGCGCCAGCAGCGCGCACGCGGCGGTGAGCCAGCGCGATCGCCGACTGGCCGCCGCCCAAGCCGGGGATGCGCCGAGGACCCAGAGCAGCCACGGCGGCCAGGCCGCCGCTCCCAGCGCCCCGGCGATCAGGGCGGCTCTGGCCAGGGTCTCGGGGGCGCTCTGCGGCGGCGCATCGAGCTGCGCTGGGGATGGCACAGGCTGAGGTGGTGCTGGGGCCGCCGACTGCGGCGCGGGCGTCACCTCGCCCAGCAGGGTGAAGCTCCAGCTCCCCCTGACCCGGTGGCCGTCGCTGCCGACCGCCCGCCAGACGGCGGTGTAGACCCCAGGCGCCAGCGGCGGCAGCGCGAGCAGCAGCGCCGTGGCGTCTGCCGGGTCGCGCGCGCCGCCGCTGGCAACCGACGACGCCCGCTCATCGTACAGCGTCAGCGAGGCGAACGCTGCCTCGATCGGCTGGTCGAAGGCGATGCGCGCCAGCTGCGGCGCTGTTGTCAGCTGCGCGCTTGCCGCCGGCTCCACCGCGACGATCTGCGGGTGGGCGAAGACCGGCGCTGCGACGCCGATGGCCAGCAGACAGCCGACGATGGCGGCCAGCCAGCTGCGGCGGGGTCTCACGCCCGTGCCGCGTGCCGCGAGGCCGCGCCGATGGCCAGGGCAAGGGCGGCGAATAGCAGCAGCTCGCCGAGCAGCTCAGGCTCGCCGCCGGTGCGTGGCAGCCCGGCTGGGACGGCGGCCGGCACATCGACGCCGAAGGCGAATGTCCCCTCCTCGGCGTGGCCGTCGGCCGAGCTGTTGCGCCAGGCCACGGCGTAGCTGCCGTTTGGCAGGCCGCTGACGAGCGCCACGGTCAACGTCTTGCGGTCGGCATTGGTCTTGAGCAGTGTGGCGTCGCCGGTATCGACGCGCTTGCCCGCCGCGTCGGTGACGGCGATACTGTTGCCAGCCGGCTTGAGCTCCTCGCTAAAGACGATGGTGACCGACGTTGGCGCGGCGGCGAGCTTGGATCCAGGGGGCGGGGTGGACGAGACAAACTCGGAATGGGCGAGCGCGCGGCCGCCGGAGATGAGCAGCAGCGCGGTGAGCGCGATCGATGCGATGAGCGAGCGTAGGCGTAACATAATGATATGCTCCTGGTGCAATTGATGATCGATGATTGACGAACGCGGCGCTCTGATGCGAAGCGACGCCCGTGCGTCCCAAAGAACTCTACGTGTTCGCGTATGAGGTAGAGGGTTTGCACTATGGATAGCGAAGGTTGGGGGGCGTTGGGTCAGCGCGCCAGGCGCTATACTCGACGCGGCGGCGGGAGCGGCGGCGGGAGCGCGGTGGTACGGAAGGCGCACTGCATCAGGGCCACGGCGGCGAGCGGGCGCAGTGCAACGGCGACGGCGGCGACGGCGACCAGGACGAGCAGCGCGAATGCCCTGAGATCGGCGAACGAGATCGGCGGGCGCTCGGCCGGGTGGCTGGCGGCGCTCCCGGCGGGGTCGCAGAACAGGTGGCGAGCGCCGAGGCCGGCTCCCGCATCGGCGCTGCGCGCAGCGTGGCAGTGCAGCACGCACACCAGCGGCACGAGCAGCGCGAACCAGACCGCCACGGGTAGCAGCAGACGGTACCACGCACGATATCGAGCTTGCAGTCGCTGTGCCATAGCATCAGTCTAGCAGCTTCCAGGCGCGTTGTACAGATCGCGGCGATTGACACAAGCGCGCGTAGCGTCGACAATGGGCGCGTCGCGAGCCCACAATGAAAGAGCGTCTCATGGCCGCGCGGCCGCGCCACCGCCCTCGGAGGTGTGGTCTGCGCGCGTGCTGCTAACGCCGCACACGTCACACGAACGACAGTGCGGCGTTAGCAGCACGTAAGGAATCGGGTGTTTACTATGTTTATCCGTGCCTCACGCGCTGGTTGAGATGCCTCGCATACGGCGCTCGTTCGCCGAAAGGGTTAGGTTATGGTCGCCGTCCCGCTCGCCCCGCAGCCGCGCTGGGAGCGCCGTCTGCAGCAGGTCGTCATCGTCATCGCCCGGCTGCTGGTGGCCTACCTGTTTCTGGTCAACGCGCTGTGGAAGCTGCCGCCAAACTTCGGCTGCAAGGGCAACTTCGCCTTTCCCACCGCCACCGCCGACGGCCGTCCGGACCCGAACGGCAGCTCGGGGCTGTGCTACTGGATCGGCGTCGAATCGGTGTATGCCGACCAGCGTCGCCCGCTGCTGGTAGCCGATCTGCAGTATACCAAGATCGGGCTGAGCCAGTTCTCGATCGACATTCGCCCGCTGTCGCGGCTCAACGGTGCGTTCATCGACGGGTTTGTGAAGCCAAATATCGCCTGGTTCGGCTACCTGATCGTTGGCACCGAGCTGACGATCGGTATCCTGCTGTTGCTCGGGCTATTCTCGAGGCTTGGCGGGCTGCTGGCGCTAGCGATCGCCGGGCAGCTGATGGTGGGGCTGGCCGGCATCCCGCAGCCGTACGAGTGGGAGTGGGGCTACATCCAGATGGTGCTGCTGTCGCTGCTGATGGTCGGGCTGGCACCGGGGCGGGTCTTTGGGCTGGACGCGCTGCTGCGGCCGAGGCTGGCGGCCTCGACCAACCCGCTCGCCCGGCTGCTGTACATGCTGACATGAACCAGCTGCTGGTGGTTGCCAAGCGCCCGGCGGCGGGCCACAGCAAGACTCGCCTCTGCCCGCCGCTGACCGGCGAGCAGGCGGCGGCGCTGTACGAGGCGTTTCTCCGCGATGTGCTGGACGTGCTGCGGGCGGTGCAGGGCGTGGGGCGGACGGTGGTCTACCTGGCGGGCGACGCAGACGACGACGCGGCGCTGCGCTACTTCGCCGAGCTCGCGCCGGACTTCGCGCTGGCGCGGCAGCGCGGCGACGGTCTGGGCGAGCGGCTGGACAACCTGCTGAGCGACGCGCTGTCGGCCGGGGCAGGCGCGGCGGTGGTAACCAGCAGCGACAGCCCGAACCTGCCGGCGGCCTACGTTGCGCTGGCGTTCGAGGCGCTGGCGGCGGGCGCTGATGTGGCGCTCGGGCCATCGGACGACGGCGGCTACTACCTGATCGGGCTGCGCCGGCCGCAGCCGCGCCTGACCCGCGATGTGCCGATGAGCACGCCGACGGTGCTGGCCGAGACGCTGGCGCTGGCCGAGAGCCTCGGTCTGCGGGTGGCGCTGCTGCCGCCCTGGTACGATGTGGACACGGCGGACGAGCTGCGGCGGCTGCGGGCCGACCTCGACGCCGACCCGGGCAGCGCGCCGTGGACCAGAGCGGCGCTCGCGGCGGGGGTGACAGGGTGACGGGGTGACGGGGTGGATCGTAGGGACGAAGCGCGCGAGCGTCGACTCTTGGAAGGTCATGCATGTGTGCGCTTGCCTCGCCCATACGGACGGGGTGGATCGTAGCGCGCGAGCGTCGACTCTTGTAAAATCATGCATGTGTGGGCTTGCTTCACCCATACAGGCAGAGCGGCAGCGACCGGTACAGAGCGGCAGCGACCGGGACAGAGCGCAGCGATCAGAAGATGGAGCGGATCGATGGTGACTATCTCGCTGATCGTGCCGGCGCTGAACGAGGCAGCGTGCATCGGGCCGCTGCTGGCCGAGCTGCCGTCCGGTCTGGTGGACGAGGTGATCGTGGTGGACAATGGCAGCACCGACGATACCGCCGCTGCGGCGCGCCTGGCCGGAGCCACGGTGATCGCTGAGCCGCGGCGCGGCTACGGCTACGCCTGCGCCGCAGGGGCCGCGGCCGCGCGCGGCGACGCGCTGGTGTTCATGGACGGCGACGGCAGCTTTGTGCCCGCCGAGCTGGCGCGGCTGGTAGCGCCGCTGCTGGCCGGCGAGGCCGAGCTGGCGCTTGGGACGCGGACGCAGGGCGGGATGGCGGCCGGTGCGATGCCGCAGCACCAGCGGTTTGGTAACGCGCTGGTGGCCTGGCTGCTGCGGGCGATCTATGGCCTCCAGATCACCGACCTCGGGCCGTATCGGGCGATCTCGCGCGCGCTGCTGGCCGATCTGGCGATGAGCGAGATGACCTATGGCTGGCCGGTGGAGATGATGATCAAATGCGCTCGCCGCCGGGCGACGATCGTCGAGCTGCCGGTGACCTATCGCCCGCGCCTCGCCGGGGTGTCCAAGGTCGGTGGGACGCTGCGGGGCACGGTGCTGGCCGGGTACCGTATGCTGCGGCTGACGCTGATGTACGCGCTGGCGCGGCCGACGCGCTGAGGAGGGAGCCGCCGATGCGACCGATGAACCCGTGGGAGAACCCAGACCGCCTGCCGCCGGAGGAGGCAGCAGCGCTGGCTAGTTTTATCGAGGGCCGGGGCCGGCTGCCCGAGCAGAGCGGCCACCACGACGCGCTGGTGGCGGCGATCGCGCCGCAGCCTGGCGCGCGCATGCTCGACCTCGGCTGCGGCACCGGCCCGGTGACCAGGCGGCTGGCCACACTGGTGGGCGATGGCGGCAGCGTGCTCGGCGTGGATGTCAGCGCGGCGATGCTGCGCGTGGCCCGCGACGCCGAGATCATGCCGACGCTGCGCTACGAGCTCGGCGATACGGCCGCGCTGCCCTACCCAGACGCATCGTTCGACGGCGCGGCTGCCGCGCGGCTGCTGCTCCACCTGCCAGACCCGCTGCCGACACTGACCGAGGCCAGGCGGCTGGTGCGACCCGGCGGGCGGCTCGGGCTGCTGGAGTGGGATCTCGGCACCCTGATCGTCGATCTCGATGACCGGGCGCTGCTGCGCAAGGTGCTGAGCTGGCGCGCCGATAGCCTCGACGGCGATAACTGGATGGCGCGCCAGCTGCCGCGGCTGCTGCTGCGCAGTGGCTGGTCGGTGCAGTCGATCGTGCCGCGGGTCACCATCGCCCGCGATGCCACCGCGCAGCTCGTCGGGTCGCTGCGCTACGCCGGCGATATGGCCGCCAAGCACGGCGCGATCGATGGCGGCGAGCTCGCGGCCTGGCACGCCGCCATCGACGAGCGGCTGGCGGAAGGGACGTTCTTTGCCAGCAGCACCGACTTTGTGATCGTCGCAATCTAGAGGAGACCGGGATGGCATACTCCGTCGGTATCGGCCTGACCAACGCCTGCAACCTGAGCTGCGCCCACTGCTACCGACCGACCGACCGGATCGACTATGTGACGCTGGAGCAGATTAAGACGATCTGCGAGTCTATTCCGGTGGCGAGCATGGGCATGGGCACCGGCGAAAACATCCTCAACCCCGAGTTCGCGCCGATCGTCGGCTACCTCGCTGGTCGCGGTATCAAGCTCAGCATCGCCTCCAACGGTCACTCGCTGATGACCATGGGCGACGAGCTGCTCGGCGCGTTCAACGATGTCGAGGTCTCGATCGATTACCCTAGCAGAGCCGAGCAGGATGGCATGCGCGGCGACGGCAACTGGGATCTGGTCCACCGGGCGATGGCGCGCTGCCAGGCGCGCGGCGTGCCGGTCTCGATCCTGGCGACGCTGATGCGGACCAACGCCCACCAGATGCGCGAGCTGGTGGCGCTGGCGCGGGCGTGCGGCGTCAACCTGCGAGTTAATGTCTACCAGGCGGTCAAGACCGACGCCTACCGGCTGAGCTACGCGCAGTTCTGGGGCGCGTACCGCGATCTATTCGCGGCGGGTGATGTGGTCAGCTGCTCCGAGCCGATCGTGCGGGCGGCGATGGGCCTGGCGGATGTCGAGTCGCCGTGCGGCCGCAGCAGCGTGCGCTTCGACATGCGCGGCCGGATCATCCCGTGCGTCTACTGGCCGATCACCACGAGGCCCAACACCATCGACGACCTGGCGCGCGACGGCGAGGCGGCGCTCGGGCACCCGTTCTTCCACGCCGCACGCGCGGTGCCGATCGGCGCGGTGGACTGCCGCTGCCAGGGCGGCTGCGCCAGCCGGCGCGCGATCAACGGCGACCTGGCCGGCCACGACGAGTACTGCCCGTGGGCGCGCGGCGAGACGATCGATCTGCCGTGGCGGGCTGCACCGGCCGCCAACTTGGTGCGCAGCCGCAACGTCTGCACCACAATCGTGGTCTGATGCTCCATCTGACGATCACAACCTGCCAGGCGCCGCTGGCCGAGCCGATGGTGGCGGCGGTGGCCGGGTACCTCGGCGATGCGCTGGGGGCGACGCTGACATTGCGCACCGATCTGCCATGGCAGGAGCGGCAGCTGGCGCTAGATGCTGGCGCGATCGACATCGGCTGGATCTGTGGCCCGCCGTACGTCCAGCGCGCCGCCATGGCCGCGCCGCCGATCGAGCTGCTGGCCGCGCCGATCCAGGCCGCGCCGCGCTACGCCGGGCTGCCGCGCTACTTCTCCGATGTGGTGGTGCGCCGCGAAAGCCGCTACGCCAGCTTCGCAGACCTGCGCGCGGCGCGCTGGGCCTACAACGAGCGCACATCGCACTCCGGCTGGTACCTGTTCCGCGCCCACCTCGCCGCGCTCGGCGAGACCGAGCGTTACTTCGCCGCGCTGACCGAGAGCGGCGCGCACGCCGAGTCGCTGCGCATGGTATGCGCCGGCGAGGCCGACGCCAGCGCGATCGATAGCACGGTGCTTGAGCTGGCGCTGCGCGAGCGGCCGGCGCTGGCGCGGCAGATCCGGGTGGTGGCCACCCTCGGCCCCAGCCCGATGCCGCCATGGGTGGTGCGGCGCTCGCTGGACGCGGCCATCAAGGTGCGGCTGCGCTCCGCGTTGACTGCGATGCACAATGACCTACTCGGGCGCGCGCTGCTGGCGGCGCACCAGCTGGCTGGGTTCGCCGCGGTGGCCGATAGCGACTATGACCCGATCCGGCGTATGATGGAGCTGGCAGGGCGATTGTAGCTTCAACCGCTTCCCGCGGGGGGCACGGAGTCATTTTTCTGGCTGCTGTGGATAAGCGCGACGGGTATGGGGGGTGTGGGGGCGCAGCCCCCGAGATCATCTCTATATACATGTCTTGTTAAAATTGCTATACCGAGCGCGATAGGATAGAAGGATACAGCGATGCACACCCGCGAGCAGATTCGCCTGACCGAGCTGGCCTCCTGCGCCGGCTGAGCGGCCAAGATGGGGCCGGGCGCCCTCACGAATGTCCTCTCGGCGCTGCGTCTGCCGACCCACCCCAACCTGCTGATCGGGCTGGAGGTGAGCGATGACGCGGCGGTCTATAAGATCAACGACACCACCGCCATGGTCCAGACGGTGGATTTCTTCCCGCCGATCGTGGACGACCCGTACACGTTTGGCCAGATCGCGGCGGCCAACGCGCTGAGCGATATCTACGCCATGGGGGCCACGCCGGTGCTGGCGCTGGCGATCGCCGCCTTCCCCGAAGATCTGCCGCAGGAGGTCATCGCCGCAATCTTGCAGGGTGGCGCAGATAAGGTGGCGGAGGCCGGGGCGGTGGTGGCCGGCGGGCACACGGTGGTGGACAAAGAGCCGAAGTATGGGCTGTGTGTCACCGGCCTGATCGACCCGGCTAAGGTCACGCCGAAGGCCGACGCGCGCCCTGGCGATGTGCTGCTGCTGACGAAGCGGCTCGGCACCGGGATCATCACCACGGCGGCCAAGCAAGGCGCTGCGAGCGCTGCCGAGCTGGAGGCGGCGGTAGCGAGCATGACGGCGCTGAACCGCCGCGCCGCTGAGATCGCGCAGCAGTTTGTGGTCCACTCGGCCACCGATATCACCGGCTTCGGGCTACTGGGGCACGCCGCCGAGATCGCGCGCAACAGCGGCGTCGGCCTGACGATCGACGCTGCGGCGCTGCCGGCGCTGCCCGGGGCGCTGGAGCACGCGGCGGCCGGCATCGCGCCGGGCGGGCTGGGCCGCAACCGCGCCTTCCTGGAGGGCTACGTGCGGCTTTCCCCCGAGGTCACGGCGGCGCAGGCGGCGCTGCTGTTCGACCCGCAGACCTCTGGCGGGCTGCTGTTGGTGCTTGCGCCAGAGCTGGCCGAGCAGCTTATGGCGTCCTACGCCGCTGCCGGGCAGAACTGCTGGCGGGTGGGCGAAGTCGTCGCGGGCGAGGGGATTGTGATCCGCGGCCAGACCCAGATCATCCCCAGATAGGTTTCGTCGGGTCGACGCGTCCCGGTCGCTGCCAAAGACCTGCCAGGTCTCACGGATCTGCTGCGTCAGACTAGCTGTCCTGGCAGCGGATCGAGCCCTGGCCCAGATCGATCCGTGAGACCTGCCAGGTCTCACGGATCGGCTGCGTCGCGGTCTGCTAGTCTCCCGGTCTCTTATTCAGATAATGGACGAACCCGTATGATGATCCCGCTCGAACGCCGAACTCCCCACGCCGCCGAGCTGCCGCGACAGGTTTACCTTGAGGTGACCAACCGCTGTAACTCGCTGTGCGTCTCCTGCCCGCTGACCTACGACCACTTTCTGCCGTGGGAGCCCAAGCGCCACCTGAGCTGGGCGCGCTTCAGGCAGATCGTTGACCAGCTGCCGGTCATCGAGCGCGCCGTGCTCCACGGGATCGGCGAGCCGCTGCTCAACCCGGATTTGCCGCGCTTCGTGGCCCATCTCAAGGAGCGCGGGGCGCACGTGCTGTTCAACTCCAACGGCGTGCTGCTGGATCAGCGGCGCGGCGATGCGCTGGTGGCCGCCGGGCTGGACGAGCTGCGGGTCTCGATCGACGCCGTCACGCCCGAGCTGTACGCCAAGCTGCGCGGCATCGATAAGCTGCCGCAGATCCTGGCCAACGTCGAGGCTTTCGCCGCGCGCCACCGCGGCGCTGCCACCCGGCTCTCGCTCTGGCTGGTGGGGATGCAGGAGAACGTCCACCAGCTCCAGGATTTTGTGCGGCTCGGGGCGAGCCTCGGCGTGCCGGAGGTCTACCTCCAGCGGCTGGTCTATTTCGGCGATGGCACCACGCTGGCCGATGGGACGACGATGGTGCCCGAGCAGTCGCTGTTCGGCACGCTGGAGCAGCGCCAGGCCGAGGAGATCGCCAGCTGCGAGCTGCTGGCGCGCGAGCTCGGCATCGTATTCCGCGCCTCGGGGGCCACCACCCCGCACGAGAGCGTGGCGGTCAAGGGCGAATCGCCGTGGCAGGGCTGCTACCGGCCGTGGGCGCTGATGTATATCACCGCCAATGGTGCGGCGCTGCCGTGCTGCATCGCGCCGTTCGCCACGTCCGAGTACCCGGATATCATCCTCGGCAATGTCTTCGAGCGCCCGCTGGCCGAGGTCTGGAACGGGGCGCGCTACGCCGATCTGCGCGCCGCCGTGCTGAGCGACGCGCCAGCGCCGTGGCCGTGCCAGCACTGCGGCGTGCGCTGGAGCCTATAGCCGTGGCGCTGCGGCGGCTGGCCGCGCCGGCCTATCTGGCGCTGTGGTGCTTCTTCCCGCTGGCCTACCCGCTCTGGCCGAGCCTTGCGGTCGCGCGCGGCGGCTGGAGCGCGCTGGCCCCCGCCTCCTGGCTCGGGCTGGCGCTCCACCTGCTGGTCTACCTCGGGCTGACGCTGTGTTACCTACTGCTGACCGACGAGCGGCGCGGGTACCCGCCGCTCGCGGCGCGCTGGGCGGTGGCGCTCTGGCTGCTGGCCTCGCTGGCGCTGCTGCTCGCCGCACCCCACGGCGAGTCGCACGATCTTTTTGACTATGTCTTCCGCGGCCGCATGCTAGCCGAGTACGGGCTGAGCCCGCTGGCCGTCACCCCGATCACGATCCGCAGTCGGCCGTTCGCCAGCTATGTCTCGTGGCACGACCACGTCGATACCTACGGCCCGCTGTGGGAGTACGCCAGCGCCAGCGTCGCCGCCATCGTCGGCCCGTTCGCCCGCGGCGGCAACCTGACGATGCCCTGCCCGAGCGTTGCCTTCGCCTGCGATGCGCTCGCGGCGTACCTCACCGGCTACCGGCTGCTAGCGATCGGACTGACCGGGCTGACCGGCGCGCTGATCTGGCAGATCGCCGCCCGTGGCGATCTGGGGCAGGTGGCACCGGGCCAGGCGCTGTCGCGCTGGCTGCTCAACCCGCTGGTGGTGATCGCGGCGGGGCTGGGCGCGCACAACGAGCTGCCCCTGACCGCGCTGCTGCTCTGGAGCCTGTGGCTGGCGCTGCGCCGCCGCCCGCTGCTGGCGCTGCTCGCACTGCTGCTGGCGGCCCACGTCAAGCTGACCGCGCTGCTGCTGCTGCCGCCCCTGCTAGTGTGGCTGGCCGGGGCGCGGCTGCTGGCGCGCTGCGCGCTGCCTTCTGGCGCGCGGCCCAGGCTGGCGGCGCTGGCGTCTATCTCCCGCACCGGCCTGGATCTGGCGGCAGCGCTCATCATCGCGCTGCCGATCTCGCTGGCACTCTACTGGCCGCTCGGCGGCTGGGCCACGCTGCCGCGTATGCTAGACGAGCGCGGCCGCTTCCTGGCTGGCTCGCTGGCCCACGCCATCTACCGCGAGCTGATTGTTCATAACGGGTGGGCGCAGCCGGATGCCTGGCGGATCACCACCCAGGGCGCGACGCTGGGGTTTGGGCTGCTGGCGCTGCCGCTGCTGCTGCTGCTGGCATGGCGCATCTATCGCGCTCGCGCCGCCACCGC
>JAYUUK010000295.1:0-11673 GCA_043754595.1 Roseiflexaceae bacterium | reverse complement strand
CCATGGCAGTGGGATCCTTCGTTGTTCGCGGGAGCGGCGCAGTACTACGAGCGCGGGAGGCTACCGTACGCTCCGACGGTGGCAGATGTGTTGGCGAGCGCGCTGGCGCTCGACGGGCGCGGGCGCCTCCTCGATGCTGGGTGCGGCCCCGGCAGGATAGCCCTGCGACTGGCGTCAAAATTCGAGGAGGTCGTCGGGCTAGACCCTGACGCCGGGATGATCGCCGAGGCGCAGCGCAGCGCGGCGGAGCAGGGCATCACAAATGCCCACTGGGTACAGGCGCGGGCAGAGGAACTGCCCGCCGGACTCGGGATGTTTCGGGCGGTGACGTTCGCCGCCTCGTTTCACTGGATGGACAGGCCACGCGTCGCCCGCGCCACCCGCGCCATACTCGAACCCGCCGGCGCTGCGGTGCAGGTCGACGCGCCCGGATACCGATTCGATGACCTTCAGGCCGCACATAAAGGTTTCGAACTGCCGTACCCACTCCCGCCAGAGGCAGCCATCGATGCGCTCCGCGTGCGCTGGCTAGGGCCCGACCGACGCGCCGGGCAGGGCGTTCGCAAAGGCTCGCTGAGCGGGGAGGACGAGGTCTTTCAAGCCGCCGGCTTTCGCCCTGCACGCATCGTCACGGTGCTCGACGGCCGAGTGCTCATTCGCTCGATCGACGATCTCGTGGCTGAGCGTCTCTCGAATTCATCGACCGCGCCACATCTATTCGGTGCGCGGCTGGACGAGTTCGTGGCGGAGCTGTGCTCCGTCCTGACCGCCGCGTCCCCGGCCGGGTTGTTCTCGGTGCGGCTGCCCGATAACATCCTGCATGTGTGGGTGGCGCGCTAATTCGTGGCGCGCACAGCGGTGGTTTTGGGGGCGCAGCCCCCCCCAGATCCTTCCGCTCAGTAGAACACCGAGCGCGCCCGGTGGCGCGGGCTGGCCTGCTTGTAGGCCGGCTGCTGCCCGCGGTTCCACAGCAGGTTGTCGATCTGCATGGCGTTGACGCGGCCGCCGCGCGTCCGCAGCTCCGCCACCATCAACTCGACGGCGTGGAGCGCGACGGCGCGCAGCTCGGTCTCCTCCGGGGAGCCAGGCGCGATCGGCAGCTCGGCGTCGATCCGCGCCGCCAGACCTGGCTCGTAGCGCAGCACACCGTCTAGCCTGAGGACATGCGGCACCAGGTTATCGGCAAAAATCGTCAGGTCGTCGATATCGTCGAAGCGCCCGAGCCCGGTGCCGTCGAAGGCGATCCACAGATCGGCGGCGGCGATCTGCGCCCGCTTGTAGAGCGGCACGTCGAAGTCATCGTAGCGCGCCACGTCCTGAAACAGCGGCATGCGCGCCAGGATCGCCACCAGCCCGGCCGCCGAAGCGTCGGCGGCAGCGATCAGCGCCACAGGGTCGCCGCCGTACTCGCTGAGCAGCAGCGCCCCAAGGTCGCGCCAGGCGCTAGCGAACAGCTCCATCAACTCGGCCATGGCCGGGTCGCCAAGGTCTTGGCCAAAGATCGCGGCGCAGCTCGGCGCACTGGCGCTGGCGAGCTGCGCCGCGTCCGGCGGACCGCTGGCGCGGCAGTAGTCCGTCAGGCGCGAGGCCACGGTAAAATAGCCGGACATGCCCGGTCGCTTGGCGAGGTGCGGGAAGTAGCCAGAGCCGAAGTTGATGCTATCCAGCGTCAGAAAGAAGCTGGCGGTGGCCGGGCCGTGGCCGAGGAAGTGGGTCGCGGCGTCGTGGCTCGGCCGCTCGACGCGGGCGATGGGCAGCGCGGCGGCGTACGGCGCGATCGCTGCATCGACGATCTGGACGAACCTGGCGCGGCTGGCCACCTCGGCGCACGCCGCGCGTACCTGGTCGATAGGAGATATCATTTGCTCACCTGTTCGCTCGCCGACGAGACGATTGTGTTGCTGCCGGAGCGAGCCATCTACTGGCCGGCGCGGCGCGTGCTGCTGCTCGCCGACCTTCATCTCGGCAAAGACGCCGCGCTGCGCGCCGCCGGCGCCCCGATCCCCGGCGGCACCACCGAGGCCGATCTGCGCCGACTCGATGCCGCCATCGCTCGCTGCGACCCGGCGCAGCTCATCGTACTCGGCGACCTGCGCCACGCCAGGGCCGGCAGCGATGAGACGGCGCTCCACCAGCAGTTCATCGCCTGGCGCGCCGCCCACGCAACGCGCGAAATGCTGCTGGTACGCGGCAACCACGACCGAGCGGCCGGCGACCCGCCAGAGCCATGGCAGATCGACTGCGTCGCCGCGCCGTACCACATCGGCCCGTTCGCGCTGGCCCACGAGCCGGAGCCGAGCGCTGGACGCTACACGCTGGCCGGCCACCTCCACCCGGCCTTCGCGCTGCGCGGCGTGGGGCGGCAACGACTCAAGCTGCCCTGCTTCTGGCTCGGCGAGCGCGTCGGTGTGCTCCCCGCCTTCAGCAACTTCACCGCCGGCGTCGCCATCGCGCCGCGCCCCGGCGACCGCATCGCCGTCATCGCCGACGACGCCGTGCTCTGGGCGCAGGGAGGGCGTCGAACGTAGAGCGTCGAGCGTCGAGCGTCGAGCAACCCTCCATGCATTTGGAAACGCGCGAAGCGAGCGGATCTCTATCTCAGACAGCCAGCGTGCCTGACAGCCGCGCGAGACCCGTGGCGCAGCCTGATGCGAGCGGGCAGGCGGCGCACGCCGGGCGGCTGGCGGTGCAGTAACAAATGCAAGTCTCGACGATCAGCGCGTGGATGCGGCCCCAGTCGGCAGTGGCGGGAATCCGCCGTTCGACATACTGCTGCACCAGATCATACGGCGCGCGCTCCCAGTCGATCGCCGCATCGTCCGCCCCGACGCGCGCGAACAGCCGTCTGGCGTAGGCATCGACGATGAACGCCGCGTGGTCGCCGCCGTAGACCATGACCGCGTCGGCGGTCTCGCGGCCGATGCGCGGCAGCGCAAGCAGCGCCCGTCGCAGCGATTCCCGGTCCCCACCCAGCAGCGCCGCCGCAGAGCCGGCGCGCTCGGCTATGATATGCTGGCAGATCGCGCGCAGACCTGTGGCCTTCTGGCGATAGAACGCGCACGGGAAGATGAGCGCGGCAAGGCTCTCGGCCGGGAGCTGCGCCATAGCGGCCGGGGCGAGCAGATCGCTGGCGTGGAGCCGCGCGATCGCCGCCGCCACCGTCTGCCAGCGGGTCTGCTGCACCAGCACCGCCCCGACGATCACCTCGAAGGGGCGGTCGCCCGAGACGATCGGCCACCAGGACGGGAGCGGCGGATAGAATGCGTCGAGCGCGGCGAGACACTCGCTTAGGCTGAGCAGTGCGTCTGTCTCCATTTCCACCTGGGTGTCTGCCGCCCGATGCGGGTGGTTACTGGCGAATACCAGCCGCAACAAGCTGCGTCCCTACCTGCACTCCTGTACATCCTGTCTGCCGCCCGGTGCGAGTGGGAACCAGAGCCGGACGCAGCACGACGCAGCGTTCGTCAATCGTCAATGGACTATCGTTCGAACGCCTCTTTCTCCAGCAGATGGACATCGACCGGATAGCGGCCGGTGAAGCAGCCGGTGCAGAACCCGCCGGTGGGGCGATTGGTGGACTGGATCAGCCCGTCGAGCGTCAGGTACGCCAGCGAGTCCACGCCGAGGTGCTCGGTGATTTCGGCGACGCTCATACGGTGCGCGATCAGCTCGGGGTAGGTGGCCATATCGACGCCGAGGAAGCACGGGTGGCGGATCGGCGGCGACGAGACCCGCATATGGACCTCTTTGGCCCCGGCGTCGCGCAGCAGCTTGACGATCGGGCCAGAGGTGTTGCCGCGCACGATGCTGTCGTCCACCAGTACCACCCGCTTGCCATTCAGGTTATCGGGGAGCGGGTTGAACTTGAGCTGGATGCCGAGCTTGCGCAGCCGATCGTCCGGCTGGATGAAGGTGCGGCCAATGTAGCGATTTTTGATCAGCCCCTCGGAGTATGGGATACCGCTCTCCTGAGCGAACCCGATCGCCGCCGGCACCGCGCTATCGGGCACCGGGATGACGATATCGGCGTCGGCCGGGCTCTCGCGCGCCAGCTGCCGCCCCGCCGAGACCCTGGCGGCGTGGAGCGTCTGCTTATCCAGGATGCTATCGGGGCGGGCGAAGTAGATATACTCAAAAAGACACATCGCGCGCTCGGGGGCCGGCATCAGCGCCACGGTGCGCGGCCCGTCCTCTCCGATCGCCACGATCTCGCCAGGCTGGAGTTCGCGCACCAACTCGGCCCCGATCGTCGCCAGCGCGCAGCTCTCGGAGGCCACCACCCAGCCAGTTTCGCCAATCTTGCCGATGCACAGCGGGTGCAGCCCCCACGGGTCGCGCACAGCGAAGACCGTATCGCGGGTCAGCACCGTCAGGCAGTAGGCACCCTGCGCCCGGATCATAAACACCCGCAGCTTCTCCTCCCAAGTGCGGCCCTCGCCGCCGGCCAGCATCTGCGTGATCACCTCGCTGTCGCTGGTGCCGGTGAGCCCGACGCCGCGGCGCAGCAGCTCGTCGCGCAGCTCGGTGGCGTTGGTCAAGTTGCCATTATGGCCCACGGCGAGCGGCCCGAGCTGGCTCTGGACCAGGAACGGCTGGGCGTTCTCCAGCCGCGATGAGCCGGTAGTGCTGTAGCGGCTGTGACCAATGGCGAGGTGGCCCTGGAGCGGCCGCAGCTTCTCCTCGTTGAACACCTGCGCCACCAGACCCATCTCTTTGTGCAACTGGATGCGCTTGCCGTTCGATACGGCGATGCCGGCGCTCTCCTGGCCCCGATGTTGCAGTGCGTAAAGACCGAAGAACGTCATCCTGGCGACATCTTCATCTGGGGCGAAAATACCGAACACACCACATTCGTGGTGTGGTTTATCATCGAACATAGACGACCTCGCGTGCGTGTGTGGCGAGAATGCCACAGCCCATTATACTCCGAGTCTCTGGCGAGAGGCGGCGAGGCAGCGGCTCAGTTTCTGCCCCCAGTATCGTATCGCTTTGGCTCCAGGCCGCTCGGAGCGACAGATCTCGGTCGATCGGCGCTTGCAAAATGGCACAGATTGTCCTACGATAGAAGTACAATGGTCGACAATCTTCGCGATGCCCTCGCCTACATCTTGGCGAACCCCGATCGGTTCACCCCGGCGCTGCTGCGGCATCTGCAGCTCAGCTTCGCGGCGCTCGCGATCGGGGCGGCGATCTGTCTGCCGCTCGGCATCGCCATCGCCCGGCAGGGCAGGTTCGCCCAGGCCACTATCAACGCCGTCGGCGCGTTGCGGCTGGTGCCGAGCTTGGCGATCCTGTTTCTGGCGCAGCCGCTGCTCGGCATCGGCTTTGTGCCGTCGCTGCTGGCGCTGACTATCCTGGCCATGCCGCCGATCCTCATCAATACCTACGCCGGGGTGCGCGGTGTGGCGGCCGAGGTGGTCGAGGCCGCCACCGGCATTGGCATGGGGTCTGGGCAGCGGCTGTGGCAGATCGAGCTGCCGCTGGCGCTCCCAGCGCTTATCACCGGCATCCGCACCGCCGCCGTCGAAGTCATCTCGAGCGCCACCCTAGCCGCCTTCATCGGTGGCGGCGGGCTGGGGATTTTCATCACCCGCGGCTTCGCCACCAACCAGCCAGCGCTGATGCTTGTGGGCGCGCTCCCGGTGGCGCTGCTCGCGCTCGGCGCCGAGCTCATCCTCCTCCTGATCCAGCGCCGGGTCAGCGTTGCAGCCTGATGCACAATGGGCCCGCTAACGCATAGATTGTCTACTCGGCCGTGGCATTCGCACATCCGTTGTGGTCGTCTATTCGTTATTTCTCCATACTCAAGAAGGAAGGAATTGCTGTGAAACTCATCACTCGCTCGCTCGTGCTCCTACTTAGCTTCGCCGCGCTGCTCGCAGCCTGCGGCACCCCATCGAGCACCACATCGCCGACGGCAGCCACTGGCGCCACTACCGCGCCCGCCGCCGATGCTACCGCCGCCCCGGCGGCCGATGCCACCGCCGCCCCGGCCGCAGGTGGCAAGCCAATCAAGATCGGCTCGAAGGACTTCACCGAGGCGATCCTGGTCGCCGAGATGTACGCGCAGCTGCTGGAGGCCAACGGCATCGCCGTCGAGCGCAAGCTCAACCTCGGCGCAACCCCGATCGCGCAGGCGGCGCTCGAGAAGGGCGACATCGATATGTACCCCGAGTACACCTCGACCGGCCTGCTCGAAGTGCTGAAGAAGGATCCGATCGCCGACCAGACGCAGATCATCGGCGCGGTGCGCAAGGGCTATGAGGATGCCTACAAGATCACCTGGCTGGAGCCGTCGCCGTTCAATGATACCAACGCGCTGGCGATGACCAAGGCCAAGGCCGATGAGCTGGGCATCAAGTCCTACTCGGATCTCGTCGCCAAGTCGAGCACGCTCAAGCTGGGCGGGCCGGCCGAGTTTCCCGAACGCAAGGATACCGCCGGGCTGGTGAAGGCCTACACCTTCGACCCGAAGCTGATCGGCGAGAACTACGTGCAGCTCGGCACCGGCGCGCTGCGCTACGAGGCGCTGACGAAGGGCGATATCGATGTGGTGGTGGCGTTCGGCACCGACGGGCAGATCGGCGGCCTGGGGCTGACGCTGCTCAAGGACGACAAGAGCTTCTACCCGGTCTACCAGATCGCGCCGGTAATCAGGCAGGATACGCTGGCGTCCAACCCCAAGATCAGCGAGATCCTGAACAAGTTCGCGCCGCTGCTCACCGACGCCGATATGTCATCGCTCAACTGGCAGGTGGACGGGCCGGATAAGAAGGAAGTCGCGGCGGTGGCCAAGGCGTTCTTGCAGAAGAATGGCCTGGTGAAGTAATGAGCGTCATCGCCGTCGAGCATCTGACCCGCCGCTTCCCCGGCGAGACCCGCCCGGCGGTCGATGACGTTAGCTTCACGGTTGACCCAGGCGAGTTTCTGGTCCTGATCGGCCCATCGGGGTGCGGCAAGACCACGCTGCTCAAGATGATCAACCGCCTCTACGAGCCGACGAGCGGGACGATCGCCGTCGATGGGACCGACGCGACGGCGATCCCCGCCACCGATCTGCGGCGCAGGATCGGCTATGTGATCCAACAGACCGGGCTGTTCCCGCACTTCACAATCGCCCAGAACATCGGCGTCGTGCCGACGCTGCTCGGCTGGGATAAGCCACGGATCGCCGCGCGGGTGGTCGAGCTGCTTGACCTGATCGGGCTGCCGCAGGAGTACGCTGAGCGCCGCCCACGGCAGCTTTCCGGCGGGCAGCAGCAGCGAGTCGGCGTGGCCCGCGCACTGGCCGCAGACCCCAAGATTCTGCTGATGGACGAGCCGTTCGGCGCGCTCGACGCTATCACCCGCACCAGGCTCCAGGACGAACTGCTGCAGATCCAGCAGCGGCTCAAAAAGACGATCCTGTTCGTCACCCACGATATGGAGGAGGCGCTCAAGCTGGCTGACCGAGTGCTGGTGATGCGCACCGGGAAGCTGGTGCAGCTCGCCACGCCGCTCCAGCTCATGACCCACCCGGCAGACACGTTCGTCGCCGACCTGGTCGGGGCAGGCGATGTATTACGCACCCTCGGGCTGCTGCGGGTCGGCGAGGCCATGGCGAACGGCGCTAGCGCTGCCAACGGCGTGGCGATCGCTGCTTCGGCGAGCCTGCGCGACGCGATTGGGATGCTGCTCACGAGCAGCGACCGGCTAGCGGTGCAAAACGACTCGGGGGCGATCGTCGGCAGCGTGGGGTTCGCCGAGGTGCGGGCCGCGCTGTCAGGTTCGGACAGTTTGAATTGACGCGACTGTCCGGGCAGGCTGTCCACAGATAGGCACAGATACCAGGCAACGAACCTTCCCAGCGGGTGTTTGATCGCGGTGCGATGCTCGCGGCCGCCACCGTCAGGGAAGGTTCGTGAGATGATCCCCGGCCCTCGGCTCAGCGCCGCAACTGTCAGCCGCGCGACACAAGCGTGCGCCGGATCGATGCAGTCGCGCTGCGGATAGCGGCGCGATCTGGCGTGACCGTCCGTGTTGGCAGACCTAGCGCTGCAGCGAGCTGCCCGACCGCCCGCTCGATCTGGATGCTATCATCGGTGAACAGTCCCTCAAATGACGATGAGCATTGCTCGGGCGAAAACCCCACTCTATCCTGCGCGAAGAGACCGGCAGAGATCTGCGGCCCATACGCGATAACATCCCACTCCTGCACCATCGGCCAGCTGGCGTCGAGCGGAATGATCACCACACCTGGTATCGCCGGGACGAGCACGTCCGGCCAAGCAAGGACGTAGACTGTGGCGCAGCGCGACGCGATCCGGCGATAGCGCTCCAGCTGATGCGCATAGAGCGAGAGGCGCTGAAACGAGGCAATCAGAACTGTCTCGCGGCCAGCCTCGGCCGCATGCTCCTCAATAATGTAACTGAGCGCGATCATCGTGCGGCGGCTGTGGAGCCGCATTCTGGCTCGATCGAATGATCGTAGAAGCGAGAGATTCTCAAGTATCGGCGTGTGCGATGAGCGGTCGCTATCGTCTCTCGCAATAGCAGTGGTGGCGAACGTAGAGTTCATCTGGTCGATCACTCTTTCAATAGATGACTGCCGAGCGCGTTCCACGCCCTGAGCCGTCTGCTCGCTGCGCGGGTGTCACTTGGAAATTATATCGATCGAGCGCCGATGGTGAAGAGAGATTGAGAGGAGATATGAGAGCGAGAGCGCAGCGGTAGCTGGCTGTCTATTGATCATCAGCCATGCGCCGCAGCAGCGCGTCAGGGAGGCGCGCAGGGCGCATCGTGCGCTGCGCCACGATAATATGCTCGGTTCGCGCCGTCAAGAGCTGCCGTCCATCGGCCGAGCGCAGCGCGTAGTCGAAGCAGACCTGTCGGCTGCGCACCGTTGTGAGCTCGGTCAGCAGCGTCAGCACATCATCATAGCGCGCAGCGCCGAGGTAGCGGGCGCGCAGGTCGCTCAGCACCACAAAGAACCCCGCCGCCTCGATCTCGGGGTACGGCACGCCGATACTGCGCAGCAGCGACGTGCGCCCCTCCTCAAGCCAGACGATATAGCTCGCGTGGTGCGCCACACCCATCGCGTCGGTCTCGGCGTAGCGCACCCTGATCGTCTGCTCGTGCTGCGGCATCGATTCCTTCTCGGGCAACAAACCTTCCCAGACGGTGGCGGCCGCGAGCATCGCACCGCGATCGAGCACCGTCCGGGAAGATACGCGGGTGAGCGAGAGCTAATCCCCGGCCGTCACCGGCATCCGCACCGCCGCCATCGTCGGCTGGGTGCCGAGACGCCGCCCGAGCGCGTGGATCACATCGCCGACGATCGCGACCACGCGGTTGACATCTTCGAGCGGGATGTTGAGCGGCGGCGCGAGCTGGATCACCGGGTCGAGCTTATCGTCGGCGCGGCAGATCAGCCCGCGCGCGCGGAATTGCTCAGAGAGCCAGCCCATGAGGTTCGGCTCGTCCAGCGGGCGCATGCTCGTCCGATCCTGCACCAACTCGATCGCCATGAACATCCCCATGCCGCGAATCTCGCCGACGTTGGGGTGCTCCGCGACGGCGGCGCGCAGCTCGCGGATCATGTAGTCGCCGACGTGGGTCGCCCGCGGCAGCAGCTCCTCGCGCTCCAGGATGGCGATGTTGGCCAGCGCCGCAGCGCAGCTCGCCGGGTGGCCGCCGAAGGTCAGCCCGTGGAGAAACTTCTCGTCCTCCGCGCCGATGAACGCGTCGGCGACCTCCTGCCGCGCCATGACCGCCCCGAGCGGCGCGTAGCCCGAGGTGATACCCTTGGCCACCGTCATCAGATCTGGCGTGAAGCCGAGCGCCTGCGAGCCAAACCACGCGCCGACCCGGCCGAACCCACAGATCACTTCGTCTGCGATCAGCAGGATGCCGTACTGGTCGCACAGCTGTCTGACGCGCTGCATGTAGCCGGGGGGCGGGACGATCGCGCCGCCGCTGTTTTGCACCGGCTCCATAATAATCGCCGCCACCGTCTCCGGCCCCTCGAACTCGATCAGTCGCTCAACCTCATCGGCGCACGTGCCCACACAGCTCTGCGCCAGCTTGCAGTAGTCGCAGCGGAAGCGATGCGGAAGCGGGACGTGACGTGCGCCGGGGACCAGCGGCCCGAAGCCGTTGCGCAGCCCGGTGTTACCGTTGACGCTCAGCGCGCCCATGGTGGTGCCGTGGTAGGCCACGCGCCTGGCGATGATCTTGTGGGCCTCCGGCTTGCCACGCTTGCGCTGGTAGGCTTTGGCGAGCTTCAGCGCGGTCTCGACCGCCTCCGAGCCGCCGCTGACAAAGAAGCTGCGGGTCTTTGGGCCCATCGGGCTGAGCGCGGCGAGCTTGCCTGCGAGCGCGATCTGTGGCGGGGTGGCGAAGGAGAAAGGCGAGGTGAAGGGCAGCTCGACGAGTTGGTCGGCGACCGCCTGGGCGATCTCGCGCCGGCCGTAGCCAGCATTGACGCAGAACAGACCGGCAAGAGCATCGATGTACTCATTGCCGTCCTGGTCCCAAATGCGCGAGCCCTCACCGCGAACGATGACAGTGGGTCGCGCCTCCGTACTTGCCATGTGGCCCATCTGGAAAAAGTGCAGCCACACGTTGTCCGCCAACGTCTGCTGCGCAGCCTGGTCGAAGGTAAACATACAAACTCCTGAAAGATAGCACGCGCGCATACACGGACGAAAGACTATTGCACAGGAGTCGCACCTGTACAACCATTCGACGTGACCAGACACGAGCGACCGCGCGGGGGCGGCACACTGGTCCGGAGCGTTTGCGCACGCGCGCACGACGACAGAAAAAAAGAGACGGGCAGTGCTTAGTGTGACCTTCTATTGGGCCTGTACGCTTGCCGCAAATCCCCCACCAAGCTATCGGATGGGATTGGCGCGCTCAGTTGCTTACTGTGGGTCTGGGTCGCACGCACCTCCTGTCGTCGAGCCTTTCGGAGCTGCCTCCGAGTCACCAGGGCATTTCAAGGGCGGTCCACCGGAAGGCCGTCACCGGTGGATCGTCCTGGGAGCTTACCACGCTTGCGCGCGGCAGGGTATACAGCGGGTGCCGCCTCCGTCCCAGGCCTGAGCGGCTACCCGGAGAATTAGCTCTCTCCATGAACCGGCGGGACATCCACCGGGTCTTTGACCAGACGCATGACGCGGAAGCCCTCGGCGTACGGCATGTTGGCCGTCTTGCCGGTCTCCTCCGCCCAGCGCGCCATCTCAGCTGCCACGTCCCACTCGGTGCCGATCTGGCTGACGTGACACTTGACCGCCGCCACTTTGCGATCGAGCGTCGCCGAGATATCGACGTACTCGGTCATCGTGGCGGACATCGAGACCCACACCTGACTAACCTGGTGCGGCTCGTAGCCCTCGGCGATCAGATCCGGAAAGATCGGTCGCGTCGGGGCCGAAGGGAACACAGCAGTGAGCGCCGCCTCCCCAGCCGCCCGATGGTCGGCGTGGTTGAGGTACTCGTCGCCATAGAAATACTCCAGCGGGTCGCCGCAGACAACGACATGCGGCTTGATCTGACGTATGATCCGGGTCAACTCGCGCCGCAGTGCGATCGTCGGCTCCAGGATTCCGTCCTGATAGCCGAGGAAGATGACGTCCTTGACGCCGGTGACCGCTGCGGCCGCGCGCTGCTCGCGCTCGCGGATGGCGATCA
>JAYUUK010000294.1:0-11711 GCA_043754595.1 Roseiflexaceae bacterium | reverse complement strand
GAGCCAACGCTGCTCGACGCGCTGGCTGCGGCGCAGGCGGCGCGGGACAGCGCCTGCGATGTGGTCGTCGGGCTGGGCGGCGGCAGCGCGCTGGATCTGGCCAAGGCCGCCGCGGCGCTGGCCGCCAACCCAGGCGACCCGCTGCGATTCATCGAGGTCATCGGGCGCGGCGCGCCGCTGGAGAACCCGGCGCTGCCGCTGATCGCGCTGCCGACCACCGCCGGGGCCGGCAGCGAGGCGACGCGTAACGCCGTGATCGCCGACGCCGAAGCGCGCACCAAGGCCAGCATCCGCCACCCGAGCATGCTGCCGCGTCTCGCGCTGGTAGACGCTGAGCTGACGCTGGATAACCCGCCGCCGATCACCGCGAGCTGCGGCATGGACGCCATCGCGCAGCTGCTCGAGGCCTACGTCTCGGTGCGCGCCAACGTGCTGACGGACGGGATGTGTCTGGAGGGGCTGACGCTAGCTGGCACCGCGCTGCCGCGCGCCTACCGCGATGGCGCTGACCGTGAGGCGCGGGAGGCGATGAGCGCGGCGAGCCTGATGAGCGGCATCGCGCTGGCCAACGCCGGGCTGGGGATCGTCCACGGCATCTCGGCGCCGCTCGGTGGGAGCTTCCCGGTGCCGCATGGGGCGGCCTGCGCCGCGCTGCTGCCCGCCGCCGTGGCCGTGAACATTCGGGCGCTGCGCCGCGCAGACCCCGGCCACGCCGGGCTGCGGCGCTACGCGCGGGCGGCGCAGGCGCTGGGGTGCGCCGGCACAAACGATGCGGCGCTGCTCGATGCGCTGCCCGGCTGGCTGGCCGAGATCGGCGGCGCGCTCGCTATCCCCAGGCTGCGCAGCTACGGCGTCGAGCATAGCGACCTGCGCGACCTGGCCGAGCGCGCGCTCAGGGCCAGCAGCACCAAAGGCAACCCAATTGCGCTCGATCGCGACGAGGTCGAGCAGATCATCGGCTCGGCGCTGTAGGATTGCGAAACAAGGGAGATTGTATGAAGTATTTGATCGTGCTGCTGGCGCTCGCCGCAGCGTTTGTGCAGCCTGCGGCTGCGGCCACCGGACCCAAGCCGACGCCAAAGCCCACCCCCAAGCCGGCGGCCAGCGCCGAGCTCGCCGCGCCGATGCGGATCGCGATCGGGTCGATCAAGCTCGACCGTGCGATCGTGGCGCGTGGGCTTGACAAGCGCAACATCCCGATCGTGCCAGACCACGATGTGGCCTGGTACAAGTACAGCGCCATGCCCGGTCAGGGGGAGAACATCGTGCTGTACGCCCACGTGCTGCGCTTCAGAAATGCGCCAAAGATCCCTGCGCCGTTCGGGGAGCTGCACAACGCCAGCAAGGGCGACAAAGTGGTGCTTAAGGATGCCAACGGCGCGTCGTTCACCTACGTCATCACCGAGCAGGTCTGGGCTAAGCCAGACGATGTCAAGTACATGCTGCCGACCGGCAAAGAGATGGTGACGATGATCTCGTGCATCGGCAGCAAAGTCATCAAGCAGGGCAGCGTGACCGAGATGTCCAATCGGCTGATCACCATCGCCGAGCCAGCCAAGGTGAAGTAGCGCTACTCGATCGGCGAGAGCTCATCGTCGCGCCACTTAATGTTGCCGCGCAGCAGCAAGTTGGACGAGTTGAGCTTGTAGCTGAGATCCTGCGCCAGGTTGTGGAGCACGCGGTAGCCGATGCGCGGGTCGCGCTCGCACAGCCCGTGAAAGTCGGCGGTCGAGATGACGATCAGAGTGGTGGGCTCGATCGCCTCGACGCTCGCCGAGCGCAGCGAACCGCTGACGAGCGCACCTTCGCCGAAGCACTGCCCTGGGTAGAGCGTATTGATCGTCGAGCGGCTGATCTGCCCATCTGGAGCGCGGGTCGCGATGATCACGCGCACGGCGCCCTCGTGAACGACATAGAACTCGTCGCCGTCATCGCCCTCGTTGAAGACGGCGCGGCCGGCGGCGGCGCGCATGCCTTTACAGACGGAAGCCACTTTGCTGAGGTCATCGTCGGTCAGACCGGCGAAGATCTCGACCCGCCGCAGGTTATCGATCAGGCGTGTGGAGTGTGTCATGCTGCCCCCGTGGTTGGTGTGCGCTATCTATCGTGTATAATATAGCAATCCTACGTGCGTTGTAAACGTGCGAAGCGCACAGCAGGGGTTTGGTGTCGTACCCCCCATGTGCATCAAGCGTGGTGTTCTGAAGCGCTGCGCGCCATGGAAGCGCTTTTTCTTGCTGCTGCGCAGCTCCGCTGCGCAGCAACAGCAAAAGAGGTGACGACCGCGCTGCCGCAGGCCAAGCAATGGGTGCGACAGCGCGAAAAAACCGATTACTTCGGATACGCTTGATGGGTATAGGGGTTGGGGGTCGCAGCCCCTGAGATCTTCCCTTTCTTATCCCAGTAGGGTTGCTATGGTAGAACGAACGCAGAAGTTACGTTAGATCGAGGATGCTACCGATGGGTCGAAAATCACGAGCGAAATGGGATCGCCGCGATGCGGTGGGGTACACCGCCAGCCTGACACATAGCCTCGGGACATGGCTGGAGCGCGCGCCGACGGACGAGGACGCGCTGCGGCTCAAGCAGGCCGAGCACTTGCTGCGCGGGCTGAATATTCCCCCCGCCGAGCTTGGCGCGAACCGCGAGGACTTCAATAAGTTCAGCCTCGCCGTCTACCGCGAGCCACGCTGGGAGCCGCTGCACGTCGATGACTGGGTGATCGAGGACATCATTGAGGATCTCGGCGCCCCGCCGATCGTCTCCGATGAGAGTGACCCGGCGTTCACCGAATATCTGCTCAAGTCGCTCAGCCTGATGGCATCGGCGCGCTTTCGCCGGGCGCTCGCCGAGCAGTCGCGCCGCTTTGTGACCGAGTACGTCGGCGAAGGGCGCTTCAAAGAGGCGCTGGCTATTGAGCATAACGCCTACCTGACGGTGATGAGCGAGGCCGCTACCCCGCTGCTGGTGCAGATGCTGGTTGGCGGCCTGGCGCGCTACTACGAGACCCACGATGAAGAAGAAGTCGATGGTCAAGTAGTCAGTAGTCAGTAGTCGCCCAGGCAAACTCGCGTAGAAATGCCCCCATCGTCCGCATCGCCGTCCAGTAGTCGGCGATGCGGATGTTTTCGTTTGGGGCGTGAACTTGACCGCCGAGGTAGCCGGTGCCGCAGCCGCTGGTCATCGGCGTGCCGTTGGCGGCACAGACCTGGTACACCGGGCCGGTACCGGCCATACTCGGCATGATCGCCGGCTCCTCATCGGTGGCCTCGCGGATGGCGCGCACCATGGCCTGCACCACCGGGCTGTCTGGGTCGAAGCGGGCGGCACGCTCGTGGCCGAACTCGGCGATCGCGATATCGGAAAAGCCGTGTGCGTCGAGATGGGCGCGCAGCAGCCGCACGATCTCATCTGGGTCTTGGTCTGGCACCATGCGGAAGTCGATCTTGACCCGCGCCTCGCTCGGCAGCACGGTCTTGGAGCCTGCGCCGGTGTAGCCCGAGACGATGCCGCAGATCGTGGCCGTCGGCGCGAACAGGTTGTTGGCTCGCCGCTGCTCGCCGCCGATGCCGCCGAGAAATGCCGTCAGGCCGTAGTCTGCCAGCAGCGCCGCATCGTCGTCGGGCAACGTGGCGATCGCCGCCTGCTCGGAGACGCTCGGCTCGCGCACCCGGTCGTAGAAGCCGGGGATGCGGATGCGCTCGTCTGGCCCTTTGATCGTCGCGAGCGCCCAGACCAGCCGCCAGGCCGGGTTTGGCACAAACGTGGCGTTGGCCGAGTGCAGATCGTGGCGCGCGCCGCGGCAGCTCAGCTCGACATAACATATCCCCTTCGCACCGCAGGCGATCGTCGGCTGCTCGAGCGCGCTGCGGCCGCCGGTCTCCCACAGGCAGCCATCGGCGATCAGCAGGTCGGCGTGCTCGTGGCAGTAGCGCTCCAGATTGACCGAGCCGATCTCCTCCTCGCCCTCGATCAGGAAGTTGACCCGCAGCGGCAGCGCGCCGTGGGCGGCGATGTAGCTCTCGACCGCCTGGATGCGCAGCATGGTGTTGCCCTTGTTATCGGCCACGCCGCGAGCGTAGAGCTTGCCGTCGCGGATCGTCGGCGCAAAAGGCGTGCTGTGCCATAGCTCAAGCGGCTCGGGCGGCTGAACATCGTAGTGATCATAGATCAGCAGCGTGCGCGAGCCAGAGCCGATGCTGGCGTAGATCAGCGGCGCGGCGCCCGGCAACCGCAGTAGCCGGACGCTGGCCCCGAGGCGTTCGAGGCGGGCGACGAGCAGCGTGGCAGTCTCCTCGATGCCGACGCCCTGCGCCGCGATCGACGGCTGGCGCAGCAGCGCGAACAGCTCGTCCAGATAGCGCTCCTGGTTGGCCTGAATATGGCGCTCGAATGGATCCATCGTAACCTCCCTTGTTTGCTGATGCGCTTCACGGTAAGGGATGATCGTGGGGGCTGCGCCCCTTCGACTGCGCTCAGTGCACGCCCCCAACCCCCGCGCTGCGCCTCGCGCGTGGACAACGCATGTAGGATTGCTATACATGGAGGGTTGGGCGGACGGCGCGCACCCTGTCGATGAAGTGGTGAGTACGGATTGCCAGCCCATAGTAGTCGATCAGCTGGTCCATCGTCCCCTGCCAGTGCTTATCGCTGGCGTAGCTCGCCGCGCCGAGCCGCAGCGCCGCCAGCAGGGCGGGGTCATCGCGCAGCTGGGTCACGCGCCGCACCAACTCCTCCTCGCGCGCTGGATCGTACGTCAGCGCATTGACGCCATGGCGCAGCGTATCCACCAGACCGCCGGTGAGCGTGGCGACGGCCGGCAGACCGCAGGCCATGGCTTCGAGCGGGGCGAGGCCGAACGTCTCTGAGGTGGACGGGAACACCAGCACATCGGCCGAGTTATAGGCCGCTACCAGGTCATCGCCGCGGAGAAAGCCGGTGAAGGTGGCGCTGGTGCCGCGGTAGTGCTCGCGCATCGCCGCAAGCTCTGGCCCACCGCCCACGAGCGCGAGGCGCACGCCAGGAATCTGGGTCAGCGGCCGCAGCGTCTCGACCCGCTTCTCGCGCGAGATCCGGCCGACATAGAGTGCCACGAAGTCGTCTGGGTGGCCGCCGCTGAGGCGCTCGCGCATCTCCTGGCGGTAGAGCCCGCCGCGAAAGCGCTGGGTATCGATGCCGCGATGCCACCAGCGTACCCGCCTGTAGCCGTGGGCCCGCACCGCGTGTAGCATCGCGCTAGACGGCACCAGGTTGACGGCGGCGGTGTTGTGCAGGGTGCGGAACAGCCCCCACGCGGCCGGCTCGGCCCACTCGCCGACGTAGTGCCGGGTGTAGCTGGGGATATCCATGTGGCTTGAAGCGACGAGCGGCAGGCGCATGCGGTGGGCCATGGCGATGCCGGTCGGGCCGAGGAAGGCTGGGTTGACGACGTGGATGAGATCGGGGCGAAACGTCCGCAGCGCGCGGCCGATCCGCGGGCGCGGCAGGTTGATCCGGATATCCGGGTAGAGCCAGAAGCGCGGCCCGCCGGTGCGGACGCACTGCGCCCCGGCGTAGCTCTCTGGCATGTCTGGCGGGCCGATGACCAGCGCCTGATGGCCGCGCGCCTGCAGCTGCTCCAGCGCCTGACAGAGCACCGTCACCACACCATCGATCTTGGGCAGGAAGGTCTCGGTGAAGATCGCGATACGCATAGGTTTATGTGTTTGTGGGTTGGGGAACACCAGAGCGATTATACTCGCTCTTTGGCTTGCGCTATAATGGGCCAACATGGACTACCTCCCCACTCCGAAACTGCTGCTAATGGCGATCTGCGCGGCGTGCATCGCCGTGCTGCTCATCGGCTGCGCCGCCGCCGCGCCCGCCCCGCCGCCAGTGAGCGCCACGGCCACCGCCGCCCCGGCGCCCGCGCCGAGCGCCACGCCCGCCCCGCGCGGCGGCGATCTGACGATCCGCCTTGCGGACGACGTGCCAGATCTGCGGCCGTGGCAGCCGCGGTCGCGCGGCGAGGAGCAGATCAGCGGGCTGCTGTACCGCGGCCTCACGAGGCTGGACCCCGATCTGCGGCCGCAGCCCGATCTCGCCACCGGCTGGGATGCCGCGCCAGACGGCCGGCTGATCACCTTCACGCTGCGCACCGATGTGACCTGGCACGACGGCCGCCCGTTCAGCGCCGACGACGTGGTGTTCACGCTCCAGGCGCTGCGCACGATCTCGCCGACCACCGCGCTGCTCAGCGATCTGCGCCGGGTGGCGGCGGTCTCGGCCCCGACGAGCTCGACGGTGGTGCTCTCGCTCACCGAGCGCTACGCGCCGCTGTTCGCCGAGCTGACGCTGCCGATCCTACCGCGCCATTTGCTGGCCGGGCGCGATCTGGCGACGATTAACTTTTGGGATGTGGCGATCGGCACCGGCCCGTTCCAGGTCTCGCGTCGGCTGCCAGGCACCAGCGTCCAGCTCGCGCCGAACCGCGCGTTCTACGGCGGCGCGCCGCTGCTCGATAGCCTGACGTTCGTGGTGGCCCCAGACGATGCGGCCAGCGCCGCCGCGCTGCGTTCGGGGAGCATGGGTCTGGCCGAGTTCAGTGCCGCGCCCGAGACGCCGCCGGGCGGGACGCAGACCGGGCGCTACGCAGAGAATGGATACTACTTTCTGGCCTTCAACATGCGCGATGGACGCCTGTTCGCCGATACGCGGCTGCGCGAGGCGCTGTCGCTGGCGATCGACCGCGCGGCCATCGTGTCAGAGGCTGCCGGCGCGCGCGGGATCGCCGTCGGCAGCTCGGCCGCGCCAGGCTCGTGGGCGGCGCGGCAGGGCGCTGCACTGCGCCCCGATGCGGTGCGCGCCGGGCAGCTGCTGGACGAGAGCGGCTGGCGCGCGGTGGGCGATGCGATCCGGGCGCGCGACGGCATCACGCTGACCGCGCGGCTGGCGGTGCGCGCCGACGACTTGCGGCGGGTCAGGGCCGCAGACGCGATCGCCAGACAGGTGCGCGCCATCGGCATCGAGCTGACCGTGGTGCCGCTCGATTTCGAGACTGGGATCCGCCCGCTCTACCAGCCGCCCTACGACTTCGACCTGCTGCTGGGGAGCTGGAGCAATGGCGTGGGCGACCCGGCCTTCGCCGACTACGCCTACTACGACCCGGACGATTTTGCGCTATTCCATTCGAGCCAGGTGAACCAGGGGGTTGGCGATGTGCGGCCGGTGCTGAATATCGTTGGGATGAACGACGGCGTCTACGATACGGCGGCGGTGGCAGCGCGGCAGCTGTACCGCTTCGATGACCGGCTGGCGGCGCAGACCCAGGCGCAGCAGCGGGTGGCGGCGGTCAGGCCGTACCTGTTTCTGTGGGCCGACGCGATCGAGGTGGAGCTGAGCGGGAGGGTGGCGGCGGCGGCAGGGCCGATCCGGCTCGACACGCCGATGTATCTGTGTAACATCCAGACCTGGTACGTGCGCCCGGCGGCGGCGGGCGGTGGGTCTACGAGCGCGGGATCGTCTGCCCGCCCTCGTAGCCCATCTTGATCCAGCCCTTCTGAATGGCGTAGATCACCGCCATCGTCCGGTCGTTGACCTGAAGCTTGGAGAGGATCGACGTGATGTGGTTTTTGACCGTCTGGCCGCTGATGCTCAGCTCGTTGGCGATCTCCTTGTTGGAGAGACCGCGGGCGATGCAGTCCAGGATCTCGATCTCGCGCGAGGTGAGCGGGGCGAACAGCGCCGAGGTGCGCTCGTCCTCGGTGGAGGCGAGCTCGCGGAACTGGTGGAGCACGCGGCTAGCGACGTGCGGTTTGGCCAGCACCGCCTCGTTGATCAGATAGTGGCCGCGCGCCACCTCGCGAATCATGCGCACCAGATCGTGCGGGTGGACATCTTTGGCCGAGTAGGCTGCCGCGCCGACCTTAATGGCCTGAAACAGCTGCTCATCGTCCTCGTAGACCGAGATCACGATCAGGCCGATCCGCGGGTCTCTGCGCTTAATGACCCGCGCCACCTCAAGGCCGTTGAGCCCAGGCAGGTTAATATCGACGAGCGCCACATCTGGCATCAGCCGCTCGGCGAGCTTGATAGCCTCCTGGCCATTCTCCGCCTCGCCGATCACGTCCATGTCGCCGGCCTCGGTGAGACTCCAGCGGATGCCCTGGCGGAACAGCGGGTGGTCATCGATGATCAGGACGCGTATCTTCTGGGTCATCCCGGTCTACTTTCGTTCTCGATCGGCAGGACCACGCTCACCTCGGTGCCGTGGGCTGGGCGCGACGTGACGGTCAGCTGCGCGCCCACCAGCTCGGCGCGCTCGCGCATACTCACCAGTCCCCAGTTGCTGCGCCCGGCCCGGCGCGCCACCTCGTGCGGGTCGAAGCCTGGCCCGTTATCGCGCACCGTCAGCACCAGCTCCCCGCTGACCACCGCCAGCCGAACTGCCACCTGCGCGCCGCGCGCATACTTGTGGACGTTCTGGAGCGCCTCCTGTACGATGCGGTAGAATACCAGCTGCACATCCTCGGCGAGCGGCGGCACCACCTCGCTCTCGAAGCTCACTGCGGCATCGTAGGCGCCGATGTAATCGCGGATGTAGAGCTGGAGCGCCGAGGTCAGGCCGCGCTCGGCCAGCGCGCCGGAGCGCAGGTTCGCGATGAAGCGCCTGACCTCGCTCATACCCTCGCGGGTCGCATCGCGCAGCCGTCCGAGCATCATCTCAAGCCGCTCGTTGCCGCCCTGCTGCGCCAGCATGTAACATGTCTCGATCACCATCAGCGAGTTGGCGAGCACCTGCGCCGGGCCATCGTGGACCTCGCGCGCCAGCCTGGCGCGCTCTTCCTCACGGCCGTGGATCACCTGCGCCCGCAGCGCCAGCGCCCACGGGTCGGCGATGCTGCCGCCGTGGCTGCTCAGCGCGTCGCTGCTCATCTCGATCTGCCGGATCAGCTGCTCGATCTGCCGCAGCGCGTGCTGGTGCTGGTCCAGCTCGTCGCGCAGATCGGCGCAGCGGGCGCGCAGATCTGCGCTGCGCTTGCTCAGCTGTGGGGCATTGCTGGCATTGCGCGAGAGCGCCGCCCGCTGCTGCAGCAGCGCCTCATCGAACTGCCGCTCGGCCAGGCGCAGATCCGCGCCGCGCCGCTCGTTGTGGGCCCGCGTCGGCGCCACCAGCGCGCGCAGCCGCACCAGCTGCTCCTCGACCATCTGCTGTGCCTCGATCAGCACCGGCGCGATCGGGCGGTCAGGTAGGTTGGCCATCGCCCCGCCATTCTTGTGTCGACGCAGCGCCAATCGATCAGGTCAAGCTTACTCGAAGCGGGCGCATCGCTCGTGGCTGCGCCCCCACCCTAACGCTGCGCTGCCGCAGGCGGATGAAACAAAAAGGATTGTTATACTATAGCGCAGATCAGCCAAAAGTACCACCGCAAGATAGTACATTTGCAGCCGATATCGTGACAACATGATCGCGGTGGCGGGGGGGTGCTACCGCATACAGAACAGCTATTTTGGACTATACTACACGGCACCGCTGAGTTGTTATAAAGACGTACATTTGCTCCACTTGAGCAGCGTTCAGGATGTCGCATTTGTTCTAGCGCCGACGCCGCGCGCCTACTACACTGGCGCGATTGCATCTAGGAGGTGGCTATGGTTGGCAACCAGCGACAATTTGCGCCGCACCCGCAGCTCGCGAGCTATATCAAGTGTATGTGGGTTCACGAGCGCGACTTTCGGCAGATCGGCGGTGTGTTTCAGATCCTCCCTGACAGCTACGTCGAGCTATCGTTCAGCAGCGGCGCGCAGTCGTTCATCGGCGATGCGGCGGGCGGCGTCCCCGTCCCGGCCGGGTGCGTCGTCGGGCTGCTGGATCGCCCACTGACGCTGGCCGCCGCCGGGGTGGTGCGGACGCTCGGCGTGCGCTTCTACGCCTGGGGCTTCGCGCCGCTGTTCGGCTGCGCCCCAAGCTGGCCGGTGGCCCCGGCGCTGCTCGGCGACCGGGTGTTCGCGCAGCTGTCGCGTTCGGTGCAGCGGGCGCTGACGCTCGGCGACGACCGTGGTGCGGTGGACGAGGCGCAGGCGTGGCTGCTGGCGTGCGCCGAGCGGGTCACGTTGCCGCCTGACGATGTGCGCGCCGCCGCCGAGTGGCTGTTCGCGCAGCGTGGCGCGGCGCGGATCGCTGCGCTGGAGGATGTCTGCAATCTCTCGCGCCGTCAGATCGAGCGTCGATTTCAGCAGGTCGTCGGCATCTCGCCAAAAGCGCTGGCGCGCAAGATGCGCTTTGAGCAGGTGCTGTATGCGCTGTGGGAGCGCCCAACGAGCGATCTGGCCTGGCTGGCCGCAGACTACGGCTATGCCGATCAGTCGCACCTGGCGCGCGAGTTCCGCGCCTTCAGCGACGAGACGCCCGGCAGGTTCACCGCGCGACTCCTGGCCGCAGATGCCGTGCGGCCGGGCAAGCTGCGAATTGAGGCAAACTGACGCGAATACTGGGCAAAAACAATTGACTATAGAGCAATCCTATCGGAGATGTCCACGCGATCCTCGTTGTGCAACTTTGAGGCCGCCTGAAGTCGGCACAACAGTCAATAGTCAACAAAAGGCGCATTTGTTCAAGACCCGCCGCGCCGAATCCGGCATACTGCTCCTGCGGTCACGGATATCCAGGAGAAGCTATGTCCACTTCATCGGCTGGCGCGCTGCGCTTCGCGCTCGCCACCGTCTTTCTCGGCACCGTCGGCATCGGCATCATCTCGCCGGTCGTGCCATTTCTCGTCCAGCCATACGTTCGCGATCCAGCCCAGCTCGCTCCGATCGTCGGGCTGCTGACCTCGGCCTACGCGCTGTGTCAGTTCATCGCCGCGCCGGGTCTTGGCGCACTCAGCGATCGCTTTGGCAGGCGGCCAGTCCTGCTCATCTGTCTGCTCGGCTCGGCCATCGGCTATCTGCTGTTCGGCATCGGCGGCGCGCTGTGGGTGCTATTCCTGGGACGAATCATCGATGGGCTGACCGGCGGCAATATCAGTACGCTCTTCGCCTACATAGCCGATATCACGCGGCCGCAGGAGCGCGGCGCGGCGTTTGGCAAGCTCGGCGCTGCGGCGGGGCTGGGCTTTATGTTCGGCCCGATGATCGGCGGTCTGGCGTCCAACCTCGGCTACAGCGCGCCGCTCTACGTCGGCGCGGCGCTGACTGCGGCGAACCTGCTGTGGGGGCTGTTTGCCATGCCGGAGAGCCTCGCTCCAGCGCAGCGGGCGGATCGCATCAGCCCGGCGCAGCTCAACCCGCTGCGGCAGATCGCTGACGTGATCGCGCTGCCGGGTCTCGGCTGGCTGCTGCTCGCCACGCTTCTGTACAGTCTGCCGTTCGCGATCGTACAGTCCAACCTCTCGCTGTACGTCAGCGATGTGCTCGGCTGGGGGCCGGCGCTGATCGGCGGGATCTTCTTTCTGGTGGGGGTGCAGGATATCGTTACCCAGGGGCTACTGCTCCAACGGCTGTTACCGCGCTTCGGGGAACGCGGCGTGGCGATCGGCGGGCTGCTGGCCGAGACGGGCGGCTACGCGCTGATCGCAGCGGCGGCGCTGCGCGGCGATGCGCCGCTGCTGGTGGCCGGGGCAGTGCTGTTCGGCTTCGGCGATGCGCTGCTCGGGCCATCTCTCGGCGGGCTGATGTCGCGGCTGGTGGGTCCGCGCGCCCAGGGCAAGCTACATGGGGGCAGCCAGTCGCTC
>JAYUUK010000293.1:0-11727 GCA_043754595.1 Roseiflexaceae bacterium | reverse complement strand
CCGCGCCGGCGCGCGCGGGTGTGGACCAGCAGCTTCTGCACCTCGGCGCGGTGGAGCGAGTTTGGTCGCAGCGCCAGCCCCAGCTGCACCGTGCCAGCCACCACGCCGGCCGCATCGCGGGCCACGAGCAGCAGCGTCTCGCCGCGCACCACCGCCCCAGCCACGCCCTCCCAGAACGCCAACGCCTCGGGCAATCGCAGCGGCAACAGAAACCCGACGGACGAGCCGTTGTCCACGCTATCGCGCAGCAGCTCGGCGAGCTCGGGGATGATCGCAGCCGCGCCCGCCGCGTCGAGCTCGCTGATATTTATTCGGTCGCTCATTGGGATGCACTCCAGTAAACATGTGCGAGATCCGCGCTCATCATATGCGCCAGGCCGGTATAGCAATCCTCCGTGCGTTGTCCACGCACGAAGCGCAGCGCGGGGGTTTGGGGCGTGCACTGCGCGCAGTCGAAGGGGCGCAGCCCCCGAGATCTCCCCCTTCCCTACGCTGATTAGGATTGCTCTATCATACAAGCAGTTAGCGTCAATGACTACTCGATGGAGGCAGCGCTGGCGATTCCGCGCGGCCTGCGTTCGCGCTGACCGCTGCTGGACGATCGCGGGCGAAACGGGCGCGACACTGTGCCAGCCCAGATGCTTCGCGAACGGGGCTTCCGGCGGACGCAGCTGATGGCGCTCAACATGGCATACGCTGTGCGCCATTCGGCATCGGGCACGACGTCGTCGAGCGGCGGTCGATTTGGGTGGTACAGATCGTGCCGTACTCCCCACAGGGAGCGATACGAAGCGAATCACACAAAGGAGCGACTGATGGCCTATATCACCACGAAAGACGACACCAAGCTGTACTATAAAGACTGGGGCGCCGGCAGGCCAGTGATCCTGATCCACGGCTGGCCGCTCTCGTCCGATAGCTGGGACGATGTCGCTATGCCGCTGGCCGAGGCTGGCTTCCGCACCATCGCCTACGACCGGCGCGGCTTCGGGCGCTCCGAGCAGACCTGGGGCGGCTACGACTACGACACGTTGGCCGACGATCTCGCCGCCGTGATCGACGGAACCAGCGCGCGCGATGCGGCGATCATCGGCTTCTCGATGGGCGGCGGCGAGGTGGCCCGCTATCTATCGCGCCACGGTGCCAAACATGTGGCTCAGGCCGGGCTGATCTCCTCGGTCGTGCCGTATATGCTCAAGACCAAAGACAACCCACATGGCGTCGACCAGGCAATTGTTGACAAGATGGCCGCTGGGATGAAGGAGGATCGGGCGCACTTCTTCGCCGGGTTCTTCCGCGATTTCTACGGCGTGGGCGCGATGTCGCACCCTGTGAGCGATGAACTACTGGAGACCTCGCGCAACGTGGCGATGTACGCCAGCCTCAAAGCGACGCTGGACTGCGCCAAGGCTTTTGCTACCACCGATTTTCGCCCAGACCTGGCGGCGTTCACCGTGCCGACGCTCGTGATCCACGGGACGGCGGACAAGACGGTTCCGATCGACACCACAGCCCGCGAGGTGGCCAAAGCGCTGCCGCAGGCCACGGTCATCGAGTACGCCGACGCGCCGCACGGGGTGTTCGCCACCCACAAGGACAGGCTGACGCAGGATCTGCTGGCGTTCCTTCGCGCCTAGCGCACAGCGGGATTTGGGGCATGCACTGAGCGCAGAGCGCCATCGATCGTCCTTCGGCATACGCAAGGTTTTCGCACGCGGCGAGCGCCGATGGGCAGAGCGGTCCTGAGCAAGCCCGCGCCGATACATTCGGCGCGGGCTCGGTGCATTTAGTTCTCCGAGCGCCGCGCGTACAGCCAGACGACCGGCAGCAGTAAGACGCTCGCCAGCGCCAGCGCCGGGCGGACGCCGTATCCATCGCCCACCACACTCAGCGCGCTGCTCAGCGTGAGCATGCCGAGCATGCTGACCTGCGAATGGATCGAGAGCACCGTCGCTCGCGAGGAGCTGTCGATCGACTGGTTGAGCCATGTCGCTACCAGCGGGCGCGCCAGATCGCCAAACACCGTCACCGCCAGCCAGGCGCCGATAGCGATGGCGAGCTGCGCGCTGCCAGCGAACGCCAGCACTCCGATCAGCATCAAGCTGTGCAGCGCCACCAGCGCGCCAGCGAGCGCCCGTGGCCGCTCGAAGATCGCGGCGCGGCGCAGCACGCCTAGGCCGACGAACGTCAGCGCGCCCTGCGCCACCTCGAACAGCCCAAACCACAGATTATTCTTCAGGGTGCCGACCAGCGGCAGGGTGACGACCGGGAGCGCGAAGCTGGTGAGCAGCTGGAGCCGCGAGAAGCGATAGAAGCTATCCAGCAGCGCGGCGGAGAAGAGCCCGGCGACCATCAGGCGCAGCACCGCGCGCCTGGTGCGAATGAGCGTCAGTCCCTCGCGGAACGTCCGCCAGCCCGCGCCAAGCTGCGCGCCGATCGGGCGTCGCGCCGCACCTGCCGGCGACACGAAGGTCTCTGGCATCACGGCGATCAGCACCACCGCAAGGAGCAGCCAGGAGATACCGCCGATCGCGATCGGCATCTGGTAATCGAAGCGGGCCGCCAGCGCGATGCTCAGCAGCACCCCGACCCAGTGTGACGGGGTGGCAACCTGAATGCTGCGGGCAAAAACCGGACCGACATGCTCGGCGCCGACCTCATCGGCGATCCAGGCGTCCAGCGCGCCGCTGACACACGTATCACCGATGGCCTCCAGCAGCGCGCCGAGTAATATCACAGCGTAGATCGGGAATAGCCCGGCTCCGGTGTAGCACAGCCCGATGAAGATGCCGCCCACGATGACCGACAACCGGCGCGAGTATGAGTCGGCGATGACGCCGGTGGGCACTTCGAGCAGCAGCCCGGTGACGGTGATCACGATGAAGATCAGCGCGATCTGCGCCAAGTTGAGCCGCAGCGTTTCGTAATAGAACGTCCAGATGCTGGTGAAGATCAGCCCGCTATTGAACGATGCCACTGCCTGACGCAGATAGTAGACGCGGGTCGCAGGCCAGTGACGCATCGCGCGCTCCTGGATAGGATATTCTCAATGAATTATAACCGCGCGTCAGCGCACGTGGCGGTTTGGCGGCGCAGCCCCCGAGAACATCTGCCTACATTGTCCAACGCGCGCAGGACTCTCTAGAGCAGCATAGCAGCGCGCCGAGCGCCGCCGCAACCGTCAGACGATGGAGTTGCAGCGGTTCTTGCTCTATCGCCGGCGGCCATGCCGCAAACCGGATGCGGCGTCTGCGATCTGTGTCGCAATAGTAGATTCCGATGTGTAAAGGTAATCTGTATCGTACACGCTGATACGCTTTCGATGTGCCAGCCTATCGCAGCGCCCAGTAGACCGAGACCGCCAGCGCCGCGCCGCCGACCACAGCGTACTCGCCGATGACGGCGCGGGTCAGCTGGCCGCTGACGGCGTGCTGCGCCAGCCCGACGACGGTGTAGAACACGGCGAACAGCAGCCCGCCGGCCAGCAGCGCCGGCATCGCCCAGTAGTTGATCGGCCAGGTGGTCTCGGCGATCGCCAGGCCGATCGCGCCGGCGAGCATCCACGGCGTGCCGCGCTGCGGACCCCAGCGCAGCAGCGCGTAGGCCAGCAGCGCGGCCACCGCGCCGATCAGCGCCGCGGCGTAGAGCGTCCGCATTCTGGCGAACATCACCGCACCAAAGGTGGCGAACGCCAACAGCATCCCGATCACCTGGATGGCGGCGGTGGCGCGCTGCCGGATCTCGGCGCGGCGATCGAGCGCGTAGTGATGGGCGAGCAGCGTCGCCAGCAGCAGCCCGCCTGAGCAGAGCAGCGCCGGCACAAATACGATCGGCCCGAACGGGGCGACGAACAGCCGAAAGAAGGCGAACGGCGCGATAACGGTGAAGGCCGGCAGGATCCAAAATGCCGGCGCAAGCTCGATGGTGCGCCCGCCGAGGCGCAGCCCGAGCTGTGGCCTGCGCTGCATCTCTGGGTGCTGCCTGATGAAGACATCCGCGCCGGTGACCGAGACCAGCACCAGCGCGGCGATCAGCAGCCAGGAGACCGTGATCGCCGGCAAGTCGCCGCCGAGGCTGGCGCGCAGGATCGATGGGTTGATATCGATAAAGAAGACTAGCGCGAGCCCGAGCAGCACAAGCAGTATCAGCGATACGAAGCGATCGATCCGCGGCGCGCCTGTTTCCTGCATGAAACTCCCCCTTGCGATCTGCTATACTACCTGGCACGGAGCGCGTCCGCGCCCAGAAAGGATTGCCATTATGCCATATATACCAATACCGACGATTGTCGAGCGTACTCCGCGCGGCGAGCGCTCCTGGGATCTTTTCTCGCGGCTGCTGCAGGAGCGCGTGATCATGCTCGGGACGCCGATCGACGATGAAGTCGCGTCGGCGATCGTCGCGCAGCTGCTGTTTCTCCAGCACTCGGACCCGACGCGCGATATCTGGTTCTATATTAACAGCCCGGGCGGCAGCGTGCGCGATGGCCTGGCGATCTACGATACGATGCAGCTGATCACCTGCGATGTCAATACGGTCTGCATCGGCCGGGCTGGCAGCATGGCAACGATCCTGCTCGCCGGCGGGGCGCGCGGCAAGCGCTACGCCCTCCCCCACGCGACGATCCACTTCCACCCGGCGGGCGGCGGCGTCGAGGGCTACGCTCCAGATGTGGAGCGCATGGTCCGCGAGCTGCTGCGCATCCAGGATGTGGGCAATGGGCTGCTGGCGCGCGACACCGGGCGCACCATCGAGGAGATCGCTGCCGACTTCAGCCGCGACCGGTTCATGACGCCGGAGCAGGCGAAGGACTATGGCTTCATCGATCAGATTTTTGAGACTACCCACTGATCGAGGCGGGCGGCGCGGGAGGCGGCGCGGACGTAGCAAGCTGCGTCCCTACGGCACTGCATTGCCCCATCACCGCATCCCGTAGCGCCGTGCCAGCACTGATGCTTCGCGGCAGCGGTCTGCGCCCCTCAGGCGCCCAGCCAGCGCCGCTCAGCATGACACGCGCGGGGCATCACCCCGGTCGCCGCATAATCCCTCCATCCGCCTCACGCCGTCATCGTCACGCGCAGCCAGGCCGCCGTCTCCGCCACCGCCTGCGGGTGCAGCTGGAGCGTCAGATGGCTGGCATCGGCCACTGAGATGAAGGCCGCATCCGGTCTCGCCGCGCGCACCAGCCGCGCCTGCCAGGGCGGCACGATCGCGTCGCGCGCGCCGTACAGCAGCAACACCGGCGCGGTGACCTGCGGCAGCGCGCCGCAGACATTCAGCCGCCAGATCAGCTCGACGGTGCCGATCTCGGCGACGATCCGCGGCGCTGACTGCGCAGCGATGGTGTCGGCGACGACCCGCGCCAGCTCGTAGGCCGTCGTGTCGCGCAGCAGATCGAGGCAGAACGGCTGGAGCAGCCGCAGCCCCTCGCGCCACTGATCTTCGGCGGTGAACCACAGCAGCGGCGGCGCCTCAAGCAGCGCCAGCGCGTCCACCCTGGTCTGTGCGTCGCCCGCGCCGTCTGCGGCGGCGCGGGCGGCGATACAGCCCCCCAGGCTCACGCCGAGCAGCCCGACGTGAGCGTGGCGCTGGCGTAGCCAGGCGACGGCCGCCAGCGCCCCTTCGGTCGCGCCGGCCAGCGTCTGCGGCCGGCCGTTCTCGCCGTGGCCGTCCAGGTCGATCGTCAGCAGCGCCAGCCCTTCACCCAGCAGCGCCTCGGCCAGCCGCCAAAGAAAATAGGTCTTGTCGCAGCCCGAGCCGTGCAGCACCGCCACCGCGCCGTAGCACGTGCCCCGCGGCGCGATGGCGATCCCAGGCACGACGCCGCCGGGGACGATCAGCTCGACCCGCTCGACGACCCGGTCAGGATAGCTGCCGGGGGTCAGGCTGCGGTTTGGGCTGAGCTTGCGGCGCGCGATGCTGGCGACGGCGGCGTGCAGCAGCAGGCTCGGCAGGGCGAGCGCCGCAAGCCAGCGGATCGACCCGAGCGACCGCACCAGCGGCAGCGCCAGCGGCGCTCGCCACAGCCATGCCGGGCCAGGGCCCCAGGAGAAACCGCGCCAGCCGCGACGCCGCGCGAGCAACTCCCACAGCGCCAACCACCAAACTAGCATCGCCACGAACCGTCGCATCGCGATCCCCGCTGTTGCTCGAACCCATACATCACTGCATGGTACCATGCGCCACTCGCGCCGTCCACGAACCGCCCGCGCCGCCCCGCGTGCGTTGCCCGGTATCTGTGCCTATCTGTGCCTATCTGTGGACGATCGGCCCGAACTTGCACAAATCACATTCGGCGCTATGATAGCGAACAGCACAGCGCAGAGATCTAAGGAGGCATTATGGGGCTGCTGGAAGGCAAAAAGGGGATCATACTCGGGCTGGCCAACGATCACTCGATCGCGTGGGGGATCGCCAAGGCGCTCCACGCCGAGGGTGCCGACCTCGGGTTCAACTTTCTGGGCGAGGCGCTTGAGCGCCGTGTCCGCCCGCTGGCGAGCAGCCTGGGAGCCAAACTCGTCGCGCCAATGAATGCCCAGAGCGACGAGGAGATCGCCGCGTTCTTCGATCAGGTCAAGCAGATCTACGGCACGATCGACATCCTGGTCCACGCCATGGCGTTCGCCAACAAAGAGCACCTCAACGGGCCGTACATGACCGTCGACCGGGCCAGCTTCCAGACGGCGATGGACGTCTCGGTCTACTCGCTGACAGCGGTGGTCAAGGCCGCCGAGGCGCTACTCAGCCCAGACGCCGCCGTGCTGACTATGACGTACCACGGATCGCAGCAGGTGGTGCCGAACTACAACGTCATGGGCGTGGCCAAGGCGGCGCTCGAAGCCAGCGTCCGCTATCTCGCCAGCGACCTCGGGCCGCGCGGGGTGCGGGTCAATGCCATCAGCGCTGGCCCGATCCGGACGCTCTCAGCGAGCGGGATCGCGGATTTTCGTACCATGCACAAGCAGTTCGCCGAAGTCGCCCCGATCCGGCGCAATGTCACCATCGATGACGTCGGCCGAACCGCCGTCTACCTCTGCTCGCCATGGGCGGCGGCGGTCACCGGCGAAGTCGTCTACGTCGACGGCGGGTTCCACAATGTGGCGGTCTCGCTCGGCGAATGAGCGCTGGCCTCAGCTATCGGCTAGCTATCGGCAGACTGGTATGTGCCGCTGGCGGGGGCCGGTGTGCGTTGCGGCTCGCCGAGCGGATTATCGTGGCTCGTGTGCGCCACGCCGCGCAGCGCCGGGCCCTGGGGCGGCGGCGGCGGCGCGTCGATCATCTTGGTGTACAGGTAGCGCAGCAGCAGCTGGATGATCGACGTGACCGGGATGGCGACGAATAGCCCAAAAGGCCCAGCGATCGCGCCGCCTGAAAGGATCGCCACGATCACCAGCATCGGGTGGAGGTGGACCGCCGGGCCGACGACGTATGGGATGATGAAGTTATCTTCGCTGATCCGCAGCACGAAGTAGGTGACGGCGATGATCCCGGCGACGACGAGGTGCGGCAGCCCCATCGGGGCGGGGTTCTGCAGCGCGGCCACGGCGATGGCGATGCCGGCCGCGCTCCACGGCCCAATCAACGGGATCGATTCGAGGATGCCGGTGAGGATGCCGAGCACGAGGGCATACTGCACGCCCATGATACTGAGCGCGATCGTCGTCAGGGTAGACATAATTGGGATGAGGATCAGCACACCGCGGATGTAGCCAGCCAGGATGCCGTCGATTTGCGTCCCCAGGCTGCGGATCTCGTCGCGGTAAGGAGCCGGCACCAGGCTGTAGATCCGGTCTACAATGCGGTGGCTCTCCAACAACAGGTAGAACGTCAGCATCAGATAGCTGACCGAGAGCACCAGGAACTCAAAGACCGATGCGAACAGGTGTGGCACCTGCTCGGCGAGCTGCGTCCCTGCGCCGGCACCGAGCTGTCGCTGCGCTTCGTCGATCTGCCGCTCGACGAGCTGCGAGCTGACCTCGAAGCCGGCGATCGTGACCGTCGGGCTGCGGCCGAGCGTGGCGCGGAACTCGGCGAACTGCAGCGGCAACTCGCGGCGCAGCTCGCGGTACTGCGTCGTCAGCATCGGCCCGACGAAGTGAACCACCAGCCAGATAAGCGTGCCGATGACGATATAGAGCAGCAGGATCCACCAGCCGCGCGCAGTTTTAGTGCGGTTGGCGCACCATGTGATCAGCGGGTTGAATAGGTAGGCGCTGATCGCCGCAGCGATGAACGGCGTCAGCACCGGGCCGAGACCGCGCAGAAAAAGAATCAACAGCGCAATAACAATCGCCGCTGCAATAAATTTCCCAGTTTTCGAGAGACGGATCGGGCGAGCCTCGATGCCCATACATATTCCTCCAGCTAATGAAGATCTCAATTGTACTCTATAGCAATCCTCATACGAGAGTAGAAACGGGGTGATTTTGGGGGTTGCACCCCCAACTCCCAGGCGTATCGCGCTTTTTTCGGCCTGCGGCAGCGCGGTAGCTCCTGTCTTCCTGCTGCTGCACAGCTCCGCTACACAGCAGCAGAAGGCAAAAGCGCTCTTAGTGAGAAGCACCCCGCGCGGAGCGCGTAAGAAAAGAAGCGTGATGCGCAAGGGGCCTGCGCCTCCAAACTCCGCTGTGCGCTGCATCCCGAGCATAGACGTCTGGCGACGAGCGATGTTGCACACCTTGCACAATGTATGGTGGGCGCATTAACAAACATTTGACAAGCTGCGTCAATGCGTGGTACCATCACGGATTATAAGCGAAACGGACGACCTATACCGCCCTTGATGCCAGAACGCGCTGTACGATTCGGCGTCGAGATTCGTCATAGGTGTGTATTTGCCACAGCAAAACCTTCGTCCGATGCAATTCGCTTGGCTCATTGCCGATGCACTGGGTCTACCGATTCCCCAAGGCCATTTTATCACCAAGGGAAAGGAGTAAGCTTCATATGAAGCGAGAGTTCCTCGGGCGTAAGGTTGCCGCCGGCATCCTCTTCGCTCTTGTCGCGCCGGTCCTCGCCGCATGCGGCGGCACCGCAGCGCCCGCAGCGCCAGTCCGCGAGACCGTCGTCGTGACGTCGGTCGTAGCTGCGCCGACTCAGCCAGCCCAGCAGGTGGTCGTCACCGCCACGGCTGACCCGAACGCCACTGCCGTGCCGACCGCCGCCCCGGCAGAGGGCGGCGCATTCACCACGCCGCACCCGATCCTCGGCGACCTCAAGGTTCGTCAGGCGATTGCGTTCTGCACCAATCGGCTTGAGCTGATCAAATCGGTCTACGGCTACCTCAACGATGACGAGCAGAAGAAGCTGCTGATGGACTCGTTCGTGCCGCAGGGCCACTGGGCGCTGGCCAAGGATGGCCTGACCACCTACCCATTTAACCCCGATGAGGGCAAGAAGCTGCTCGACGCGGCCGGCTGGACGGTAGCTGCCGATGCCGCGCCCGGAACCGTCCGCGCCAAGGACGGCGTGCCGCTGTTTATGGAGTTCACCACCACCAATGCCGGCTTCCGCCAGACGTGGGCCACGGTGCTCGAGCAGCAGCTGAAGGATAACTGCGGCATCCAGATCAGCCGCAAGCACGCCCCTGGCTCGTGGTGGTTCGGCGATACGACGGGCCTGGCCCGCCGCGATTTCGAGATCGGCGCGTTCGCGTGGGTCGGCTCGCCTGACCCAAGCGGCCAGACGCTCTATGCTTGCAACCAGATCCCGCTGCCTTCCAATAACTGGGAGGGCCAGAACTCAATGGGCTGGTGCAACGAGAAGGCGTCGGCAGCGATTATCGCCGCCAACAACACGCTGGACCGGGCCGAGCGCGTTAAGCAGTACGCGATCTTCCAGCAGGAGTTCACCAAAGATATGGTGAGCCTGCCGCTGTTCAACCGGCTTGAGGCGGCCGCCGCCAACAAGAACCTGGAGAACTTCAAGCCCAACAGCACCGAGTACGTCACGGCCAACGCCGGCGAGTGGAAGCTCAAGAGCGGCGGCGACAGCGTGGTGATGGGCTTCACCCAGGAGCCGGCATCGCTGTTCACCCTGGTGGAGAACGCAGCGGTGGCCATTCAGGTCGGGCAGCTGATCACGGCTCTGGACACCACAGCCTACGACTACGACTACCAGGCGGTCGGCCTCAAGCAGCTGCCGAAGCTGGACAACGGCGGCGCGACCAACAGCGACGTCGATGTCAAAGAGGGCGACATGATCTGGGGCCTCGACAGCAAGGCGGTCAAGCTGGAGAAGGGCGTTAAGTACGTCGGTACCGACGGGCAGACCGCGACCTACGACAGCGGCACGGTCAAGATGAAGCAACTGGCCGTGACCTTCGAGCACGTCGACGGGCTCAAGTGGTCAGATGGGAAGCCGGTGGTCAAGGCCGACTACGAGCTCGCCGCCAAGATCACGTGCGACAAGGATTCGGGCGCGACGAGCTTCACCACCTGCGAGAGCTACAAGGGGATCGAGTACAAGAGCGACACCTCGTACACCATCACCTATCTGCCCGGCGCACAGTGGCCGCAGTACTACGTGCAGAGCCTTGGAGCCTACCCGGCGCACCAGATGATCGAGAGCGAAGGTGCCTACAAGGGCAAGACGCTCGCCGATGTGCCGGCCAAGGACTGGGCGACGCTGACGGAGGTGGCTGAGAAGCCGCTTTCGAGCGGGCCGTACATGATCGAGAGCTGGGAGAAGGGTCAGCGGATGGTGCTCAAGGCCAACCCGAACTACTTCAAGGGCGAGCCGGCGGTCAAAACCCTCACCATCCAGTTCATCTCTGACACGCAGCAGGCGGTGGCGCAGCTGCTGACCGGCGATGTGGATGTGCTCGACCCGACGACGCTCGGGGCGGGCGAGGAAGTGGCGACGGTGCTGAAGGCTGCCCAGGAGGGCAAAATTCAGGCCGTGACCATCGCCAGCCCGACGTGGGAGCACATGGACTACAACCTATTCCTGCGCTAGCGACGGGGGCTGCGGGCGATGGATCACTTCCATCGCCCGCGCCGCAGTTTACAGGGGAGCGCGTATGATTGCATTCTTGGTACGCCGCATCATTCAAATGTTCGTGGTTATTTTTTTCTCCTCGCTTGTATCCTATCTGATCCTCAATATCGCCCCCGGCGGACCGCTGACGTTTCTCCGCGAAAACCAGAATTCTGGCGCAAAGCGCATCACGCAGGAAGACATCCAGCGGATCAAGGCGCGCTTCGAGCTCGATATCGATCTGCCGTTTCGCTTCTCGCGCTGGCTCATCGGCCATCCGCGCGGCCCGCTGAATATCGGCGGTCAACAGCTGTTTGGCGATCTGGTGCTCGGCTGCACCCAGCCGGGCAAGGCCAAGCTCGTCTACCCAGACGGCCGGAGCGAGATCGTCGATGATGGCTGCGTCACCCCGCTCAAGCTCAAGGATCTGGCGGGCCGGCGCGGCAGTAACGGCATCCTGTTCGGCGATTTTGGCGCGAGCACGGTGATGCTGCGCGACCGACCGGTCTCGACGTTGATCAACAGCCGGCTGCCGTTCACCTTGCAGCTGATGGGAATCTCGACGCTGCTGGCGATCATGATCGGCGTCCCGATCGGGGTCTACTCGGCGGTGCGGCAGTACTCGCGCTTCGACTATGTGATGACCACTGTGGCGTTCTTCGGCGCTTCGCTGCCAACGTTCTTCATCGGCATCATGCTCATCCTGGTGTTCTCGATCTTGGCCAAGCAGGCCGGCCTGCCGTACCTGCC
>JAYUUK010000292.1:0-3866 GCA_043754595.1 Roseiflexaceae bacterium | reverse complement strand
GCGCGTCACCACCGGCGACCGAGCGGTGGGGCTGTTCTGGAAGACGGCGCTGGAGGGCGAGGGCGATGCTGAGGCTGGCGGCTACGATGGCGCGACTCTGCTGATGCTCGACGACGACGGCCGCATCCGCCGGTTCCACGGTTACTACGATACGCGGCAGCTCGTCAGCAGCCCGGTGACGCAGGCACCCAACGTCCGGTGATTTGTCGGCAGATGCCGGGCATCTGCCCGGCATCTGTCCGGTATCTGCCCGGTATCTGTGGACAACCTGCCCGGATCGGCGCTTGACAGCCACATGGTTGCGTGCTATAGTCGCGCCATCGCAGAGATTATTGGAAGAACACGATGACCTTCGCCTTCTCGAAGAAGCAGGGTAAGCAGAGCAAAAAGCCGGCCGCGAGGTCTGGTTAGGCTCGCTTGTACCGCGAAGGTTCGCAGACAGGCCCGCTTCACCGGACGGTGAGGTGGGTTTTTTGTTGCCTGGCAATCTCGTCAAGGAGCAGCACATGGGGCAGACACTCGCAGAGCAGATTCTCTCGCACGCCGCCGGCCGGCCAGTGCGCGCCGGGGAAAATGTGACGGTGCCGGTGGACCTGGCGATGATGCACGACAGCATCTCGCCGAGCATCATCAAGATCTTGCACGGCGAGCTGGGTGCCGCCAAGGTGTGGGACCCGAGCAAGATCGCCGTGGTCGTCGACCACGTCGCGCCGGCCGCCACCATCCAGAACGCCGAGCAGCAGAGCGGGCTGCGGCGCTGGGTCCGCGAGCAGCAGATCGAGCACTTCTTCGATGTGGGGCGCGGCATCTCGCACCCGCTGCTGGTCGAGGAGGGGCTGGCACGCCCCGGCATGGTCATCATCGGCTCGGACTCGCACTCCACCGGCTACGGCGCGGTCGGGGCGTTCGGCACTGGCATGGGCAGCACCGATATGGCGCTGGCGCTGGCGAGCGGGCAGACCTGGCTGCGGGTGCCCGAGACGGTGCGAGTGCTGGCGCGCGGCCGCTTCCGCCCAGGCGTGAGCGCCAAGGATCTGGCGCTGGCGGCCACCAAGATTATCCGCGCCGACGGGGCGACCTACCAGAGCGTCGAGTGGCACGGCGTGGAGTTCCTGCCAGTGACGGACCGGATGACGCTGGCCACGCTCTCGATCGAGGTCGGCGGCAAGGCCGGGATCGTGCCGCCGTTTGGCGAAGGCTACGCCGGTCTCCGCCCCGAGCAGGCCCCGCCCGAGTGGCTGCGGGTGGACGATGACGCCACCTACAGCCGGACGGTCGAGATCGACCTGGACGCGCTCGGGCCGCAGATCAGCGCGCCGCACTACGTCGATAACGTCAGCGACATCGCCGATCTGGGCACGATCGCCATTGATGTAGTCTACCTCGGCACCTGCACCAACGGTCACTACAACGATATGGCGGCGGCGGCCAGGGTGCTGCGCGGACGAAAGATCGCCAGGGGCGTGCGGCTCGTCGTCGTTCCGGCCACAGCAGAGGCGCTGCGCCGAGCCAGCGATGACGGCACGCTCTCCAGCCTGATCGCATCTGGCGCGGCGATCGGGACGCCTGGCTGCGGCGCGTGCATCGGCCGCCACATGGGCGTGCTGGCCCCTGGCGAGGTCTGCCTGTTCACCGGCAACCGCAACTTCCGCGGCCGCATGGGCTCGCCACAGGCCAATATCTACCTGGCCTCTGCCGAGGTCGCGGCGGCCACAGCGCTCACCGGCTATATCACCCATCCCCAGGATGTTATTGGGGATTGACGATTGACGATTAATACGTAATCGTTAATTCAGGTACTTTTCATCGACAATTAAATGGCTTCGCACAAGACGCGTTTAATCGTCAATCGTCCATTCAAGGAGGAGGTGTGTTTCTCACCGGTCTCGTCCTCGGCTTCGGAATCGCGGCGCCGGTCGGCCCGATCGGGGTGCTGTGCATCAGGCGCACGCTGGCCCACGGCCAGGCGATCGGGTTCGCCGGTGGCATGGGGGCCGCCACCGGCGATGGGCTCTACGGGCTCGTCGCTGCGCTCGGGCTGACGGCGGTCACCACGGTGCTGACCGGGAGCGCCATCTGGCTCAAGCTGGTCGGCGGGCTGTTCCTGTGCTACCTCGGCGTCACCGCGCTGCTGGCACGGCCCGCCGAGCGCGCTGCCGAGACGAGCGAGCGCGGCGGCATGCTGGCGGCCTATCTCTCGACGCTGGCGCTGACGATCGCTAACCCGCTAACCATCCTGTCGTTCGTCGGCATCTTCGCCGGGCTTGGGCTGGCGAAGACCACTGGCGGCGACCCGCTTGCCGCACTGCTGCTGGTCGCCGGCGTGTTCGTCGGCTCGGCGCTATGGTGGCTGCTGCTCTCCGGCAGCGTCAGCCTGCTGCGCGCGCGATTCGGCCCTGTCGCGCTGCTGTGGGTCAACCGTATCTCTGGCACGCTCGTGCTGGCGTTCGGCATCTGGGCGCTGGCGACGATGACAAGGTAAACACGCGAAGCGCAAAGTGGGGGTTTGGGGGCACAGCACCCAAGATCATCTTTTTCTTCACTCATAGTATTGTTCTACCTGTGGATAAACCAACTATGCACCCAGAGACATTAGCGATCCACGCCGGCCAGGGCGTCGACCCGGCCACCGGCGCGGTGATCCCGCCCATCCACCTGAGCACGACGTTCGAGCGCGCCGGTGACGGCGAGTACCCCAGCGGCTATATCTACACCCGCATCGCCAACCCCAACCGCACCGCGCTCGAAGCGGCGCTGACGGCGCTGGAGGGCGGCGCGGCGTGCGCGGCATTTGGCTCGGGGCAGGCCGCAGCCTGGGCGATCTTCATGGCGCTCAGGCCCGGCGACCACGTCGTCGCGCCGGACGACGCCTACCACGGCATCACGCGGCTGCTGCGCGAGACGATGGCGCCGTGGGGGCTGCGCTTCAGCCAAGTGGACATGGCCGACCCGGCCAACGTCCGCGCCGCCATCACGCCGCAGACCAGGCTGATCTGGGCCGAGACGCCGAGCAACCCGCTGCTCAAGATCGCCGATATCACCGCCGTCGCCGAGGTTGCGCGCACAGCAGGGGCGCTGCTAGCGGTGGATAACACCTGGGGCACGCCGGCGCTGCAGAACCCGCTAGCGCTCGGGGCCGATCTGGTGCTCCACTCGACCACCAAGTATCTCGGCGGCCACTCCGACGCGCTCGGCGGTGCGGTGATCGCGCGCGAGGACGATGCCTTCGTGGCTCAGCTGCGCCATATCCAGAGCAACGGCGGCGCGGTGCCCAGCCCGTTCGACTGCTGGCTGATCCTGCGCGGGATGCGCTCGCTCGCCTACCGGATGCGCGGCCACTGCGAGAACGCGGCGAAGGTGGCGGCGTTCCTGGCCGAGCAGCCGCAGATCGCGCGGGTCAACTACCCCGGCCTGCCGAGCCATCCGGACCACAGCGTCGCCGCGCGGCAGATGCGCGGCTTCGGCGGGATGCTCAGCGTCGAGGTGGAGGGCGGGCAGGCGGCGGCGCTGGCGGTCTGCGCCAGGCTGACGCTGTTCACCCGCGCCACCAGCCTCGGCGGCACCGAGAGCCTGATCGAGCACCGCGCATCGGTCGAGGGGCCGGAGAGCCGCACGCCGCCAGGGCTGCTGCGCATCAGCGTCGGCCTGGAGCACGCCGATGATCTGATCGACGATCTGCGCCAGGCGCTCGAGAGTAGCAAGTAGGGGCGCAGCGAGGCAGTTTGTAGATAGCCACAGATGCCGGGCAGATACCGGGCAGCCAGGCAGCGGTCTGCGCGTAGCGCACAGCGGGGGCGTGGGGGCGCACCCCAGAACATCTCTCAAAGGGTCTGCGCGTAGCGCACAGCGGGGGCGTGGGGGCGCAA
>JAYUUK010000291.1:0-3871 GCA_043754595.1 Roseiflexaceae bacterium | reverse complement strand
GCCCTGGCGGGGCGCTCGAGATCGGGCCGATTTTAGTGAAAGCCCGTGCCATTTATCCAGTTCCTCGCCTCCAGGGGCGCGGCTGAACGCTGGCCGTTAGCCCGTTATGAATCAGATAGCAAAAGTGCACTATGGATCTAAAAGAACGTCAACTCATTAGCCAGTTATATAGATTACTAGCAGATCAAACCTTCACGGAGCGAGACATATTTGCATTGCTCATTCTTGTCCGACGTCACGCACCATCTGGATCAGCAATACTAGAAATTGCAAACTTTGTTGCACACCGCGAGCGAGATAAAGGGCAAATTCAGGAATTTATTCAACAGGGGAGTAACGAAGCATTGGACGTCGGCTACGCAAAAATCGATTTTTATTCGCATCCTGTGTTTACTGAGGGTGAGATAGTTTTAAGCCTGAATGAAGTTCTCAAAAAATTAGGATTTCTGCCATTATATCAGCGTGTTGGATGTGATGTAGTTCTATGTATCTTTTCACTTCTACAGTACGTCGCATTCACCAGTAAACGCACTGGCGAGCTTGGGACATTATTATTCGGATACGATGCCAAAGTGGTGTACTTACTTGCAGTTATGCAACTTCCTTCTGGTGAATCTCAAATATTTCCGGTGCTCAAATGTCAGAACTATTACCAGGATTGGGATTTAAAAGATCAAAATCATATTGTAACAATCCCAAATTCCTTGGTTCGTGTCGACCGGAATAATGGAGCGATATCCATTATCTCCGAATAGCATTTAATGGAGATCTAAAATGCAATTCAGTAGACAAAATGAATTTTTGATGACTGAATATAATTTTAATGTTTTTGATTTGAATCTAAAAGCAATACATGGTCGTATGCAAAGTATCGTCTATCATCTGGCACAGGCTAACATCGCATTGCAGCACGACCGCTGCGCGCCGAGATCAGGGCAATTTTGGACGTTCGTCCTGCGCGCAGCGGCAGCTGAATGCTTGCCGTTGGGCGGCTGATGCTGTTCACTGAGGCGCACACTTCGCGTGCGTGTGCGCGAATCGATATATGTCGGTAGTACGCACGCGGCAATCGTGTCGATGACGGCCACGTACGAACGAAACTGCCTTGCTGATAATGATGCCGGGCGTCGTCGTCGTCAGCAGCAGGGCGTCCATAACCTACAGAGACACCATGTATGGCGCAATTCATCGAACCAACCCCCGACGCATCAGTCGCAGCATCGCAGACGTATTTCCTCACATCACGCGCACGTTGGACACACGGGATTGTGGTCACCATGCTCCTCAGCAGCGGATTCGCGTTGCTTGTGACGGGCGTGAAGTTGCTGCTGATCGTTGCGTGGTGGTTCGCGCTGCCGCTGCTGCTGCCAGCGATTCTTTTGATCGCCATCGGCGGCATGCAGTGGTACAATCTTGTCTGGATGCGTCTGATCATCGGGGAGGCCCTCACCCTCCATGCCTGTGGCTATACGCTCCAAACAACCTGGTCGGATATCAACCATCTCGGCAGCCGATGGGGTGAGACATGCCTCGTGCTTGATCCGCCTGCTACGATCGTCGGGCCGCTGCGCTGGCTTCCACGCCTGTATCAGTTCGATTACGTGCTCTTTCTGAGTCCCTGGGGCCAATGGTGGGGCACCACGCGTTTTGCACAGGATCTCCACGCCCGCATTCCCCACATCATCACCGCAACACACGCGCCGGGAAGCGAGCCTGGCCACTAGCGTGTGCGCGGTGTCGCCGCCCAACACCGCGTTGCAGCACGACGCGCCGAATCGGGGCGATTTTGGACGCTGTGGTCTGATCCGGGTGGTTCTGGTTTATCGGTGTCGGTGACCGGCGCGCGGCTGAACGCTCGCCGTTCGGCACGCTTTGTTCCGCCACAGCTCGTCACGTGGTGTCGGTGTTGGACCATACGATGGTGAGCGTGCATATGAATCGGCTGCGAACTCGCCGAATCCACCCCAGCGTCAGCGTGATCCTCCTCATGCTCTCCTGGGCGTGTCTCCTCACCGCGTTTTGGAAATATCCTCTTCTGGATACAACCACGCTGCTCTTGCCGGTGGATCAATTTCCAACGTATATGCCCGAAACGAGATGGACTCCGCATTGGGAGCGAAGCTATCAAGATTTTTTACCGGGTGAGGCACTCGATCCGTCAGCTGGCGTGGCGATGTACTCATGGGTTGACACCAACGCACCCGTCGATGCAACCGTGCTGAACCAGCTGGTGTATGATTATGGTTCTCAACCGCAGGCGTGGTGGAGCTATCTCCACTATTCGGATCGCCCAACGCCCGGAACGGTGGTTCAGACGGTGCCCCAACGCGCGCTGCCGCCGGGCATACGCTTTGCCGATCAAGAACGGCTGTTGTGTCTGGATGGGGACACCATCAGCTGCACTACATGGTGCTATTGGGCGCGCTATCAGCAGTATGTGATTCGCGTCTACCTCTCGAACCACGCGCAGCGGATTGATCGCGGGACGATAGTTGCCCTCATCGAACGGCTTGACCAGCACGTCCAGCAACGGGTCCAATCAGGTCGCTACCGCTAGGACGGGCGACCGAACCACGCGGCGGCACCATGCGCGATGAGATGACGATGCTCGTGCCGATTGACGCACCACATCCGACGGCAGCGCGCCGAACACCGCCTTGCAGCCCGACGCGCCGAATCGGACCGATTTTCAGACCTGTGGTATGCTGGAGCTGGTTCCGGTTTATCGGCCTCGGTGGTCGGCGCGCGGCTGAAGGCTGGCCGTTAGCCCGCTACAGTTTTACCTGTACTGTCCTGAAAACCGCTTTATATACTTTGATCGCCATCTACAAGTGAATTGGCGGGATGTATAATGTCTCAAACACAAACTCTCATCCAACAAAAACTGGCGCTATTGCAGGAAGCAGAAATTGCACTTTACTCAATAGAAACTGGATTAGGGCAACTTACTAAAAATATCCAGTACGCTCCAAAGCCGTATTATTTTTCTTGGTTCCTTCTGCTGTCAACGGGATTTGAGCGACTGATGAAGATCGTTATTTGTCTTCATGAGTTTGAGGTGACTGGCGCGTTTCCGACAAGGCAATTTATGAAAAAGAATATGGGCCACAGTTTAGTAAATCTGCGGGACGAAATTATTCAACGCTGCTATACACCCATGTATCTCAGTAAGGTTTTTGCGCAGGATGACATTAATTTTCTAAGTAATAATGCGGTTATTTCTCTCATTATTAATGCCTTAAACGACTTCGCTACGCAAGATAGATATATGTTTATGAATCAAATCAGCGAACCTACTATTGGCCGTGAATGGCCTAAAGGGCGTTGGGAGGAAATAGAAAGAGCAATCCTCTCTGACGAGGTATACTATCACCTACAGCAAAGTGACTACCCTGAGCTTAAGCGGCAAGCAAACAAGCTAACACAAGCACACATCGAAAAATTCACTCGTGCCATTGCGAGACTATTTGTTTTTGGTAATTTAGGGGACTTGGCAGCCAATCAATATGCACTCATTTCTGGATTTCTACGTCTCGACGATTCAAACCTAGGTATAAAAAAGTATGAAGCCTAACGATATAAATGAAAGTTATAGCCATTATAGCGGGCTAACAAGCGCATGCAGCACGACGCGCCGCGTCGGGGCGATTTTGGCAGCCTGTGGTATCCTTGGTGTGGTGCCGGTCTACTGACGCGCACGTCGGCGCGCCGGCTGATGCGCGCCGTTGGGCCCGCGCGTGATCCGAGACGCAGGCACGGTGCCCCAATCCGCCCGCCGCGCCGGGTGTCGGTGGGTGCCGGTTCGTGGCGGAGCGGCCATCGTGCGTGCGCGACGGGCTGCGGTGCCGGGTGCATCCGGGGTCGGCGTCGG
>JAYUUK010000290.1:0-11767 GCA_043754595.1 Roseiflexaceae bacterium | reverse complement strand
GGCAGCAGATCGCGTCGGCGGTGGACCTGATCGTGCAGCAGACGCGGCTCGACGACGGGCAGCGCAAAGTCGCCTATATCACCGAGGTGCAGGGCATGGAGGGCGATGTTGTGGTGCTGCAGGATATCTTCATGCTCAACATCAGCGGCAAGTCGCCAGACGGGAAGGTGCTAGCAGAGCTGCGCCCAACTGGCACGCGGCCGCGATTCACCACCCGGCTCGAAGCCCACGGCTTCAAACTGCCGCCGCAGATCTTTGGCGCGCAGCTTCCCGGCCAGGAGAAGCGCTGGTAGCGTCTACCAGTCCGGCCGGCTGCGCCCGAGCGCCAGACCGCGAACCTCCACCGCCCCCGCCGCACGCAGCACACCGGCGCACGCCCCAAGCGTTGCGCCGGTGGTAATGACATCGTCCACCACGATAATGCGGCGCGGCGGCGCCGACCGCGCCTCCCAGGCAAATACCTCATGCATATTCTCCTGGCGCTCGCGTCGCGTCAGCCGCGCCTGCTGCTGCGTGGCGACGGAGCGCACCAGCCCTTCGCGCAACAGCGGTATGCCGCTACGCAGCGCCACCTCGCGCGCTATCTCCTCGGCCTGATTGAAGCCGCGCTCGGCCAGCCGCCCGGCGTGGAGCGGCACGGCAACGATCGCGTCGGCGGGGAGCGGCGCGCGCCGCAGGTCTTCGGCGAGCAGCGCCCCGAGCGGCACGGCCATCCTGCGCCGCCGCCGGTACTTGAGCTGGTGGACCGCATCGCGCAGCACCCCACTGAACAGATAGACGATCCTGACCTCAGCCAGGCTGGCTGACTGGCCGCGCAGGCCGCCTGGGTAGCGCTGTAGCCCTGCGGCGCAGGCGGCGCAGAGCAGCCCGCCACAGCGAGCGCAGCCGACACAGCGCTCGGGGAACAGCAGTTGGAGCAGCCGCTCGATGAGCAGGCGCGATGACGAGGCGTGGGGCACAGACATCACCTTTCGAAACCTGCGCCCGAAGCTCCGGGCAGAGCTTGATTATAGGGCGGCGGGGCGTAGCGCGCCAGGGGGCTTTTGCGGCCATCTCGGCGCGGCCAGGTGGCGAGGGGCGAGGGGGAGCGATGGGGCGGCGGCCGGCGAAACTGTCCGCCGATTGGGTCAGAGCGGAAAGATCTCCTCGACCGCCACCAGCCGCAGCGCGCCGGTGGGGCAGGCGCTGACGCAGGCCAGATCCTCGTGGCCGGCGCACAGATCGCACTTGTGGGCGCGGCGCTGCACGGGAGTCTCGGCCGGGATCAGCGGGATGACGGTGCGGGTGCGGCGCTTGACCTCGCCCCACAGCCCCCACAGCGGCGAGCGCTCGGCGCGGGGGATGCTGAGCTGGATGGCGTCGTAGGGACAGGCGGCGACGCACGCGCCGCAGCCAGTACAGGCATCGCTGACAACCAGCGCGCCGCCATAGTGCCAGCCGATCGCCTGCTCCGGGCAGCTCTCGACGCACTCGGCGCCGACGCGGCACTGGCGGCAGCTCTCGGTGATCTGAACCTGATTATGCACCAGCCCGGCCACGGTCAGCCGGCTCTGGCCGTGGCGCTCAGCGCAGGCGTGCTCGCAGATGGTACACCCCGGCTTGCACAGCGTCTGGTCGCGCACCAGCACGTGGGTGCCGCGGAGCGCGCCGCGCCCGATCGCCGCAGCGTACGAGTGGTGGTCGCTCGCATCCTGGCTGAGCTGCGCCCGCGCCTCGCGGCGGCTGGTGACGACCCGCTGGAGCTGCTCGGCGAGTAGTGGCTGGCTCGCTAGCAGCGCATGAAACTCGTCCACCGGCAGGGATAGCAGCGCGACGGGCGTGAGCGCGCGGACATCGGCGTTGTGCGGCTGGTCGGTCAGCAGCGACATCTCGCCAAAGAAGTCGCCCTCATCGAGGTGGGCGATCGTTGCGCCGGCGCGCTCGACGATCACCTGGCCGGACTCGACGAGGTAGAGCGCCGCGCCTGGGCCGCCCTCGCGGATAATCAGCTCGCCACGCGCCACCTGGAGCGGCTGGAGCAGGGTGGCGATGACGACTCGCTCGGCCTGGACGAGCTGGCTGAACAGCGGGATCCGGCCGAGGGTGTAGTCGATCAGGCGGCGGCGGTAGATGCGGCGAAGCGTGGTGGTCAGCCCCAGCGACTCATCGAGCGCGAGCCTGAGCGCTTCGAGCGGGAGCTGGAGCAGGTAGCAGATCGTCTCGGCGCGCGCCGACGCGCCACGAAACTGGTCGCCAAAGAGTGGCCCCTCGCCGAACAGATCGCCGCGATCGAGCACACCGACCAGCGACTGCCGGCCGGCGCGATCGTGGAGCGTCAGGCTGATGGTGCCGCGCAGCACGATGAACAGAAACTGACCCGGAGTGCGCTCGTTGAGCAGCACCGTGCCGGGCAGGCAGGCGCGCATGATGCCGCAGGCCGCCAACGCGACCAGCGCCGTCGGCTCGACGCCGCTGAGACTATCGAGCCGCCCGAGCGCCAGCGCCTGCTGTTCGAGCTGCGCCGCGCGCTCGCGCTCCGAGGACGCGTGGCGCGCATCGGTCTGGAGCGCCCTGCGACGGCGCTCGCTGTCACCTGCCATACCAACCTCTCTGTCGGGCGCTCGGGCGCTGCTGCGCTAGAGACGCCCTCCGGCGATGTGCGATGTCGGCTGACCGACGACGAGCTGAAGCGCGCCGGCTGGCACAAATGGACCGCGACTGCGATCCTCGGCGACCTCGACGACGATAGCGGTGCCATTCGGCTGCTGACTGAACAGCACGCTGCCGCGAAACGTGGTGACGCTGCCTTCGGTCTGCACCGGCACAATCCCGTTGCCGATCTCCGCGCCCTGGGCGGTGCGCACGCGATACAGCAGCCGACTCAGCGACGGCACGCGATCGATCGTCCCGCTGATCAAAAAGGTGCTGCCGACGGTCTGCCCCGACGCTGGCGCGACGAATGTGACGGTCAGCTTCGAGCTGGGCGGCGCGGGCTGGACCGGCCGGATTGGCGGCGCCGGCGGCGCGGTTGGCGTGGCAGCCGGGATGGGGCTGACCTGCAGCCGCACGTCGGTGGAGGCGAAGATCTGGCCGCCGCGCTGCTCGGCCACGTCGAGGTAGATCGGCCCGCCCTGCGGCGGCGGGCGGAAGTAGATCTGCGCCTTGAACGATGCGCCGCTGCCGCTGCGCACCGCCGGCACATTCCCGGTCCCGATCGTCTGCCCGGCCTGGTCGCGGATGAGCCAGAACAGCTGGCCCTCGGCGGGGAACAGCGCCGCGCGCCCGACAATCATCATCGGGCTACCCACCAGCGTATCGAGCGTCGGGTTGTCGATGAAGACCTGCTGCCCGACCGGCGGCTGCGGCGACGTGGTCGGCACTGGCGGCAGCACCGGGATCGGCCCGAGCGTCGGCGCGATAGCCGTCGGCAGGGGAGGGCCGCTGACCACCAGGCCAAGCTGGGCCTGACCGATCACGGTGCCGGCCGACGGTACGCCGATGGTGAGCACGATCGGGCCGCCCTGCGGTGGTAGGTTGAAGTAGATCTGCGACGAGAACGTGCCAGCGCCATTGACGTTGCTGACCGCGATGTTGCCGCTCCCAATCGAGCGGTTGGCTGCGTCCACCATCTGCCAGACGAGCTGGCCGTTTGGTGGGAAGAGCGTCGTTCGGCCGGTAACCGTCATCGGGCTGCCGACGGGGACGCCGGGCGGCGGGCTATCGATTAGGACCTGCTGACGCGGCGGGCTGACCGCGAGCGTCAGGCTGGCGCGCCCGGCGACCACACCGTTATTGGCATCCTGGTCGACGATATCGACGCGGATCTGACCGCCCTGCGGCGAGAGCGCGAAGGTCAGCGCGCCGGTGAACTGCCCGCCGCCCGCTGCGCCAGATGGGCTGACCGCCACGATCCCCGCGCCAAGCTGCGCCCCGGCGGCGTTGGTCACGGTGTAGGCCAGATTATTTTGAAACGGCATGCGCGCGGTGCGGCCGGTGACCGTCATTGGGCTGCCGACCTGTGTCCCCGGCGGCGGGCTATCGATGACGATCTGCTGCGGCCCACTGACCTGCAAGCCGATCGACGATGTGCCGAGCACCGCGCCGGTCTGCGGGTTCTGGTCAAAGACATCGATCCGGATCGGACCGCCCTGCGCCGGCGGATTGAACGTCAGTGATGCGTTGAACGCCGCCCCCTGGCCGGGCGCGCCGCCCACCACAAAGACGCCGGCACCGATCTGGAGATTGGTGGCGTCGATGACGCGGTAGCTCAGCTGGCCGCGGGTGGGGTAGAGCGCCGTGCGGCCGGTGATGACCACCGGGCTACCGACCTCCGTCCCCGGCGGCGGACTATCGATGACGATCTGCTGCTGACCATTGGGCACCGGCGTCGGCAGCGGCTGGGCCGGCGTCGCCGCGATCACTGTGGCAGGGAGCGTGCCGACCGTGAGGTTGACTGGCACGCTCGCCAGCGCGAGCGGCTGCCCATCCTTTGGGCTGAGCGAGAGCACCTCGATCCGACCAATGCCAGCGTTGCGCGTCGCGTAGCCGATCTGCGTAGCGAACGACGCCGGGCCGCCGTACGCCCCCTGCGTCGCAAACCCCGCCTGGCCGACGAGCGCGCCGCTGCTATCGTAGACCCGATAGCTGAGGCCGCCCTCGAACGGATACTGGGTGATCCGGCCGCGCAGCGGGACCGGGTTAGCCACCGTCGCCCCGGCGAGCGGCGCCTCGATCACGATCTGCACGCCTGCTACCGCCGGGGTAGCGGGCTGGGTGCCGATATCGGGGGGCCGGCGGCCAAACATGGAGATGAGCACCGCCACGAGCAAGAGCGCCACCACGACTCCGACGAACAGCAGCGTGCGATCCTGGGGCGCGGCAGTGTCGTCGTAGACACGCCTGCGCAGCGGTGGCCGGGGGCGATTGCGCATGAAGCCCTCTCTGAAAAACGGCAAGGTTGATCGATTGTATCATATGTCGAGCTGCACCACGCATTCGCCCCAAATTCGGCGCAGGTGCGTGGCGCGCCCGGCCTTGCTGATCATATACAATACCACTAGTTCACCGTCGCCATCGTGGCGATCGAGGGAGTAGACACTATGCCTGAGACGCCGAATCCACCGCTCTTTGCGACACAGCTCCGGCAGCTGCGCTCAGCCTATATCGCCGTACTCCCAGACGCGCTCGAATCGGTCGAGCGCAGGTGGCGCTCGCTCACCGCCAACTGGGGACGTGTGCAGCTCGATGACTACCATCAGCTGATACACGGCCTCGCCGGATCGAGCGCCTCCTACGGGCTGGCGGAGATCGGTCGCCTCGCCAATCAGCTCGCCGTCGAGCTGCATGCGCTTCAGACCAGCCAGCGCGCGCCAGACGAAGGGCAGCTCGTCGCGCTCGCTGAGATAGTGGAGCGTCTCGGCAGCGGCATGCGCTCCCCGCTTGGCCGCGCCGATATTGGCGACGCGGCGTGGCCATCGCACCCGCGGCAGCAGCAGCAGATCGTCGTCGCGCTGCATAGCGAAGAGCTGCTGAGCGACCTCGCCACGCAGCTGACCTACTTCGGGTACAGGATCCACGCCACGGCGAAGCTGGACGCGGCACGCGACCTAGTGCTTGCGGTACAGCCGCAGGTGCTTGTGATCGGGATGGCCTTCCCCGAGGGCGAGCTCGCCGGCGCGGCGCTCGTCAGACAGCTCCAGCTCAACCGACTAAAACCGCTACCGACGATATTTCTCAGCGAGCGCCGCGACCTGAGCGACCGGCTTGAGGCGGTGCGCGCCGGCGGCAGCGGCTTCTTCCCGCTGCCAATCGACACCAGCAGCCTGGTCGATATGCTCGATCGGCTCAGCGGGCAGCGCACGCCAGAGCCGTACCGCATCCTGATCGTCGAGGATTCGCCGATGGTGGGCGCGCTCTACGCGGCGGCGCTGCGCCATGCGGAGATCCAGCCGCTCGTCGTTAGCGACCCGACGCAGGTGATGGCGCAGCTCGATGAGTTTCGCCCCGATCTGCTGCTGATGGATGTCTACATGCCGGGGTGCAGCGGCCCAGAGCTCGCATCGGTCATCAGGCAGCACCCCGATTTTCTCAGCCTACCGATCGTCTTTCTCTCCGGCGAGACCGACCCGCAGGCGCAGCTGGCGGCGATGCGCCAGGGCGGCGATGATTTCCTGACCAAGCCCATCCCGATCCCGACGCTGATCGGCGCGGTGGTGAGCCGCATCGCCCGCAGTCGCGGCGTGCGAGCGCAGATGATCCGCGATGGCCTGACCGGGCTGCTCAACCACTCGGCGATCGAACACCAGCTCGAACTCGAGATCGCCCGCGCCAGGCGCAACCACACCCCGCTGACCGTGGCGCTGCTCGATATCGACCACTTCAAGCAGGTCAACGATCTCTACGGCCATCAGGCAGGGGATCGGGTCATCAAGGGGCTGGCCCGGCTGCTCCAGCAGCGGCTGCGGCGATCGGACTCGATCGGGCGCTACGGGGGGGAGGAGTTTGCCATCCTAATGCCAGACACCGAGGGTGTCCACGCCCACGCGGTCCTCGATTCGATCCGCGTCGCGTTTGCACAGGTGCGCCATCAGGCCGATGGCATGGCGTTCACCACCACGGTGAGCTGTGGAGTCGCGAGCTTCCCGACGATCAGCGATGCCAAGCTGCTGATGGGTGCCGCCGACGCCGCGCTATACCGCGCCAAACACGGCGGGCGCGATCGCACGGTGCTGAGCACAGCGCAACCGACGGCGCTGGGGCTGCGTCAGATGCCCGACTCGCTGGTGCGGCCGCTCGCCACGCCGCACGTGCTGATCGCCACCGCCGATACGCCGACGAGCGAGACGCTCCAGGTGTGGCTGACGAGCCGGAGGTGCGATGTGACGTGGGCCGCCACGGCTGATGCCGCGACCGCGCAGCTCGCGAGCGCGATGCCAGACGTAGTGCTGCTGTCGCCATCGCTGCTAGGTGCCGCCGCGCTGCGCGAGGCCGCGAGCGCCGCTGATGGCGACCCGACCATCGTGATGCTGGTCGACGCCAGCGACCAGCGCGGGCTGCGGCAGGGGCTGGCAGACGGAGCGGTGGACTACCTGCGGACGCCGCTTGAGGGGCGCGAGTTTCAGCTGATCTTCGACCGCGTCATCGCCAGGCTGATCCACCCGCCGAGCTGACGCCGGGGCCAGCGGCGACCTCGCCCGCCGGCCGCGATCGCGCTACGGCCGGCCGGAGACCAGCGGCAGCGCGACCGTCCGCGCCGGGGCGATGCGCAGCGGGGTGAGCGGGTCGCCGAGCAGACCGAAGGTGTGGGCCGTGGCCGAGAACCCCGGCGCGCTGGCGAAGAGCTCGGCGATGCCGGCCGAGGTGAGCTGCCCGAGCGGCACCGCGCGCTCGCCATTGGCGGCGGCCGGGGCGCTCCAGAGCGTGCGAAAGAAGCCCTGCTCCAGCGCGCTGTGGCCGAGCACTACCCCGAGACCGCTCGAACCCCATACCGCTATCGCCCCGCCCGACGGCTTGAGCAGCAGTCGCTCGTCGAGCGATGTGCCGGTGTAGAGCGGCGTCTGAAACGCGCCGGTCAGACAGGTCATGGAGAGCACCACCGGCAGCCGGTCGCCGTTGCGCAGCGCATCGACATCGTTGAGGCTGAGCATCCAGCTCACCGGCGACGCGCTATCGGTGACCGCCCACTGACGCTCGTGGGCGTGGCCGATGTACATCAGCAGCGCCGCGCCGGAGTTGAATGCCGCGCTGGTCTGCTGCTGCGCGTCTGCGGCGCTGCGCACCCCGCCGATCGCGCCGAGCTTATCGTAGAACACCGGCGCGATGCTCATAGATTGCGGCTGCTCGGCGATGGCCCGCTCGGCGAGCGCGGCGAAATCGCCGGCGCTGTCTTTGTCATCGGCGATGAACGCCATGCGGCCGCGCCACGGCCCGCCGGCCGTGGCGGTCTCGTAGCCAATGATCTTGGCCACTACGGCGCTCAGCTCGGCACCGCTCTTGACCGGCAGCCGCCCGAGCCAGATGTCCAGCCCGTTATCGCTGAGCGGGTCATCGCCATCGAGCTGCGCGTAGCAGAACTCGCACGCCGTCTCGCCGAACAGCCCTGGGTCGGCGTTGGCAAGGTACGGCGGCAGCATATTGACGTTGGCCGGGCCGCGCTGGGTGTTGTCGAATGGATCCGATGTACCATCGCCGACGAGCGTGACCGCGATCGGCGGCGCGGGCCAGCTGGCGCGGGCGGTGCGCAGGAAGCTGCGGATCGCCTCTGGCGACACTTGGCCATAGCTCCATGTATCGTAGATCGCTTGGAGGTCGACCACCAGCGGGGCGTACCCCTGGGCCGCGCGCCGCTCGATGAGCGGGGCGAGCGCCGGCTGCAGCACCGCCGGGGCGATGTAGAGCGCGCTGGCGCGCTGCGGCGCGAGGAGATCGATCGGCGCGTGCTGCGCGACCATCGGGCTCATCGCGCCAGCCACCTGGTAGACTCGGCCGGCCAGCTGGTCTTCGAAGATGCCGGCGGCGATGGCGGTCAGCCGCTGGGGCGCGCGCACGTCGGTGATATCGTACACCGCCAGGTCTGGCGGCAGATTGGCGAGCTGGTAGCGCATCGGGTGGGCGGCGCCCTGGAAGCTCGCGGCACCGCCGGCGAAATCGAGGCTGCCGGTGTAGGTGTAGCTCGCTGAGTCGACCAGCAGCCCGCCGATCGTCAGCCCTGGGACGAGCGAGATCGCCAGCGCGCTCGCCGGCTGGCCGAAGATGACGCTTTGCTGCCAGTCGCCGCTGATCGTGCTCAGGAACGCCGCGCTGCGAGTCTGGTCGCCGAGCGCGACCGACAGCGTCTGGTAGCTATCGGTGATCGCCGTGCCACGCAGCGTGACGGTCATCGCGCCGCTGGCCAGCGGCAGCGTCGGCGTGAGCGTGGCGGTCACGGTCGCGGGGGTGGGCGGCTCGCCCGGGAGGGTCGGCTCGACGCGCAGGTCGGCGGCGAACCAGTGATCGGCGTCTGGGCCTGGCCGCCGCGAGTCGTAGAGCGCCGCGCGCCGCCACGTCCCGGTCACGGCGGCGACGGTGGTGAGCGGGGCGGTGCCGGGGGGCACGGCGCGGCCGGCGATCCGTGCGCCGCCGCGCTGGTCGACGGTCAGCCAGTAGCGGGCGTCGCGGTTCCAGCGATCGCCAGGCGACGGCGCGTAGAAGCGCAGCTCATCGCTCGGGTCGATCCGGCCATCGTCCATGCCGACGAGGTCGAGCGCGACCTCGCCGCCGCCATCGATCAGCCGAAGCTGCCCCGGCGCGGCGGTGGCGATATCGAGACCGGCGGCCGCCAGCGCGGCACCGCTGATGCGCTGGATCCCGCCCTGAGTGACGAGGATGACCCAGCTGGGCGTTGCGGCGGCGGGGTTCGCCACCGGCAGCGCGGCGGCGCGCGTCAGCGGCGGCGTGGACAGGAGGGCGATGGCGATGAGCAGCAGCGCGAGCGTGGTGGGTCGAACGTTGTGCATAGTGTGATGTTGCGCTGCTCTCGCGATTATGTGCGGCGGATCAAACGGCGGACGAACCAGCCTGCGGTCACAGCGATCAGCGCGAACAGCAGATAGAGCGGCATCTGATCCTGGTCACCGGTTCGCGGCAGCGTCGGCGGCACAGGCGGCGTTGGCGTGCTGGCAGCGGCCGGCGTGGGCGATGCAGCGCTGTCCGGCGTCGGCGATGCGGCGCTGTCCGGCCTCGGCGTGGCCGTCGAACCATCGGCCGCGACCGGCGTCTCGGTGGCAGCGGCAGTCGCGTCGGCCGGCGATGTCGGTGTAGCGGTCTTTTGCTTATCCTTCTGGTCATCCGGCTTGGGTGTGCTGGTCGCCGCAGCCGGGGTGTTGGTCGCCGCAGCCGGGGTGTTCGTAGCCACGACCGGGGTGTTCGTAGCCACGACCGGCGTGCTGCTTGGCTCGGTCGTCGCGGTGAGCGCGAGCCGAGGAGCGGCGAGCAACGGCGCAGTCCGGCCGAGCGCGGCCACGAGCAGCAGCAGCACCACGCCGCACACTGCGATCCAGCGTATCCGATGAGCAATGATCGACTGCATAGCGAAGTTCCTCACGCGTTAAGACGAACCGACCAGCGGTAAAGTCACATAGTAGATACCGGCATTATATATCTGAACGCCCCCATCGCGCGCGGCGACGTACAGTCGGTCGCCGATGCGCGCGATCGACGTGGCAAAGCCAGGTGTCGCGATGCTGGTGAGCGCGCGGGGGGCGGCCGGGTTGGCGATGGAGTAGATAGCGACGCCAGCATCGCCGCCGGCCGTGTAGAGCGAGGAGCCAGCGATGGCGAGGTCGCGGATGTCGCCGCCAGCGGCGAAGGTTGTGACGAGGGTCGGTGTGGCCGGCGCGGCAATATCGACGACCGCGACGCCGCCGGGGCCGCACGCCAGGTAGGCGACGCCGCCGCTGAGACGCACCCGCAGCGCCCCGCCCACGATGCCGAGCCGCCCGACCAGCCGCCCCGCGCCGACCGTCGTCACATCGTAGATCAGCAGCCCGAGCGCGGCGTCGGCCACATACAGCCGCCCATCGGCGAGCGCCACGCCGCGCGCATCGCCGCCCGTCTCGCGCAGCGTGAGTGCCACGCCCGGCGCGCCAGCGAGGCCGACGACCCGCACGCCGGCGGCGCCAGCGGCGAGGTAGACTGTGTCACCGTCGACCAGCGCCTGTTCGACCGTGCCGCCATCGACCGGCAGGCTGCCGACGATCTTCGGCCGGTTCGGGGAAGCGATATCAATAATCTGGAGCCCGCTCGCGCCATCGGCGACGTAGGCCCGCATCCCCACCACCTGTACGCCAGACGCCGCGCCTGGCGTGTCGAGCGAGCCGATCAGCAACGGCCGATCGGCGACCGACGCATCGATGATCGCCAGGCCGCCGTCGCGGTCGGTGGCGAACAGCAGCCCGTTGCGCTCCACGGCCGCAGTGGCGTCTCCCAGCAGCGCGAAGCGCGCCAGCGAGCGCGGGCGCGCGCCGCCGATATCGGCCAGCAGCAGACCGGCCGAGCCATCGGCCAGCAGCGCCACCGGGCCGGCGATGGCCACCGCGCCGGCGCGCACGGCGTCTGGATCGCTGCCGAGCAGCTGCGGGCTCGCCGGCCGAGCAACATCGACGAGCGCCAGCCCGCCGGATCCATCGGCGATCGCCAGGCGGTCGCCGCTCAGCGCAAGGCGCCGGGCGTCGCCTGGGGTGTCGAGCGAGCCGATCGCCGCTGGTGCGCCGGGGTCCTCGCAATCCACCACCGTCAGCCCAGCCGCGCCGGCGGCGACGAACGCCAGCCCGCCCATCACTGTCACATCGCTCGCGCCGGCCAGAGCGATGGACCCGAGCGGAGCTGGCGCTGCCGGCGCGGCGAGATCATAGATCCGCAGCCCAGCCGCCCCGGCGGCGACGTAGAGCCGGCCGCCGGCGATAGCGACGCCAGCGGCCTGGCCAGGGGTCTGGATCGTGGCGAGGGGGGTGGGTGCGCTGGGGGTGACGAGCGAGAGCAGCGCGACCCTACCGGCCGGCAGCGCGACGGCCAGCACCTGGCCGCCACTGGCGATCGCCCGCGCCGCGCCGGCGAGCTCGATGGAGGCGAGCAGCCGCGGGGCGGCGTCGCTGGTCACATCGATGACCAGCAGCGCCCCGGAGCGGAGACCGACGTAGGCCAGCGCGCCGGCGGCGTCCAGGGCGATGGATTCGATGGGCGCGCCGAGCGCGAGTGTGCCGAGGCGAAGCGGGGCGCTCGCCGACGCGATCGAGATGATGACGAGCGTGTT
>JAYUUK010000289.1:0-3877 GCA_043754595.1 Roseiflexaceae bacterium | reverse complement strand
AGGCCGGCGAGATCGGCACATCGAGCGCCAGCAGCAGGTCGAACAGCAGCTCGCAGGTCGAGGCGGCGCTCGGGTCGATCAGATTGACCGTCGCCTCGCCGCTGTTCGTCAGGTGATGGTCGATGACGATCGTCGGCAATGCAGCGAGCGCGGCGGCGTGATCGTTGGCGATCGGGCCGGCGCGCAGCAGCTCGGCGGTATCGACCAGGATGGCGAGGTCGCACGGCGGCAGGGCCGTCCCCGGCGCATAGTTTACGATCTGATCGGCGCCGGGCAGCCAGCGCGCATACGACGGCACCGAAGGGGTGACAACGACCGTGGCCGGCCGGCCGAACGCGGCGAGCGCGTGCCACATCGCCAGCGCCGAGCCGATGGCATCGCCGTCTGGGTTGACGTGGGTCAGCAGTAAAATACGGCTGGCGGCAGCGATCCGCGCGCGGATGGCTGGCGCGGCGGTGAGTGGCGACGAAGTGTTCATAGCGGTTTGTGCAGGCGATAGACCGAGTGACCGGCGCGCTTCTTGATCTCTTTGAGCCTGAGGCCGTTGGCGGTGCCGATCTTGGGGATGAGCCGGTTCAGCCCGCTGACCACCACGAACCAGTAGCTGCCGCCAGGACGCAGCCGCTCGTACGGGTCGAGGATAAACTCGCGCTCGATCGCCTCATCGCCGACCTTGGCCGGGATATTCGAGACTATCAGATCGAGGTCGCGCTCCGGCACGGACTCAAGCCCGACGCTCCCGCGCACCTCAATGTTTGTCACGGCGTTGAGCAGCGCGTTGTGGCGGGTGTAGCGCACTGCCAGCAGGTCGCGGTCGATGGCGATGACCCACGCCTGCGGCATCAGGCGCGCCAGCACGATGCAGATAATACCGGCGCCGCAGCCCATATCGAGGGCGGTCGCGACCGGCTCGCGATCCACCGTGCGCAAAAAAAGGTCGCTCCCCTCGTCGATCTGAAACGTCGAGAAGAGCGTATGCGCCACGTCGAAGGCAAACGACTGCCCGTGGATATAGTAGTCGAGGCGCTTCTTATAGTAGACATCGGCTGGCGGGGGGAGCGCGGTCATGGCATCTCTGGCGGGCGGGTCTCGCTCGCCTGGCGCTCGGCCTCGCGGCGCTCATCCTCAGCGCGTCGCAGCACCGCATCGATGTGGATGCTATAGTCCAGCGAGGTATCGAGCACGAAGTGCAGATCGGGGATGAAGCGCAGGTGGCTGAGCTCATCGGCCACCTGGCGGCGCAAATAGCCGCGCGCGTGCTCGATGCCGGCCATGGTCTCTTTGCGCTGCGTCGCGTCGCCGAGCACCGAGATGCGGACCTTAGCGTGCTGCAGATCGGCGCTGACATCGACGGCGACCACCGTGGCGAAGCCGACCCGCGGGTCTTTGAGGCCGCACTGGATCTCCTCGCTGAGGATCTGCTGGATCTGCTGGCCGATCTGTTCGGTTCGTTTGCTCATAGGGTTAGTTGCGCGATGGGGCAGCTGCGCCGCCCCATCGCGCTGAGTTAAAAAGTATGATTCTGGGGTCTGCGCCCTCAGGCCCCCATGCGCATCATGCGTGTTGTTCTGAAGCGCTCCGCGCCATGGAAGCGCTTTTTCAGGCTAGAGGTGACGACCGCGCTGCCGCAGGCCAAGAAATGAGTGCGACAGCGCGAAAAAACCGATTACTTCGGATACGCCTGGGGGCTACGCCCCCAGACCCCGTTCTAGGCCCCTTGCCAAACCGTATAGATGGGGGCTTGCGCCGTCCGGCACCCTTCCCCCGGCGTGGGGGAAGAGCGGGATGGCCCTCACCGCAATTCAGCCGGTGCGCTCGACTTTCTCCTTGCGGTAGAACTCCATATTATCGCCGACCTGCACATCGGTGAAGCCCTCGACGACCAGGCCGCACTCGTAGCCAGACGTGACCTCGCGGACATCGTCCTTGAAGCGCTTCAGGCTGCCGATGCGGCCGTCGTGGAGCACCACGCCGCTACGCAGCACGCGGACGCTGAGCTGCCGGTTCACCTTGCCGTCGGTCATAAACAGACCGGCCACCACCTCGCGCGATGGCAGTCGGAAGGTGTTGCGCACCTCGGCGAACCCATCGATGACCTCTTTGTACTCCGGGTCCAGCATCCCGATCATCGCCTTTTTCACATCATCGGTCAGCTGGTAGATGATGTTGTAGAAGCGAATATCGACGCCGTGCTGCTCAGCGGCCCGCCGCGCCGGCAGGTCTGGGCGGGCGTTGAAGCCGATGATAATCGCGCGCGACGCGATCGCCAGGTTGACATCGCCCTCGGTGATCGTGCCGGTGCCCTTGTGGATGGTCTTGATCTGCACTTCGCTGGTGTTGAGCTGCCCGAGCGCGTGCTCGATGGCCCCGATCGAGCCCTGCACATCGACCTTGAGGATGATGTTGAGGTCCTTGATCTTCCCCTGCTGCAAGCTGGCGAACAGGCTATCGAGGCTGATGCCCCGCGTCGCGCCGATCGTCTCCATCCGCTGCTGCCGCTGCCGCCCGACGGCAACCTCGCGAGCGACCGTCAGGTCGGTCATCGCCTGCAGGATATCGCCAGCCTTTGGCACATCGGTCAGCCCGAGGATGACGACGGGCATGGCCGGCTCAGCCGAGCGCAGCCGTTTGCCGGTGTCGTTGAACATCGCGCGGATCGTGCCGGTAGCAGTGCCGACCAGGATCGTATCTTCGAGCCTGAGCGTGCCGTTCTGCACCAGCACTGTGGCGATCGGGCCGCGGGTCTTGTCCATCTCGGCCTCGACGATCGTGCCGACCGCCGCCGCCGCCGGGTTAGCCCTAAGATCTTGGAGATCAGCCACCAGCAGGATCATCTCAAGCAGCCCATCGATGTTGGTCCGCATGCGCGCCGAGACCTCGACCGACGGCACATCGCCGCCGAACTGCTCGACGTAGACGCCGTTGGCGGCGAGTTGCTCGCGCACCCGGCCAGAGTTGGCGTTGATCGCGTCGATCTTATTGATGGCGACGATCATCGGGACGCCGGCGGCCTTGACGTGTGCGATGGCCTCGACCGTCTGCGGCATGACGCCATCATCGGCCGCCACCACCAGCACGACGATATCCGTCACCTGGGCACCGCGGGCACGCATCGCGGTGAACGCCTCGTGGCCTGGCGTGTCCAGGAAGGTGATCTTGCGCCCCTGGATATCGATCTGGTAAGCGCCGACGTGCTGCGTGATACCGCCGGCCTCGCCCTCGGCCACGCGGGTCGAGCGGATCGAGTCCAGCAGCTTGGTCTTACCGTGGTCGACGTGACCCATGATCGTGACCACCGGCGGGCGCGTGCGCAGATTGTCGCTCGTCTCGGCCGAGAGCACATCCTTGACGTTATCGACGATGCCGGCGAGCTGCGCTGGCACGAACTCGACCGTCTCGATGCCGAAGTCGGCGGCGATGACCGCGGCCGTCTCGTAATCGATCTGGGCGTTGATCGTTGCCAGGACGCCGCCCTTCATCAGCGCCTTGAGGATCTCGGACGCGCCGACGCCGGTGGCCTCGGAGAACTCGCGGACGGTGAGCATGGTCGCGATCTCGACCGGCCCCTTGGGCCGCGCCGGCGCGCGCACCGCCGTCATGCCGCGCTGAGGCATGCCACGGCCGCCAGAATCGCGCCCGCCGCGCCCGCCTCGCCCGGTCGTGCTGCCGCGCGGCCCATCGGTCTCCGGCTTGACTTCATCGCGGCTGCGCGTCTGACCGCCCCGCCCGCCACGGCTACCGCGGCTGCTGTTCGGGCCGCTTGGTCCAGCGCCGGGCGCGCCACGGCCACCTGGGCCGCCGCCTGGGCCGCTGCTTGGGCCGCCGCCTGGGCCGCCGCCTGGGCCACGGCCGGCACCGCCGCCCCCGCCGCCCCCGC
>JAYUUK010000288.1:0-3879 GCA_043754595.1 Roseiflexaceae bacterium | reverse complement strand
GAGCCGCAGTCATCCTGGCGCAGTCGTATCGTTTGAACGGTCACTTCTTCGCATTAGAACGAGGCAATAGTCAATAGTCAATAGCCGCATTGGATCTTTAACGGCGAGGTCAGGACTCACGCGCCAGCGCGCGCCACATGCATCCCAGCAGGTAGGCGGCCGCCGTGTTGCGCCCGATGCCGCTCGGCTGGTCGCCGTGGCCGCCGCCGAGCCGCAGCGTGGTGACGAGCAGCGTCCCGGCCCCCCACACCACCTCGGCGATGTACTCGTGGACGTGCATCGTCCGGGTGTCGACGCGACGCAGCATGGGTTTGAACTGGTGCTCGCCGCCATGCAGCGCCAGCGCTCGGTCGGTGGCCATGCCGTACCACAGCAGCATCGCGTCGTCGCCGGTGGGAAAATCGCCCCAGTATGGAGCATCCTGCACCACGTGGCGCACGCACTCGCGCCAGAACGGCAGCTCCACCGTGGCGAGCGGCACCGCCTCGCCTTCGTCCAGCACCAGCAGCGCCCGGCCGCCAGCGGCCACGTAGCGGTCCAGCTGGTCAGTCCAGCCGGTGGCGATGATCGTCGGCGTCGCCTGAGGTATCTCGCCGCCGAGCGCCAAGCTTCCCTGGCACAGCGCCGCGAGCTCGGCGTAGCGTCGGTTCGGGTCGTAGATCGCCGCGCCGGCCAGCTGCAGCCACGGGTCGGGAAAAGCCCACAGATCCCAGACGTTGGTCACGCGCGCGCCGCCAAGCGCGGCGTCGGCGCGTAGCGTGCCGCGCCGCGGCGCGCCGACATGCCGCATCGTAAACTCGGCCACCGTCAGTTCGCGGGTCTCGCCAACGGCCAGCGCGCCTGGCGTGCTGGCCGCGCCGCTGGCGTAGGGGCTCTCGCTCCCGATGGCGAAGCTCCAGCGGATCTCGGCCGGCGCGGCGCGCTCGCCATAGTGGCTCAGCACCAGATGCGCCCGCACCGCAGCCCCGCCGCGATAGGCCCAGGTGTCCCAATAGGCCGCCCGGTCGCCGCCACTGCGCCACTGCCGGCGCTTGTCCCAGCCGATGAGCAGCGCGCTCGCGCCGTTGAACTGCGCGAATGCCGCAGCGTCCAGCTTGAGCGCGCCGGCCTCGTCCCACATCCCCGCCGTCGAGATCGGGGTGTCAGTCTCGCCGGTGATGACGTAGCCCGAGATCTCGGCGTACAGCCTCGTTCGCTCGATCGTCAGCTTGCGGTGCAGCAGCGCCTGGGCGTGCGAGCTGCGGCGCAGCGCCTCGGCGTGGGCCAGCATGCCGTTGGTCGCCAGCCGCTCGCGCTGGTGCGGCGCGTCCATCTGCCAGCGCGCCCCTTGCGCATTGACGGCCGCGTCCGCCGAGAAGAAGCCATCTGGCGTCTCAGGCGGCACGCGGAAGCTGTCGTAGTCACAGTACTCGCCAAACATCCACGGCTTGACCGGCCGCCAGCGCGGGCTAAAATAATCGACGAGCTGGCGGAAGAAGTGGGCGTCGCAGTAGAAATGGTAGTCGTAGTAGTCGGCGAACTCGTTGAGCAGCCCGCCGTACGCCTCGCCAGATCCGGAGTTGTCGCGTACCGGCAGCCCGTCGCCGAGCCCTTTGACCAGCGTGTAGAGTGGCCCGAGCACGTCGGGCCCGACGCTCTGATTCAGCTCGCAGCCCAGGCTGTAGAGCACGATGCTCGGGTGGCAGCGCACCTGCCGCACGATCCGCTCATACTCCACCGGCGTCTGCTCGCGCCAGAAGGGCGTCGGGTCGGGCAGCCACATCGGCAACTCCAGCCAGATTAGGATCCCCAGCTCGTCGGCGATATCCAGGTAGTAGGCCGGCGGCACCCACAGGCAACACTTGACGCCGCTATAGCCGAGCGTCCTGAGCCGCGCGAAATCCTGCCGCACCCGCTCCGGCCCTGGGTCGGGACAGCGCCGCTCTTCGTACCAGCCCCAGGAGAGCAGCATGCGCGGGTAGATTGGCAGCCCGTTGAGCGTCAGCTGCGCGCCCTGCGCGGCCACCGTGCGCAGCCCGAAGCGTACGGTGCGCTGGTGGCCTGGCACCGAGACCTGGCAGGTGTACAGCTGCGGGTCGTCCGGGCACCACACGCTGGGCGAACGGGCCACCGTGGCGAACGCGCCGCCGGTGCAGCGCCCCGCGGCCACCTCGCGCCCATCGGCGTCTGCGATGGCTATCGCCACTGGGTCGTCGCCGTCGCAGACCACCTCGATGGCGATGCTGCCGTCGGCGTCGCCGCGCGCGTAGACCTCGCGGATGTACGTCGCGCCGCAGCGCTCGACGGTCACATCGCGCCACAGGCCGCCGAACGCGTGGCCCCAGACGTAGGGCAGAAAGCCGGAGAGCGTCTGCTTGAGCGGATACGCGCCGGGCAGCGCGTCCGAGTCCGGGCCGCCGGCCAGCGAGGCGGCCTTCTCGATGCGGATCAGCAGCTCGCAGCGGTCGCGGCCGACGACGGCGTCGCTGATCTCGATGGCGAAGCCATCCCACGCGCCGATGTGCCCGCCGCAGGCCGCGCCGTCGATGAAGACCTCGCATGCGTAGGCCGCGCCGTCGAAGCGCAGGAACGTTCGCGGCAGCTGTGAGTCAGGCGCGATAGTCAGCGCGGCGCGGTACCAGGCTGGCCCGGCCCTCTCAGGCGCATAGCCCTGCTCCTCCCAGCAGCCGGGCACCGCGATCTGGCGCCAGACGGGGTCGTCGTCGAAGCGAAACGCCCAGCCGGCGATCAAAACAGCGTCTCCTGGACGAACCCAGCGTCCGCGCTATCCCACGGCAGCGGCGGCACGCCTGGCGTACCTTCGAGCCGCCGCTGCAGCATGCGGCACAGCTCTGGCGAGTGGCGCTCGATCGGGCAGTGCATGAAGAAGTAGACCGTCGTCCCATCGGCGATCCAGTCCTTGACCGTCGCCGCCCACTCGTCGAGCAGCGGGGCGTTGCGTGGCACGTCAGGGTGTCCGATGTAGCGGACGAGGGCGATATCGCCGCTGCGCAGCAGGTGGAGCGGCACATCGGGCTTGTTATCGCGGGCGCGCTGCATGTCCTCTTCGGCACCGGGCAAGTCGCCCAGATCGAGCGGGCGCACGTCCATCAGCACTCTGGCCACGCCGCGATCGGCAAGCGAGCGCATCAGCGCGTCCTCGCCAGACTGGCGGTACCAGTCGATGTGGCGCACCTCGACGGCGATCGGGCGGCGGATGTGCTGCCGCCAAAAATCCAGCCAGGCGGTCAGGTCGCCGAGCTGCCGCGGCGAGAACGACGGTGGGAGCTGGAGGAAGAACGGCCCGAGGCGCTCGCCGAGGCCGACCATGCGCGCGGCGAAGGCGGCGGTGGCGTCGAAGGTGGCGGCCAGCGGCCCATCGTGGCTGATCTCGCGCGGCAGCTTGAGGCAGAAGCGGAAACTTTCTGGCGTCTGATCGGCCCAGCGCGCCACCACGTCTGGGTTGGGTGTGGCGTAGAACGTCGTGTTGCCCTCCACCGTCGTCAGCCGATCGGCGTAGAGCCGCAGCAGGTCGGCGCTCTTGCTGCCAGCGGGGAACAGCTCGCCGATCCACTCCTTGTGGCCCCAGACCGCGCAGCCGAGATACAATCTGCTCGTCATCGCGATGCTCCTCTCGTATAGCAATCCTATGTGCTGCGCCCTGCTTGAATCGCCCAGCGGGAGTTTGGGGCGTGCACTGCGCGCAGTCGAAGCGGCGCAGCCCCATATGCATCACGCTTCTTTTTCTGATGTGCTGCGCCCTGCTTGAATCGCCCAGCGGGGGTTTGGGGCGTGCACTGCGCGCAGTCGAAGCGGCGCAGCCCCATCCCAATATGCATCACGCTTCTTTTTCTGACGCGCTGCGCCCTGCTTGAATCGCCCAGCGGGGGTTTGGGGGCG
>JAYUUK010000287.1:0-11787 GCA_043754595.1 Roseiflexaceae bacterium | reverse complement strand
TACAAGCTCGCCGATGGAACCACCAAGACCGAGCAGGGCGAGAATATGAGCAAGGCGTTCATCAACTCGCTCACCGTCACCATCCCGGCCACGGTGATCCCGATCCTGCTGGCGACCTTCGCCGCCTACGCGTTCGCCTGGATGCGCTTCCCTGGGCGGAAGATTATGTTCGCGATGGTGGTCGGGCTGCTGGTGATCCCCGGTCAGGTGGCGCTCATCCCGCTACTGCGTGCGTTTAGCTATTTGCAGATCAACGGCACGTTTCTGGCGCTGTGGCTGGTCCACACCGGCTTCGGGCTCTCGCTGGCGATCTATCTGCTGTACAACTACATCGGCGGGCTGCCGCGCGAGCTCCTCGAGTCGGCGTTCATCGATGGCGCGACGCCGTTCACGATCTTCCTCAACTTGATCCTGCCGCTCTCGGTGCCGGCGCTGGCGTCGTTTGCGATCTTCCAGTTTATGTGGGTCTGGAACGATTACCTCAACGCGCTGATCTTTCTCGGGACGGGGCCGGAGAGCCAGGTGGTGACGATCAAGCTCGCGCAGATGATCGGGTCGCGCGGGCAGGACTGGCACCTGCTGACATCCGGCGGGTTCATCTCCATGCTGCTGCCGCTGATCGTCTTCTTCTCGCTGCAACGCTACTTCGTCCGCGGGCTCCTGGCCGGTTCGGTGAAGGGCTAGATCTGCTCAGTAGCTTGTTCTCATGCGCCGAGGCGACCCACTGGGTCGCCTCGGCGCTTGTTGTGCCTCGCCCCCGTCGATCGCCAGCGATGCGCGATAGCAGGCCGGCGCCGCATCGCAGCCCTCGGGGTCTTCGATAATCGTGCCGAGAGTATGCAGCGCGGTGCCGAGCCCACGTCGATCGCCGAACGTCCTGCGCATCAGCCGCGTACGACTAGACGACACGAGTGCGATTGAACGAGAAAGGCTTCACACTGCCACCAAACCGTAAAATCGCCCAGACAGAGCACGTCGGTTGCATGGCGGTGTTGGTGTGGTACGAGCCTTATGGAATATTAGCTTTGCACCTGCACGAACTGTAGCACCGCCGCTACTACATCGTCAAGAGGAACACTAGTATCGATTTCGTGTCCTGCCACACTTCGCAGCAATGGTTCGACGCTTTCCTTTAGGCTTAGCACACGAGCAACTTCGTCATGGTGCTTACCATAGACGTTGTTTGTCCTCGTCTGTAGTCGTTCAACGGTAATATCAGCTGGTGCAGTCAGGAGTATGACATGGTCGAACCGCGGAAGGAATTTGCCCATATTTGCCGCGCAACCGCTCACAAACAATACTTCAGGCTCCTCGGTAGACAAGAGTTCTCCAATTCGGTCTTCTCGCCACACCCAATCTCTATCCGCTTCTACTGGAGAACCAGCAGCCGCTGCTAACTCGCCCGAAACCTCCATCCACTCTGAGAATTCGTCACCATCGGTATCAATGGCCTTATATGCCCGTGCGGCAAGTTCGTCGATCACAGTTGACTTGCCAACTCCAGATATGCCTGTAAGAAGTATTCGCTTCATGAAAAACTACTTTTGCTCCAAAATACTTAGTATCTGAAAAACTCAAGCCTCACATTGAGGTATTGTCCCTCTGTAAGCAATATTTGGCAAAAGGAGGCTTGTTACAGCCCAAAATGTAATTATACCGCTAGGTCTGCACAGGTCTGCGGTAATTGTGCATTTTACAATCTTGCTCCATGGCTTTAGGATACCATAGATGTCAAGATCTTGCGGTCATTGATCCTGTTATACCGCACGATTTTGCGGTAATTATGCAATTCACAATATAGCCGTGCGGTAATTATGCAATTCACGAGAGTAGACATAATAATAGAGTTTCTAGCCAGCACGAGAGCGGCCCAACGGGTTGGGCATCAGCGTCGGGCGCACCCATAGATCGGGAAGGCCGACCAGCGTTGCGATGAACAGCCCCGTTTCGGCGGGATGGGTCAGATTGTAGGTATATGGTTCCAGACCGGGAATAACTGAAAGAATGCCCCAGAGTACCGCGTGCAGCGGCGCGCCAATGCTGAGATACTGGTCGTGCGCCCGTCGTCGCAGCTCGGCGGCGCGCGCATTCGGCGTAACGACCGAGCAGCAGTGTATCGGCGACCATGTGCTGTCCGCGATAGGTACCCTTCGCAGCAGCGTGAAAAGATCGCGGCCGGCGCGCATTACTGGAGCTGAGGCAGAGATTCAACAAGATACCCGGAGCGTGTGTATGCGTCAGATCCGCGAGTTCGCCGAGGTCTTCACCGTGGCCGAGAGCGCCGCGCCAGTGGTTGCCGCGCCGATCGCTGTCATCGGCAGCCCCAACTCCACCATGACTTTCACCGTCGATATTTTGGAGCGCGCCCGCGACCGCGCGCTGGACCACGCCTGGGTGACGTTCGAGGTGACCGAGCGCTACAACGGCAAGGTCTACCGCAAGCGCGCGCTATGCCAGCTCGGCGGCATCGTGACCCGCAACCGCTGGCACGAGGATCCGGTGATCCGCGCCGTGATCAAGCACCAGGGCGCGCTGCCGGCGCTCTCCGGCGAGAGCGACCTGACGGCGGCGCAGCTCGTGGCGCTCGGGGTGTTTCTGCTGGACGACAGCGGCAAGGTGGTGCGCCGAACGACGCTCTCCACCCCGCCGCCGAGCGGGACGCCGGTGTTCCCGGCTGATGCAACCACGCTCCAGGAGCTGGTCCACACCGAGCCGGGGATCTTCTACGGCGGGCAGAGCCCGGGCGATGGGCTGCCGGTGCCGCTGACGCTGCGCCACTTCGGCTCAACCGAGCAGGGCGGCTTCGGCGAGGCGGTGATGCTCGGCATTTTTGGCCAGACCCGCTCGGGCAAATCGATCCTGGCGGCGCAGCTGATCTGCGGGTTCGCCGCCAACCCGCAGATCGGCATCCTGGTGCTCGACCCGCAGGGCGAGTTTGGGCGCGACCGCTTCGCCGCCGGCGACCACCGGGTGGACTTTTCGATCAAGCGGCTGCTCGGCACGCTGCGCCAGAGCCGCGCGCCGCAGGTGATCTCCACCGACGATGTGGCGCTTGAGGGAGTGGAGGCGCTGAGCGAGGTGCTGCGCCGGGCTAAGTTTTTTGAGAGCCTGGGCTTCAAGGGCGCCAACAAAGAGCGCGAGGCGGCCGAGCGGCTGACTGGCATCCTGGCCGAGCTGGTTGATAGCGATGGCGCGCATCGCCCGGTGCGCGACCTGACCGCCGCCGATCTGCCGCTGCTGGTGAAAGATCTGGCGCGTTTTGCCGATGTGATCTACGCCACGCGCTCGGGGACTACGCCGGGCGAGGGCGCGCGCGCCGCCGACGTGCTGGCGCGCTACCAGCTCGACGAGCTGCGGCTCAAGCGGGTCTGGCACGAGAGCCTGCGCCACTTCCGCACCGACGATGGGCGGGTGCCGCTGTCACAGCTGATCCAAAAAGTGCTGATCGACCGGGCGGTGGTGGTGCTCTCCTTCGCGCAGGACGGCGGCGACCAGACGCCATATTTTTTGCTCAACGAGATCCTGACCAGGCTGCGGCAGGCGATCCACCGCTCGTTCCAGGGCGGCACAACCTCCAACGCGCTCGTCGTGCTGGACGAGGCGCACCTGTTCGCTGGGGAGCACGCCGGCGAGAGCGGCGACGGGCAGCGCTGCCGGACGTTGCTGGCGCAGAGCATCCGCATGACCGGGAAGTACGGTGTTGGCTGGATGTTTGTGACGCAGACGCTGCACGATTTCGACAAGACCATCCTGCGGCAGCTGCAGGTCAAGATCTTTGGGCAGGGGTTCAAGCTCGGCGCGGACCGCGAGTTCGTCGAGGTCGAGCTGGGCAGGGAGGGGTTCGCCCGCTACTGCTCGCTGCCAGACCCGAAGCGCACCGGGCGCTACACGTTCATGGTCACGGGCCCAATCGTGGCGCTCGGCTCGCTGGGGACCCCGTTGGTCCTACAGGCGTTCCGCAGCTCGGACGATCTGATGCGGGTCAATGGGCACTGCTTCCGGCTGTGACGCTGGGCACGGCCGGGCAGCGACGGACAGGATTGAAGCGATACTCGCGCTGTGTCGTTAAGCTCGTTTCTGAGCTTTTCAGAATTTTATCGTTATCGCGTCGCGTGACGTAGCTGTTGCCACGTTGCCAGTACTAACGGCGCAACTCCCGCCCACAAAATGATGGCACACCCCAACCCTACAGTGGCAGTACGTAATGCAACCGTCTCACCTGTAGCAGCACGCGTAATAACCGGTGCAAGCAGGAGGCTAGCGAGGCCAAGAAGAATCATCGCACCGCCCACAGCAGCAAAGCGCCACGAATCAAAGACAGGAATAAGCGCAAAGAAGTGAAGACCAACAATAATGGCAACCGCAGAGATGATGGCATCAGGATGGCCGATGGCAGTCAGTTGCCGAGCAGCAAGGAAAATCGCAACGAATTGGGCGATGACGGCAAAATTATACAAACGGCTTCGAAAAGGATGACCAGTTTGCGTAGTGGTTTTGGGCAGATCGCGAGCGATACGAGTAAAATTAAAAGCCACGCCAAGCAATAAAGCGGTAATGAGTAACACAATACAGATACACAAGATGCGAATGGTTCCTGGAAGCGCAAAACTTCCGTTCAGCCCCCACATGACCGCGAAGAGCGTAGTAATGACCGTCGTAACCGCGACATTTTGGAGGTAGCCTGCACTCGAAGAAGGGGATGTCATACTCACTGCTTCTTTTATTCTGTGCGTTTAATTCTGTCCCCATCAATGGCACTTGCTCAACGTCGCCGTCGACGATCGTTTCGCCCGGCGACGGAGCCGTTTGGCAGTCGATCAGGTTTGGAGCAGTCGTCGGCGTGAGCGTCTCTGGAGCGATAATCACTCGCCGTCGGACACCGAATGTCCACGGCCAGTCGCGGGCGGTTGTGGCAGCCAACCGGTGAAGAGGCCGAGCACCCATGCGCCGCTACTGAGATGCATCATTTCCGTGGCAATGACCGTCGCGAGCGTGAAGCGCTCGGCCCCCTCCATGTACGGTGCCTGGGCGGCGGAGATGGGGCCGCCGGCATAGAGCACAAGGACGGCCGCGCCGATGATGAGCAGCAGGCGGTTGGGGCGGCGACTCACGCGGCGCAGCAGCGCATAGAGGCCAGCGCCCCCGACGACCCCGATGAGACTGAAGATCAGCACCTCTACGAGCGTGACGGTCACGTGGCCGATCATGGTGCCAAGCAGATAGATGAGGCTGTTGGTTAGGCTGCTGCCAACACCCGCGATGGCAGCGGCGTGGAGCAGCGTGCGGGAGGCCATCGCGCGCGGAGCGGGCTGGGGCGAAGTCTTAATTATCGGGGTACTCCTTGTGCTCCGCCCGCTGGCGCGTTTGGGAAATCGGTGTAGCGAGTATGCCGGATCGGGTGCAGTTTGTCAAACGCCGCGCATCTTCATCGCGGCGGCGCGAGCAGCCCTGGCGAGAATCGAGTATACTCGGCGGGCGATCGCAGACGCGGCGACTGCCGTAGCGTACGAGATGAGAACTATGAGCATTGCCGAGCCGCTCCGCTTCCCGCCGGGATTTCTCTGGGGCACCGCCACCAGCTCGCACCAGGTCGAGGGGCACAATACCAACAATCAGTGGTGGGAGTGGGAGCAGCAGGGCAAGATCTGGCACGGCGATGTCTCCGGCGACGCCTGCGGCTGGTGGACAGGCGCCGAGGCCGACTTGGACCGGGCGGCGGCGCTCGGCACCAACGCCCACCGCATGTCGGTCGAGTGGAGCCGGATCGAGCCGAGCGACGGCGTCTTCGACCCCGCCGCCATCGCCCGCTACCGCGAGATCATCGAGGCGATCCGGGCGCGCGGCATGACGCCGATGGTGACGCTGCACCACTTCACCAACCCGCTCTGGCTCCAGCGCGCCGGCGAGTGGGGCAACCCCGACACGCCGCTGCGCTTCGCCCGCTTCGTGCGCCACATCGTCGAGCAGCTCGGCGACCTGTGCAACCTGTGGTGTACCGTCAACGAGCCGACGGTCTACGTGGCCATGGGCTATATACTCGGGCAGTTTCCGCCGGGGAAAATGAACGTGCGCGCCGGCTGGCGGGTGTTCCTCAACCTGATGCGCGGCCACGCGCTCGCCGCCGATATCGTCCACCGCGCCCACCCGGCCCACCGCGTCGGAATCGTCCACCACAAGCGCATCATCGACCCGGCCTCGCCATCGAAGCGCGATGTGGCGATCGCGCTGCTCTACGACTACGTCTTCAACGGGCTGGTGCTGCGTGCGCTGGAGAACAGCTGCGACTTCTTTGGCATGAACTATTACAGCCGCGACCACGTGGCGTTTGCGGTGCGCTCGCCGCGCGAGCTGTTCGGCCGGCGCTTCACGCCGCCGCAGTTCGAGGTCAGCGATCTTGGCCTCTCCGGTATGCCGTTCGGCGAGATCTACCCCGATGGCATCTACCGCAGCCTGAAGCGGGTCTACGCGCGGCTCAAGCTGCCGATCTATATCACAGAGACCGGCCTTCCGGACGCCGCCGACACCCGCCGCCCGCGCTTCATCCTCAACCACCTCGCCGGCGTCCATCGCGCCATCGCCGACGGCGTCGATGTGCGCGGCGTGTTCCTCTGGAGCCTGGTGGATAACTTTGAGTGGGCCGAGGGCTGGGAAATGCGCTTCGGGCTGTACGCCATGGACGAGCGCACCGGCGAGCGGCGGCTACGGCCCTCTGGCGCGCTCTACGGCATCATCGCCAGGGCCAATGCGCTGCCGGGGAGGGAAGGAAGGAGTAAGTAGGTAAGGAGTAAGAAGCTGCCCGGAAGATTAGCGTAGATGAGCGTAGACTAGCGGACAACCTGTCCAGCTATCTGTAGCTATCTGTGGACAAACTGCGAGGGGCCAATGCCTGATAGTCCAATCCTGATCCCCAACGCCGGCTGGGACGAGCGCATCCTGGTCTGCCGCTTCGGCGCGCTGGTGGACGTATTCCTGATCGTCACCGAGCGCTATGTGGTGTTGCTGGACACGCTGATCAACGCCGAGACCGCCGCTGCGTTGCTGGATATCGCCTGGCCGCACCTCAGCGGCAGACGGCTGCTGGTGGTCAACACCCACAGCCACTACGACCACGCCTGGGGCAACCAGGTCTTTGGCGGGACTGGTGCGGCGTTCCCATCGCCGATCATCGGGACGCGCCGCTGCGCCGCCCTGCTGCGCGCTGCGGCGTCCGCCGATGATCTCGCCGCCCGCACCGCTGACGAGCCGGAGGTCTACGGCGAGGTGCGGCTCATCCCGCCGGATGTCACCTTCGACGGCGAGCTGACGATTGACGGCGGCGACCTGACACTCCAGCTGCTGCCGACGCCCGGCCACGCCCCCGACCAGATCGCTGTCTGGATCCCCGAGATCCGCGCGCTGTTCCCGGCGGACGCGGCCGAGCTGCCGTTCCCGCTGGTGAACGACGCCGCGACGCTGCCGGAGCTGCGGGGCTCGCTTGCCAAGCTGGCCGCGCTCGATGCGCAGACCGCGCTCTACTGCCACGCGCCGACGAGCGCCGGGCCGCGGGTGATGGGCGAGAACATCGCCTACTTCGATGCGATGGAGCGCGCTTGCCGCAGCGCGCTGTCCGCCGGGGTTGCCGCACAGCCGGCCGCAGGCGAGGACGCTGCGGCGCTGGTGGGCTTCAGCTTCGATAGCGCCATCCCGCCTGGGGTGACGGTGGAGCAGACCGGGTTCTACGCGCCGTATCACCAGCGGGCGGTGCGGGCGATGCTGGCGTGGGCGGCGTCTGCGCCGGCGCAGTGAGCCGCAGTATCGAGAGGACGCATTCGATGACCGCAAGCGAACCCGAGCCGGCGGCCTGGCGGCGCTGGCTGGCCTATTTCTGGTTTCTCTGGGGCGCGAGCCTCTCCTACTGGGGGCTGCGCACCCACGAGGTCGGCCTGTTCCGCTGGGCCGTCGCATCGTACAGCCGGGCGGCGCGGGTCTGGCCGGGGTTCAGCGCCGCCTACTACCGGCGCGGCGAGCTGCGCTCGCGCGAGCTGCACGAGCACGCCGAGGCCATCCGCGACCTGACGCGGGCGATCGCGATCGCGCCGGAGTGGCCGGACAGCTACCTGCAGCGCGGGCTTATCCAGCGCTTCCACGGCGATGGCCGCGCCGCGCTCGCCGACCTGAACCAGTTTGTGGCGCTGGCTCCAGACTCCAGCTGGCGCGAGGAGGCCGAGCGCCAGATCCGACAGATCGAGGACGACCTTGGAAACACAGCTCCGCCCGCGTGATCTGGCGATCATCACTATTGCCCGCCTCAGCCTGACCACCGCATTTCGTATTCTCTACCCACTCCTGCCGCTGCTCGCCCAGCAGTTCAATACCAGCTTGCCGATCGTCAGCGCGCTGGTCACGGTGCAGCTGCTGGCGTCGCTAGCGAGCCTGTTCGGTGGGACGCTGGCGGATCGACGCGGCGCGCGCTGGACGATGCAGCTCGGGCTGGTCCTGCTGTGCATCGGCGCGCTCGTATGCGCCGTGGCCGGCAGCTTCGCGGTCTTCTTCATCGGCTACATCTTGATCGGGCTGGCCATGGCGCTCTACCTGCCGGCGGCGCAGTCATCGATCAGCGCCAGGACATCGTACGCGCAGCGCGGCAGGGCGCTTGGAATCTTCGAGGTGGCGTGGGCCGGCGCGGCGATCATCGGCGTCGCGCCGCTGATGCTGCTGGTGAATAGCACCAGAAGCAGCGCGCCTGCGTTCTGGGCGCTGACGCTGGCCGGGGCGCTCTCGCTGGCGCTAGTCTCGATCGGGCTGCCAGCTGGATCCGGCGCGCATCGCACCAGTGGCCAGCGCATGGCGTGGGGACAGCTGAGCAGCCGGCCGGCGCTGGTGCTGATCGGGCTGATGCTGTGCGTGATGTTCGCCTACGATGTCTTCGGCGTGGTGCAGGCGCAGTGGCTCAAGGAGACGCTCGGTGCCGACGAGGGGCAGCTCGGGCAGGTGGTGGCGCTGGCCGGCGCGGCCGAGCTGGTCGGCTCGGTGGGCGTGGCATTTTTTGTGGACAAGATCGGCAAGCGGCGAGCAACGCTCGGCGGCTTCGCGCTCACCGGACTGGCGCTTGCGCTGCTGCCGCTGGCGGCCGGGAATTGGGCGCTGCTGATCCCCGCGCTGTTTTTGTACTACGTCTGCTTCGAGCTCGCGATCGTGGCGAGTATCCCGCTGACCTCGGGCGTGCTGCCGCTAGCGCGCGGGACGATGCTGGCCACGGTGGTGGCCACCAACGGCATCGGGCGGATGATCGGCTCGCAGGTGGCGCAGCCGGTGTATCTCAGCGGCGGCATACAGCTCACCGCCATCGTCGGCGTCGCGGCGATCGCCGTGGGGCTGCTGATCGGCAGCCAGATCACCGAGCAGGAGACGGCCGCCGCGCACGAGTAGCGATGCCGCACGGCTCACGCGCGCGCGCCGTGCTGGGATAGCAGCTCGGCGATGGCGTCGATGTGATGGTAGCGCGCCCAGCCGAGCGGCGTCGCATCGTACTGCGGGTCGCGCACCGCGAGATCTGCCCCCTGCGCTGCCAGAAATGTGACCATGGCCGCCTGCCGATGCATGACCGCCCAGTGCAGCGCGGTCATGCGAATGTCGAAGCCGCTCGGCAGCGCGTCGATCGGGGCGCCGCGCGCCAGGAGCAGCGCCGCCGCCTCGACCTGCCCGTTGATGGCGGCGTAGACCAGCGCCTGCGCCAGGAGCTCGGCCTGCGGCGCGGCGGATTCGGGCGGGATGGCGGTATTGATCGGCTGATGATGCGCGCCGGCCAGCTCGTTCAGCCGCCCATCGGCGTCGAAGCAGCGCTCGATGATATCCAGCTGCCCGAGACCGGACGCAAACTCCAGATCGATCTGCGCGCCGCGATCGACCAGCAGGTCGGCCGCCTCGCGCTGCCGATAGAACAGCGCCTGCGCCAGCGGCCGCCGGTCGCCGCCCACGCCATCCACCGCAGCGCCGGCGTCCAGCAGCGCCGCCGCCACCGCCACATCGTTGGCGCTCACCGCCCACTGCAGCGGCGTCTCGCCTAGCGCCCCATCGAGCGCCAGCGCATCCACCGACGCGCCAGCCGCCACCAGCTCGCGAACCAGCTCGATGCCGCCCTGAATATTGGCGGGGTAGTCGGTCAGGTGGCCGAGCAGCGAGCGGCCATCCGCCGAGCGCGCCTGCACCAGATCCGGGCTCGCGCTGAGCAGGCGTCGCAGCGCCGCGACATCGCCAGCCTTGACCGCCTCGATCGCGATGGTCACGGTCTGCGCGAAGCGCTCGTCAAGCGACGCTCCCTGATCGTGGAGGGCTGTCTGAACATGGTGCATCATTCGCTCCTTCAGTTTACCGCGCGCGGATTGGAGCCGCTTGCGCACGGCGTTGATCGATACTTCGAGAAATGCGGCGATCTCCTGCTGCGAGTACTCGCCGATGTAGAACAGCGCGGTGACCACCCGCTCGTGCTCGGGCAGCGCGCCGATGGCTGCGGCGATCTCGGCGCGGAGCTCGCGATTCTCCGCCGCCTGCGCCGGCTCGCTGATCTGCGCTGCGACGAGCGCGGCGGCAGCGAGCGGCACCGTCGGCGCGCGTCTGCGGCGCGTGATCCGGTCGCAGTGTTTGAAGATAATCCGCCTGAGCCACCCGGCAAACGCCAGCGGCTCGCGTAGAGCTGGCAGGGCGAAAAACGCCTCGGTGAACGCCTCCTGCGCCACATCCTCGGCGAGGTGTCGGTCGCCGAGCTGGGCGTAGCTGTACGCCACCGCCATGCGCTGAAAGCTGCGGACGATCTGCTCGAACGCCGCGACATCGCCGCGCTGCGCTCGCTCGACCAGCCTGCTTAACTCGTCCATCCCCGTGCTCCTGGCTGCTGGCGTCACCATCTGCGCCATTCTACAGGATAGACCCACGCTGCCGCGAAAGCATGCCTGGATTGAGGCCCTGTACGGGCGAAACGAGCGCCGAGACGATCGTGAGATGGCATGAGCCCTGGCGGTGCGCGCTTCGCCCCTACGTATGGCCGGGATATATCCTTTCGCCCGCGATCCACGCCACGCCATGGCCTGTACGGGCGAAACGAGCGCCGAGACGATCATGAGATGGCATGAGCCCTGGTGGTGCGTGCTTCGCCCCTGCCCTACGGCCGCAACCTTCTGGGCGCGCGGTTGACAGCCATCTAGCGCTGCGGTATGCTCATCGCCGCGTCAGACACATACAAAGTCGTACTCCGCTGAGCTCTGGAGGCTATGGCATGACCAATTCTATCGGTGTTGGGCTGGTTGGCTACAAGTTCATGGGCAAGTCCCACTCGAACGCGTATCGGCAGGTGGCGGCGTTCTTTCCCGATCTGGCGCTGCGGCCGGAGATGAAGGCGATCTGCGGCCGCGACGAGGAGGCGGTCAAGGCGGCGGCGCACCAGTTTGGCTGGGAGGGCTACGAGACCGACTGGCGCAAGCTCGTGGCGCGCGACGACATCGGCCTGATCGATATCTCGACCCCCGGCGATAGCCACGCCACTATCGCGATCGAGGCCGCCAAGCATGGCAAGCACATCTTCTGCGAAAAACCGCTGGCCAACACGCTTGCCGAGGCGCGGCAGATGGTCGATGCAGTCAAGCAGGCCGGCGTGGTCGGCATGGTCAACTTCAACTACCGGCGCGTCCCGGCGGTGCAGCTCGCCAAGCAGCTGATCGAAAGCGGCCGGCTGGGGAAGATCTACCACTGGCGCGCGGTCTACCTCCAGGACTGGATCATGGACCCGAACTTCCCGCTGGTCTGGCGGCTCAA
>JAYUUK010000286.1:0-3885 GCA_043754595.1 Roseiflexaceae bacterium | reverse complement strand
TCCAGCCGACGATCGTCGCCCCCAACGATACCCCCGGCATCGTGCCCCCACCCTACCCCAACCCGGCGTCCAAGCCGTAGCGATGAGTGTATGTGTCCCATTGGCGTGCGGCACCAACAGGCATCCATGGGGAAGCTGCCGGCAGCTGGGCATCGCTGGCGATCGGCAGGCAGCGCTGGCGCAGCTGCCCGGCAGCCAGGCATTCGCGCCCATTCGCACAGATTGTCGGACAATCGGCCCGGCTGCCCGGTATCTGTGGCTATCTGTGGACAACCTGCCCGGCCGCTCGGTGTCTGTGTCTACCTGTGGACGATCGGCCCGGCCAGCTCCGCCGCCAGCACCACGGTCTGGAACTGCACGTCCACCGTGACGGCGATGTCGCGGCCATAGCCGCCGGCCATGGTCACCGCCACTGGCAGCCCGGCCGCGTAGCACGCCGCGAACACCATCCGGTCGCGCGCGCCGATCCCGGCCTTGGTCAGCTTGAGTTTGCCGAGCCGGTCGTTCTCGTGGGCGTCTGCGCCAGCCAGATAGATCGCCAGATCGGCGCGCGATCGCTCGATCGCCTCGGCCAGCCCGTCGTCCAGCGCGGCGAGGTACGCCTCATCGCCGGTGTCGGTCGGCAGCGCGATGTCCAGATCGCTCCGCTCCTTGTGGAATGGGAAATTCTTCGCCCCGTGCATGGAGAACGTGAAGATCGTCTCGTCGCTGGCACAAATCGCCGCCGTGCCGTTGCCCTGGTGGACGTCCAGATCGATGACGACGATGCGCCGCGCCAGGCGCTCGTCCTGCATGGCGCGCGTCGCGATGACCGAGTCGTTGAAGACACAGTAGCCCTCGCCGTGGTCGGCGTAGGCGTGGTGGGTGCCGCCGGCCAGATTCACGGCCACACCGGCCCCGGCCAGCGCCGAGCGACATGCACCGATCGTCGCCCCAGATGCGCGGCGCGAGCGCTCGACCATCTGCTCGCTCCAGGGGAAGCCGATCCGCCGCATCTCTTTTTCGGTCATGCGCCCGCCGACCATGCGCTCCAGGTAGTCCGCATCGTGGGCGCGCAGGATCTGCGCGTCGCTGGCTGGATCAGGCTGCCGCATCGTGCCGAGCGCGGCGGCCGCCACCCGCTCGCGCAGCAGCCAGTACTTGTTCATCGGGAAGCGGTGGCCGGGCGGCAGCGGCAGCACGAACTGGTCGGTGTAGTAGATATCCAACTTAGAGCCGCCGCCACTTGGCCCCGATCTGCCCGATGAAGGTATCGGCCTCGCGCGGCCCCCACGAGCCGGACTCGTACTGCGGCAGCGGCCCGTCGTCCTGGGTGGCCCACGCCTGATGGATGGGCGTGATCAGGCTCCAGGAGGCGTCCACCTCGTCCGAGCGGGTGAACAGTGTGCTGTCGCCGAGCATCGCGTCGAGCAGCAGCCGCTCGTAGGCCTCGGGGCTCTCCACGCCGAAGCTGGCGTTATAGCGAAAGTCCATCGTCACCGGCCGGATCTGGGTTGTCTGCCCGGGCACCTTCGAGTCCACCCGCAGCGAGATGCCCTCGTCCGGCTGGATCTTCATCGCCAGCACGTTCGGCTCGATCCCGCCGAGCTGGTTGGTGTCGAACAGCATCAGCGGCGGCATCCTGAACTGGATGGCGATCTCGCTGACCCGCTTGGGCAGCCGCTTGGCGGTGCGCAGGTAGAACGGCACGCCGGCCCAGCGCCAGTTCTCGATCACAAACTTGAGCGCCACGTAGGTCTCGGTGCGCGAGCGCGCCGCCACCCCCGGCTCCTGGATGTAGGCCGGCGCGTCCTCGCCGCCCACCGTTCCGGCAGCGTACTGCGCCCGCAGCGTGTTGCTGGCCACCTGCTCCGGCGTGTACGGCCGGATGGCGCGCAGTACCTTGACCTTCTCGTCGCGCACCGCGTCGGCGTTGTACGATGTTGGCGGCTCCATGGCGGTCAGCGTCAGCAGCTGCATCAGGTGGTTCTGCACCATATCGCGCAGCGCGCCGGCCTGCTCGTAGTAGTTGCCGCGCCCCTCCACCCCAACGCTCTCGGCCACCGTGATCTGCACGTGGTCGACGTAGCGCCGGTTCCATAGCGGCTCGAAGATGCCGTTGGCAAAGCGAAACACCAGAATATTCTGGACGGTCTCCTTGCCGAGGTAGTGGTCAATACGGTACACCTGGTTCTCGTCAAAAACCTGGTGGACGATGTCGTTGAGCGCGCGGGCGCTGTCCAGATCGTGGCCGAACGGCTTCTCGATGATGATCCGAGTCCAGCCGCCGGCCACTGGCTTGTTGAGCCCGGCAGCGCCGAGCTGCCTGATGATCGTCTCGTAGCTTTCGGGCGGGGTGGAGAGATAGAACAGCCGGTTGCCGCCGGTGCTGCGGCTGGCATCTAGGGCTTCGAGCCGCTCGCGCAGCGCGCTGTAGCCAGACGGGTCGTCGAACGGGGCGCGGACGTAGGAGATCCCATCGGCGAAGCTGCCCCACAGCTCGGCCTCCAGCCCGGTGCGCGAAAATTTCTCGGTGGCGTCGTGCATCGTCTGGCGGAAGAAATCGTCGCTCCAGTCCCGCCGCGCAAACCCGACGACGCTGAAGCCGTGGGGCAGCAGCCGATCGCGCTGGAGATTATAGAGCGCCGGGACGAGCTTGCGGCTGGTGAGATCGCCGGTGGCACCGAAGATGACCATGGTGCACGGCGATGGCGTGCGCTGCATGCGCAGACCGGCGCGCAGCGGGTTGGTGGCTATATCGATCATGGGGATCGCTATCCTTCGTGATGTCGGCGAGTGTGTTCGCTATCATACTACATCTCGAAGGGCGCGACCCGCCGGCACCGGGCGATCAGCTGTCTCCCCTGTGTGATGAGCCAGAGAAGGCCCCTGGCCTGTAGGAGGGCGTAGACCGGCACAAGTGGCAGCATATAGCGGCTCACACTGGCTGGCAGCGTGAACATCATGCCTACCACAAGGACGGTGAGCGCGAGTGGGAGCGGCCACCGTGCGCGGCGCACGTCGTTGATCGAGGCTACCACGCCAACCAACAGTAACAGGCGGTCGCCTGGAAAACCAAGGTTATGCAGCGTCCCAAACCGCGCGATACCCCACCACATCGCTTGCAGCCGCAGTGCGAGCGTCTGCGTCGGCTCCTAGGGGGTCTGCTGCACCTCGCGCAAAAAACTGAGCATCCGCCAGATACCATGGGCGGGGTTGCCGTACAAGGATAGATTGCTGACCACAAAGACGATACAGCTCCCCCAGATGAGCAGCCCTAGGCAGGCATAGGTGACACGGCGCGTCTCAGCTGTGCGGTACGTGAGCGCGAGAGCCGCGAAACAGGCGAGCGAGAAGAGCACGTAGTTAATCTTTGAGGAGACCGCGAGCCCGCTTGCGAGACCTGCCGCAGCAGCCCACCATACTGCCATCCGCGCGTTCGGCAGCGCTCCGATGGCTGCCATCGTACAGGCGAGCGCGAGCAGACCAAAGAACAGCGCAGGCATATCGATCAGCGCTCGGCGCGATGCGTCTATCAGCAACCCGCCGCCGATGGCGCTGCCGCTGGCAAAGATACCGAGGGGCACGCCGCCATGTTGGATGCCGATCCAAGCGAGAGTCGCTGCGCACAGTAGGCCGCATATCGCCGGGGAAAGTCGCCCTGCGACAATACTCGGAATGGGGAGTGTGAGGCCGCGCGCGGCGTTCCATGCAAACGGCTGGCGCCAGTCGTAGGCCAATACTGGCACAGCGTGGCCGTTTGCCAGATACACGCCGGCACCGATCAGCAGCTTAGCTACCTGTGGGTGTGGAGCCACGTACGGTGAGCTAGGGTCGCGCCAGAACGGGGCGTCGCCATCGCGCTCGATGACGAGGTGCGTGAACGCCTGCGATCCGTAACCGATC